>CBFCWE010000016.1:0-57342 GCA_965601435.1 uncultured Methanosarcina sp.
ATCCCTTGATCCCTTGATCCCTTGATCCCTTGATCCCTTGATCCCTTGATCCCTTGATCCCTTTCAACATTTTTTATCAACATTTTGCATCACATACTTTATATCATACCTTCGCAAAAGTTCCTACAACATGTCTTCCGGAGAACTTATTTTCGAAATCCTGAGAAAAAGCGTGCACCTGGTTTCAGTCCTGATCGTGCTTATCTACGAGTATTTCGGAAAACAGGAAGTTCTCTGGGTGCTCATGCTTTTCCTGATCTTTGTCCTGGTCCTCGACTATTTCAGGCTTGAACAGGACATGAAAATCCCCTTTTTCCATACAATGTACAGGGAAAAGGAAGGATGCAGGCTTGGAGGGCATATCTATTTTGCACTGGGAGCAGTAGCAGTCATCTGTCTTTTCTCCAGGGAAATCGCCTATGCCGCAATCCTGATGACAACCTTAGGAGACCTTGTTGCAGCCCTTATAGGAAAATTCTACGGAAAAAGAAGAGTGTTTCACACAACATTCAAAAATGACAAGTCCCTGGAAGGTTCAGGCTCCGAACTCCTCGTAGACTTCATTGTCGGGCTCCTTATTCTCGGAAACCCCGTCGTTGCCCTGGTCATGGCCTTTTTCGCAACCCTTGCAGAAACCGCAGTCAACAAAATCGATGATAACCTGGTGGTCCCTCTCTTTTCCGGCTTTTTCGGGCAGGTGACCATGCTGGTGCTTGCACATATCTGAAAAAGGCTGTCATTTTATTCATTGCTCTTGTTTTTAGCTGTTCTCAGTGCTTATTTCTATGAATTTTCAGGGAAAAGCCGGCCGCCTGCGGCGCCCGGTGAGAATGCGGGGCATAGAGCAGATCAACAACCGTAACTCCGGCATTAACTTATCCCCACAAACCTTTTTCAATTTACTTTTCAAGTACCGGCACTCTCACCGGTCAGCTTGCTGACCGGCTTTTTCCAAAAATGAAATCTTAAAATTGAGTTCATACACAGCACTGTTTTGAATTTAAAGACCAATAATAAAAAGGGCATCACAATATACAAAATATATATTCTGATGACTGAGATGGGCACCACAATAACCAAAAAATACATTCTAATGACTATCGAGGTCATTGGGACAACTAAAAAAGGCACCTGAATGACTGCCTCGGAACCTGAGACGTCTGACGGGAAAAGTAGAAAAAAAAATGACAGGAGAGGAAAAAGAAGACGGAAAGAGGAAGGAGAAGGAAAAAGAGAAGAAAAAAAGGGGAGAGCAAAAGAAAAGGCAAAAGAAGAAAGGAAAAGAGAAAAGGCAAGAGAAAAAAGGAAAAGGGAAAAGGGGAGAGCAAAAGAAAAGGCAAAAGAAGAAAGGAAAAAGGGAGAAAAAAGAAAGAAGAAAAAGAGAGAAGGCAAGAGAAAAAAAGAAAAGAGAACTGGAAATTATTCTCCTGCTGCTTCCTTTGCTGCCTGCACTGCCTGCAGTTTCTTGAGCCTCCTCATTTCCCTTATGCGCCTTACAATTATTTCACTGAGGTAGAGCAGGAGGGCTGCAAGGAGCACGTACATCTTCAGGCTCGTTGGTTCCTGGACTTCCCGTTCGGAGTTTTGCCGGGCGTCTTTCAGGAGGAGGGCTCTTGCTTCCCTTGCGTCGTAGATATTCCCGCCGGTTGCCAGGACCAGGGGCTCAACCTCTTTATTGATCCCGACGTCCCGGAATTCAAGGGGGTAGTTTACGGCAAGAGGATAGCCGGAGATGTCGTGAAGACCTGGCGTGTCAGGGTTTACAGTGGTCTCGTAGGTGTTCCTTCCGGTAAGGGCAAGGTCCAGGGCTTCCCCGTCCAGTTTAAGCTTCGGTACGCCCTCCTCGTACATTATCAGGGTAAGCTCAGCCGGGGTCCCGAGCCAGGTATCCGGCCCGTCAAGGACGGCTCCTTCTTCAGCCCTGGGGTTTCCGATAGCCCAGTTGCTCATGCCTGAAATTAGCCGCGCGTTCTCGCCGGAGTAAAGCACAGGAGCCCAGAGCCTCCCTCCTCCTTCCCCGTTGTCCGTGGAAAGGGCAGCTACCCTGCCAAGCCCGAAGCGCCAGGTGGTAAGGACAGGCTTTCCGGTAACCGTGATTATCAGGCGTTCGGCCCCGGCTTTCGGGGTAACATCGTTGTAGCCGGTAATCATCCCCGTAACATTTCCGTCAACGTTTCGCGTGATGAAATGATTAGGGGAATATACCAGGAGGGGGTAGGCGTCGGGTTCGAGTTCTTCTTCCTCATCTTCTTCTTCCTCGGGGGGTTTTACTGTGGGTTCGAAATCAATGGTAGCCCGGGGATTATCTACCACTCTAGGATCTAAACTCTGGTATACCCCATCTACTTCTTCCATTAACATTTCCGCATAGAGATTCCTTCTCGAATCATACTGAGAGCTGGCGCTTGATCTTATGTGTATGAAGTAAAAGTTTACACCCATCCCTTGCAGTTCTTTCGCAATTTCAAGACTTTCCGGGTAAGAGTCTTCTATCCCACCATCTGATAGAATGATAACATCGAGTTCACCGTCTTCACTTTCCAGTAAACTCTTTGCAGTTTCTAATCCTTCATCCAATGATGTTTCACTTTCTAAGTGTGGATTTAATTGTGAAATCTTTTCTTCAAGTAGCTGGACATTGTAGGGCAAGCCCAGATAGACAAAACCCTCGGAAACATCAACACCTGTACTCCCAAAGGCAACTACCGCCACATCTGCATCTTTTAAGTTTTCATTTTGAATGATCCATATTGCATTGCCCAAAATATCTGCAAGTGTCCCCTTTTCAACTTCACTTATGCCTTCTGCCACATTAACATCTTTCTTTAGGGTACTCGGAGAAACATCCAAAACCAAAATAAGACTCCTTCCTCCCTTAAACTCGGAAGGTTTCGAGATGACAGGCAGGAGGGCTTCGAGGGAAGAGTTCAGGTAGTTCCCGTAATTATATGCCCTTTCCCCGCCGACAACGACCAGCCCTTTCCCGTCACTGACATAGGTCTTGATTTCTTTTACTTCTTTTTCGGAGAGGGTGTTTATGAACCTGTTATCGAGCACAAGAGCTTTGCTGTCCTCGATCTTATTTGCTCCGGGATAATCGTTAACCACCGAAACCTCGTAAAGGTTTCTCAGGATCTGGCCCAGGGGGGCATCCGGCTCATCCGTTACGAGGGTGATTTTCGGTTTCGGGACAACGTAGAGGGCTTTGTAAAACTCGTTATTGATATCGTTCAGGTCTTCCCCGTCAGGTTCGATTTCAACCCTGAGGGTGTGGGCACCGAGGCTGTCGAAAGCCCGGGTGATCGGAATAGTCATCTCCCGGGTATCCTGGGAAAAGTGCCTGCTCTGGAAAGGTTTCTCATCCCCGTCCACGTAGACCTTAAGGAAATAACTGGCAAGTCCGTCGTTAGCCTGGGAAACCAGGATTTCGAACTCGTTATCGTTTTCCACGACAACGGTCTTGTCCCCTAGCACCTGTACGCTGAGGTCGTTTACCTCGAGTTCGGGTTCAACCATGTAAACCCGGGTATCGGTTTCCCGGGCAAATTCCAGGGCTTCCGTAAGGTCTTTGCCTGCGTTATTGTTCCCGTCGGTCACGAGTACAACCTGGCTTCCGCTGCCCGAGTACTGGAGGACAGCATCCCCGAGGCTGGTCTTGTCTCCCGTTAGCTGGATGAAGGTGGTGGGAGTCTTTGCGGTAAGGGCTTCGTAGAGGTCTGTGCCCGTTCCTTCCTGGAAAATACCCATACTGCCGGTCTCGTCCGAGACCACGATCAGTGAAGGATTGTCTTCACTAACGACATTCGACATCAGAGTGACAGGGGAAGCAAGGGCAAGGACCAGGAGGAAAGCAACCAGCATCCTCCATTCCACAAGCTTCGTTTTCGTATTCCGCAGGAGGTAGAACCCCGCAAGGATTACCGGGATTACCAGGAGCAGCATTTCGGGCTGTTCAAGGGAGACGTTCAAAGTTCACCCCTCCCGCGCACGATAAGGATTTCAAGTAGCAGTAGCAGGAAAAGAACTCCGATCAGGTAGTTGCTGATATCTTTTTTGGCTGTATAGGTATCGGAGCGCACGAGTTTGGGCTCGTCATCCGCAACAGCCCGCTGGATAAGTTCCGAGGCGTCCACGGTGGTGTCCGATTCCCGGTCATCATAAAGGTTAACGGCTATTTTTTTGCCTGCGATATTATAGATCCCGACTTCGTCAAAGAGCACGCGGTTTGCAGTCAGGGTGCGGCTTGGGGTTTGTATATCCTCGGTCTTCGAAAGGGAGCTTACAGTTCCGGTCTCCAGGTTATAATCGGCAATGTCCCCGACACCTCCGAGCCACTCAATGAGCTTTATCCAGAAGACCGGGTATTCGGGCAGGTTGTGGAAATTGTTCCAGGCCCCTTCCTGGAGTTCGTCGTTGAAACCCAGGTAAAAGACGGTGCCTTCCCCTATCTGCCAGTAACTCAGGACAGGCACCTCGTTGTCAAGGACTGCCAGGGTGGTCGAACCTGTTCTCTCAGTGGCGTTCAGGTACTTCCTGACAGAGATTTCCTCCGTCTTCACGTCCTTGGTAATACTGCTTTCCCGGACCTCCTCGACTTCCAGCCCGTCTTCAGCCTCTCCGATCCCTATGGGCTTTACAGGGAGGATCTTAATCAGGTCAACGTCGGTCTTTTCCGGAACAAAAGCCCCGCTTGCAATGAAAACCGCATTTCCTCCGCCTCTCACATAGCTTTCGATCCTTCCGACCGAACTGTTAGCTACCGGGGTTTCCTTCTGAGCAAGCACCACCAGGGTGTAGGCACTCAGGTCCGCAGGGACGTTATTCCGGACCTTGATTTCACTGTTTGGAAGCAGGGAGAGCGCGGTTTTTGAAGGCAGCTTCCCGTCATCCGTGATAAAGAGGATGTTTTGCAGGGAACTTTCCGGAATCGAGATATAGGCACTGTTGTCCGCAGGGAGGTCGTCGTCTTCCGTAAGCATTACCCTGGTAATTCCTGGGTCCAGTTCTGCAAGCTGGAACTGTTTGGTCTCCCCCGCAGGGACGGAAAGGGTAAAAGGCTTCGTGCTGCCCCCGGAAATTCCCCTGCCGGTCTCAAGTTCGACCTTTTCGGTCCGGGTATTGTAGTTCTTGACCACGCAGGTGTAGCTGTAGTCCCCGTCCGTTGCTTCGATCCAGCCGTTAATGATCCCCACGTTGTCCGCGGGCTTTCCGACTTTCACGAAATTGACCTGGATGCCGTAGGACTCTGCCAGGTTCTTAGAAGCAACAGGGTCATCCCCTTCCCAGGAAGTGAAGTCCGAGATCACGATGATCCTCCCACCTTCCTGCGACAGGAGACGCATCCCGGTGGTGACCGCCGCAGAGATGTCGGCAACCCCTGCCCCTTCCGGGACATTCTTGAGGGTGTCCTTAGCAGCCGAAGCTCCCCCGCCTTCCAGGACCAGCAGGGGCACGTTGGAAGCCAGGATGATGCTGTTTTTCTTACTGAGGTAAGTATCGGCAAGTCCCAGCGCATCTTCAAAGCGAGACTCCGTCTGCATGCTTGCCGAAGTGTCCAGGATGAGCACGGTATGTTCCCCGCTCAGGGGTTCTTCCGCAGTGTAGAAGTAGCCGGCGGCGGCAAGGGAAAGAAGGATCAGGACCAGGAGTTGGGCCAGGAAGAGAGGGTCTTTTACGATCTTCGTGATCGAAGCGTAGACCCTTTTTCGCTCCCTCTCAATTTTCAGGACAAACATGAGAGAGGGAATTGAAAGCTCCGAAGGTTTGGGCCGGAGCATGTAGAGAATGATAAGAGGGATGATGCTCAAAAGGCCGGCAAGGGCAAGAGGGTTTGCAAATGGCATTTTTCAGCGCCTCCTTCTCCTGATCGTATGGTAGAACGCATCAAAGATGGGAGTATCGCTCGTAAAGGTGTAGAACTCAGCCCCTACCTTCAGGCAGGCTTTCCTGATCCGGGCACTGTGGTCATCGAGCTTTTCCAGATAGTTTCCCCTGAACTTTTCACTGACATAGGTCCTGATCTCTTCCCCGGTTTCCAGGTCAATAAGCTTGCTGTTCCCCTCAAGGGGAAGCTTCTTTTCGGTCGGGTCCAGCACCTGGATCAGGATGAGGTCATGGTCCGAGAGCCTGTACACGGCAGATTCCACGGCTTCGGGTTCCTCAAGGAAGTCAGAGATAAGGATGACAAGGGACCTGGACTTGATCTCCCGGCTGTACTTTGCAACACTTTCGGCAATAGAGGTCCCCCCCGTAAGCTCGAGCTCGCTCAGGTGGTCGATTGTCCGCAGGAGGTTTTTCTTTCCCCTCCTGGGCTTGCGGATGTCCACATCCTCCCCAAAAGTGGAAATGGCGAACCTGTCGTTGTATTTCGTAACCATGTAGGCATAGCCAGCCGCGAGCATGGCCGCGTATTCGAACTTCGATGTCCCGTATCCGGGGTAGTCCATGCTTTTGCTGGAATCGAGCAGGATGTGGGTTGTAAGAGTCTTTTCTTCCTCGAACTGCCGCACATAGAGTTTTTCGGTCCGGGCATAGGCTTTCCAGTCGATGTCCTTGAGCTCGTCACTATGGTCGTACTCCCGAAACCCTATGGTATCAATGCCGTGTCCGCTCCGGGTAGAGGGGCGGTTTCCTGCGTAGACCGTGGACACACGCTTCCGGACCGAGAAGGTAAAGCGGTCAAGCTGCCTGAAAAAATCCGTTTCTATTTTTTGTTTTGTGCGGGTCATTCTGGATCTTCAATCAAAAGCCGATTCCTGCCTGGATACTTCTTGCCTGGCTTCGTTCCTGCCGACTCAAAGATTTTACCGAAGGGGTCTCCCTTCATTTGACTTTCTGGAGGATTTTTTCGACTGCCTCATCGGAGGTCATCCCGCTCCGTTCGGCTTCGAAGGTAAGGATTATCCTGTGCCTGAGTACAGGGTAGGCCATGGTATCGACATCTTCCTTGCTCACAAAGTTCCTGCCTTCAATGAGGGCGCGGGCTTTTGCAGCAAGGATAAGCCCTATGGAAGCACGTGGAGAAGCCCCAAATTCGATGTTTTCTTTGTCTTTCCGGGTCATTGTCACGATAGAAAGGGCACGCTGGGTGAGTTCGTCCGAAATCGGGACCTGTCTTGTGAGTTTCTGTAAATTGAGAAGGGTGGACTTGTCCAGGCCCCTTGTAACCTGCGGGACCTCGGATTTCGTGTAGCGCTTTACGATTTCCATTTCCTCTTCAAAGGAGGGGTATTCCAGCAGGATCTTCAGGAGGAAACGGTCAAGCTGGGCTTCGGGCAGGGGATAAGTCCCTTCCATTTCAATGGGGTTCTGGGTCGCAAGGATGAAGAAAGGCCGGTCCAGCAGGTAGGTATCGTTTCCGACAGTCACCTGCTTCTCCTGCATTGCCTCGAGCAGGGCAGACTGGGTCTTCGGAGAAGCCCTGTTAATTTCGTCTGCAAGCACGATATTTGCAAAGACGGGACCCGGCTCAAACCTGAACTCCTTACCTTTTTCTTTTTCCTCAATCACGTAGGTCCCTGTGATGTCGGAGGGCATGAGATCAGGAGTACACTGGATCCTGCTGAACTTCAGGTTCATTGCCTTTGAAATAGTGGAGATCATAAGGGTTTTTGCAAGCCCCGGATTACTTTCCACCAGAGCGTGCCCTTCACAGAGGAGGGCGATCGTGATCTGCTCCACTGCCTCTTTCTGGCCTACGATGACATTCCCGATCTCCTCAAAAAAACTCTTGAAAATCCTGCCCGCGTTCTGGTAGGTCATGGAGGCCTGCTCCGAATCTGCATCATTTTCATACATATTATGCTTCACCCTTTCTGTCGTTTTCCGTTTTTTTCCTGCAGAGGCCCTTCCCGCCCCTCAGGATAATTTATAACCTTGATGTGTTAACTTGATGTGTTAACTTGATGTGTTAACTTGATGTGTTAACTTAATGTGTTAACTTAATGTGTTAACTTAATGTGTTAACTTAATGTGTTACAATAATGATTTTCCGGTTCTTACAATAGGAATAAATTCGTTAGCTAGTATGATAGGAACTGATTTCCTACCCGGGCAATGGGAACCCAAACTTTTAGATAAATTTGTTATCTCATTCTTCCGCAAGTTCTTCAAAGTAACTCTGGATGATGCTCCTGTACCCTTCGGGGAGGTTGTCGTAATAGGCCTGGGAGGCAATAGCTTCGGGGTCGTAGGCTGCGGACTGGATAAACTCCTCATCCCGCTCTTCCCCTTCTTCCTGTATGACAAAGCCCTCTCCTGCCCCTGGAGGTATTTTCAGGTCTACTTCCGTGCCCTCCACCACAATAACAGCAGGCTCCCCGAAGAGGTCTTCTCCGGGCTCTTCCTCGGAAGTCCCACCGCCGTCCTCAAGCGAGAAAAGGTCGGAATCCGAACCCGGGAAGGGGATGTCCTCGATGACCCTTTCCAGGTCCGTCGGACTGAACTCGCCCTGGTAGCCGGTCTCGGCAACATAGACAAGAACCACAACCGCACATACGATCATGAAGAAGTTTTTTGCAAGCTTCTTCCGGTTCAGGAAAGCTGAAGACTTCACGGGCTTCGAATCGAGAATAACGCTGCCAATCAGGTCCTGGACAATAATGTTATCAAGTTCCCGGTTGTCGTAAGCGGTCCTGAGCCTTTCTTTCAGCAAGGGGTACTTTTCCTCAACCAGGGAAATAGCATCCTTCTTACCGGTCCTGTAATGCCTGATTGCCGTTAAAGCCAGGGACAGGACTATGGCCAGAAAAGCCATCCCGAGCGTCTCAAAAAAGATTTCAAAGCCTAAGAAATCGTATCTTGCACCTGTGTAAGGCTCAAAGACGGGGAACATGAAAAATATGTCCTGCATGTTGAAGACCGTGAAAAGGGCATACAGGATCAGGAACGCGGCAAGCAGGTCCGCCAGGAAATAGAAGCCTCTGTACCTCTTAAGGGCCGATTCGTGTTTAGTTACTATTTTTTCAATCTCGAGAGCCATCCTGCCGCCTCTAAGTACCGGGACTACGGTTCCGGTTATATAAATGTGATATGTAACTTTTAGTAATTATTAGCCTGTACTTTTAATGGTATAACTCTGTACTTTTAGTGATATAGCTCTGTACTTTTGTGTGATATTTTATTTTAAGATAGGGGTCTATACTTTATTTACATTATTCTTTTTTTAAGAATGATACTGGCTTCTGCCCCTATCTGGAGTTTTGTTCCCTGTTCCAGAGTCCGTGTCTTAAGCTTACGAATTTCCTAAAGCCGGATATGAACCAAGAACTTTTAGCATATCAACTTTTGCCTTAATATCTTCTAAGGCATCTTTTATAAGTGCATCGCTGGCAGAGCCCTCGAAATCGATGTAGAAATAATAGTCCCCAAGTTCCTTTTTGGAAGGCCGCGATTCGATCTTTGTCAGGTTGATCCCCCGCTCCGCAAAGGCCCCCAGCAAGCCGTAGAGGGATCCGGGCCTGTCTTTAGCCAGGTAGGCGATCAGGGAAGTCTTGCATTGGCTTCGTATCCTGTCAGATCCCTTACCCGCCCCCTTGCAGCCGGAAATACCGTATTTTCCGGGCTCCTCGGGCCTCACGACGATGAAACGGGTGTGGTTTTCCTTCCGGTCCTGGACATTGGAAAGCAAGACCTTCAGCCCGTACTTTTCGGCAGCTTCGGGAGAGGCAATTGCTGCCATTTCCTCAAACTCCCCGGCCAGCCTTGCAGCGTGGGAAGTGCTGCCCGTGCTCCTGAGTTCCGCATGCGGGAAATTCGTTTTCAGGAAATGCCGGCACTGGGCAAGAGCCTGGGGGTGGGAGAGGATGACCCTGATGGCTTCAGGGCTTCCTTTAGAGAGCAGGCAGTGCTCGATTTTGACCACGACCTCCCCGCTTATTACTGCTCCGTCTTCCCGGAGGAGGTCCAGGGTTACGCCGACCGAACCCTCGATGGAATTTTCGATGGGAATTACCGAAATATCTGCTTTTCCTCCGGCCGCGGCAAAAAAAGCGTCCTCGATATCCTCAAAATACCGCAGTTCCGCGCCTTCAAGGTCATTTTTACGCATCCAGAGCTTTGCCGCCCTTTCCGAATATGAGCCTTCGGGCCCCAGCACGCCGATGATCATTCAGTGCCTAAAAAGAGCGGATGGTAATAATATTTTTTGATCGCAAGAAACCGACGCAGCCTTACCGGACTTATTCCCCCGTTTTCCAGGAAAAGCCAGCCGTTCAGGCGCACCCGGCAAGAGCCCGGGGACCTTGGAATCAATATGAAAAACCTTGTTTTCACTTCTTTTTCTCAAACTCTGCTTCCAGGTCAACTTTTTCCCCTGCCTGCCACAAAATTTCAAACTCCTCCCGGAGGTTTTTTGCAAGCCCGGCATCCCAGATTTTCACTACTGAAAGGACGCGGTCTTTATCCTGTGGGTGGGGCTGGAAGAGGATTACTACACTGTCGTCAACGACCCCGAAATACGAGTCAAAGTTCTGGCTGAGCCTCAGGTCCAGGCCTTTTTTCAGTTTTCCAAGAACTTCTTCACCCTGCATTGAAAACAGGGAAACAAGAGCCAGGAAGCGGGGGGATATAAGCAGCCTGATTTTAACCCCCCGGTCTATGGCTTTTATGATATCCGGAAGCAGATTGGCGACTACGGGCATCCCTAAAGCCGGAGGGATTACACAGACCGATTTTTTAACTTCCCTGTAGACGGAGGTGGCAAACTTTTTAATTTCGGATTCCGTGATGGCAGTTGTCCAGAAGACCTCGTTCTTCCCCTTCTGAGCCGGGACAGCTTTCAAAGCTTCCTTTGCCTCTTCGACGGCGCCTTTCAAAAGTGCCATTTCCCTTTCAACTTCGGATCTCTTCTTCTCAAAAAATGCATCAAGTGCGAGCTCAGGCTCAACTGCCATGAACTTTTTGGGCCTTGAAGCCTGGACTTCCACAAACCCCTTCCCTGCCAGGGCCTCGAGGACGGTATAGATCTTCCCGTAAGGCACCTCGGAATCCCTGTAGACGGTGCTGGCTTCGGATACGCCCAGTTTCAAAAGGGAGAGGTAGGCGGCAGCTTCGTAGGCGTTCAGGCCGATATCCAGGAGGAGCTTTTTCTTTTGCATATCGGAATTTGACCCTTACATATCTTAAAGCAGTTTCGAAAAAGAACTCAAGAAGCCGGAACCGGAATATTATCCCTGGTAATCCAGCCAAAGAAGGAAGGAAAATTATCCGTGGATAAGCTACGGGAAAAAGAAGGAAGGAAAATTATCCGTGGATAAGTTGCGGAAGACAACGGGTGCAGACCCAGCAGAGTTGCGGCTCTGCAGTGCGCAGTCCGTTTCGCTTCACATCGTTTCGCTCAAGCGGACTTTTAACCGTGGATAAGTTGCGGAAGACAACGGGTGCAGACCCAGCAGAGTTGCGGCTCTGCAGTGCGCAGTCCGTTTCGCTTCACATCGTTTCGCTCAAGCGGACTTTTAACCGTGGATAAGTTGCGGAAGACAGCGAGTACAGACCCACAGACTCTCCATTTTGTGCCTGAGAGGCATCAGATAGTGGGTGTCTTCTCCGGCCCCGCAGCTGAAGCAGCGGATGGAGATGTCAGCCTGCTTCGGCTGGGATTCGGCTTTTTCCCTGTTGAATTCGACTGTGTGACGTTCTTCAATAGTGATCGCACCCTCGGGGCAGACTCCTATACAAAAGCCCATTCCGTCGCAGAGTTCTTCGGACACGACTTTTGCTTTGCCATTTATGATCTGGATTGCACCTTCGGCACAGGGGGAGACACATTTTCCGCAGCCGGTACATTTTTCTTCGTCAATTTTTACAATCATCCGTTTTACCATAATTTTAGACCTCTCTAAATTTCATAAGTTAACGCAGTGAAAATTCCTCTAAATAATGCCAGCTTTGCAAATTTGGCATTTTTGTAAAGATGAGACTTCCAGCCCCACACTCCAAGCCAGGGGGATCGGGACGAAGGTTGGGGTGTGTAAATCATTGATAGTGGAGTGTGGGACGGAAGTTAGCGTGAATGACGGAGGGGGGACGAAGGTTGGGGTGTGTAAATCATTGATAGTGGAGTGTGGGACGGAAGTTAGCGTGAATGACGGAGGGGGGACGAAGGAACGAAAAGGTGGAGGGATAATGGGATTTTCAGTGGTGTGTGCCCTCCACGATTTCGATTCCTTCGTTCTGGATTGTTTTTCTGATGGTGTCGAGGTTCGGGCATTTGGGATAAAAGCCTTCCATCAGCATGCAGGAACTCAGGTGCACGACATCAGGTTCGTGCTTTTTGAGCGCCTTTAGCAGGCGGAAAACTCTCCGACCTGAGCAGCCCCCGCATGTGAAGAAGGCGATCATCTGTGCGTTTTCATCGTAATTTTCGAAATGGGATTCCCTCCCATTGAATGCCTTGAAACATCCAACCCCAGGGCAGGCTTCTGAAACGATATCACAGCGAACGACCGCTATTTTTGTGGGTTTTAAGGTCTCTGAAGCGGGCTTTATTTCTTTGACCGTTTTGCCTCCGACCTTTTTTTCTTCACTCACTTTTTCTTTGACCATTTTATCACCGTTCCTTCTGCGGTTTTATCCGATCACTCACCGGAAATTAAGAAATAATTTACAGCATACGCGTTTTTTCCGTCGGCCTTGGAGCTTTTACGACAAGTACCCTGAAAGTCCCGTCTCCGGGATTCAGAAGTCTGTGGGGGATTTTTGCAGGACTTTCTATTAGCATGTCCCGGCTGACTTCCACCTGTTCGTCCCCGATCTCAACGGCTCCGTTTCCTTCGAGTACGTAGAAAAACACGTCCACCGGTGTGATGTGTTTTTTCAGGGTTTCCCCGGGCTTGAGTTCGATATGTACCGCCTGAGCATTTTCGTTATCATAGAGCATGCGGACACTCACATTGTGAGGGTTCGGCTTTTCAGGTGCTGATTTCATGTCCGTTATTTTCATATGATTCCCTCTTTTTGACCGGTTTGTTTTCAGTTTTTGAGTCTCTTAGTTTTTCCAGATATGCCAGAATCCCCAGGATGGTATCCCCTCCCCGTGTGCCAAAATATTCAACATGTCAGTGCGTTCAGTGTGTGAAAATCCTCAATATACCCAAGTTTTCGAGATGTTGAATTTTTTGTTGAATTTCTTGTTGACCTTCTTGTTGAATTTCTTGTTAAATGTCTTAATTGTGAAAGACCCGTTGGAAGTCCCGGAAATAAAAGGAAAATGGGGCTACGGGCCTTATCGGAGGAAACAATCTGAAGTGTATTCACAGCAGTACAAGCTTGGCACTCACAACCCGGTCTGCTTTTTGAATTCTTCCAGGCCGATACTCTCGATGAACGAGCCGAGCCGCTTTTTCGTACCGGAATTTTGGTAGAAATTAACTATCTTATCCACGGCTTCCAGGACCTCTTCTTCGGAGAGTTCCTTTGCCACGGTTTCGGCAAGCCTGGGTTTTGCTCCGGCCGCGCCGCCGACCATCAGGGTGTAGCCTTTTGCAGTGCCCATAATTCCGACATCCTTGATCGCGGGCTCGGAACAGGAGTTAGGGCAGCCGGAAACACCCATTTTGAACTTGGAAGGCATGGGCATCCCGTGGTACTTCTCGTCCAGTTTCAGGCCGAGACCCACCGCATCCTGCTTACCCTGCTTGCAGAAGGTCGTGCCCGGACAGAACTTAACGCTCCTGACACAGAGCCCTATGGCAGCTCCGGGCGCCATCCCGAGGTCGGCCCAGGCAGCGTCCAGGTCTTCTTCTTTCAACCCTACGATTGCAATCCGCTGGGCAGAAGTCGCCTTGAGGGCTGCAGCACCATATTTTTCCGCAACGTCAGCAAGTTTCCTGAGAACTGACGGATCCATAATTCCGCCGGGCAGGTGGGGGGCGATTGCGTATGTTTCACGGTCTCTCTGAACGATTGCGCCTTTTTCAGGTAAATTTTGTTTCATATTTTTTGCCTCCTCTTTTACCCTTGCCATTTTTTACCCTGCATCCGGCCGTTTTTATTCCGTTTTCGGACGTACGGCATCTTTTCGGGTAAAGAATTTGATAACTCACAATATCGGACTAGATGGTATCTTTTTGGTACTGATATATTAAAGATACTAATTTATATAGTAGACAGTTTCTATCTTCATACCATGAAAGAATGTGCTGTATATGTGAAGGACTGCACCGTATACAAAACAATGAATGTCGTGGGGAAAAGATGGACCATTCATATCCTCCTGGAACTACACAAAGGGGAAAAGAAGGAAAAGCGCTTCAATGAACTGAAAAGAAAGCTAGGCACCATAACCCCGAAGACCCTTTCGGAAAGGCTGACAGAGCTTGAACAGGAAGGCCTTATCGAGAAAAACCTCGACAACTCCACCAACCCCCCGAAGTCCGAGTATTTCCTGACGGAAAGCGGGAGAGATTTCATAAAAATAATCATGGGCATCAAAAGATGGGGCCTGAAATGGAAGTTCAAGAACAAAGAATGTGAGAAGGCGGTCTGCAAGTACTGTGATATCTAACTTGATATCCAACCGGGAAGATAAGGAAATCCGAAAGAAATAATGCAGCAGTAATGCAGCAAAAAATAAAAAAAAATCGTTTTTGGAGGAAACGAATTTTAAAAATAAAAAATGAAGGGATTAACCTAAAAATGAAAAAGTGAGTGGGAAAGAACTTTATTTTTCCCAGAGGCCTACTTCTTTTTTGAACTCTTCAAGGCCGATCTCGTCTATGATTGTTCCGACTCTCTTCCTGTTTTCTCCGTATTCCTTGAAGAATTCGATGATCCTGTCGACAGCTTCCAGGACTTCGTCTTCAGTGAGACCTTTTGCCACGACATCTGCAAGCCTCGGTTTCAGCCCGGCAGCGCCGCCTACCATAAGGGTATAGCCTTTTGCGGTGCCCATGACCCCGACGTCCTTAATCACGGGTTCGGAACAGGAACTCGGGCAGCCCGAAACAGCCATTTTTAGCATGTAAGGAAGCTTTACTCCCCTGTACCTTGCCTCCAGTTTCGTCCCGAGGCCTACGGCATCCTGCTGGCCTTTCCTGCAAAAGTTCGTGCCCATGCAGAACTTGACACCCTTTACAAAGGGACCGGCAACCATTCCAGCGTCCATGCCGAGATCGGCCCAGGCGGCGTCAATGTCTTCTTCCTGTAAGCCCACGATTGCCATCTTCTGTTCGGAAGTCATTTTCAGGGTGGCAGCCCCGTATTTCTCCGCAACATCCGCAATATTTCTCAGGGTTGCGGGGTCAACAAACCCTCCGGGAGTCCTTGGGACAATTAAGTAGGTTTCTCCGTCGCGCTGGATAATAGCATTTTTTTCAGGTATTGTCTTCTTCATGGGTATCGCCTCAACATTTGTAATAAATTTCAGGATTTGCGTGAAGATTTTACTCCTGTATCCCTAATAAAGGAATGTCCGGAGAAGATATACATCCATCTTTTGTTGGGTATCCTTTTAATAGTAGTATTTTAAAGATACTTGTTTATATAAGGACAGTATCCATGTTTATACCATGAAAAACTGCACTGTTTACAAAACGATGAATATTATGGGAAAACGATGGACTATCCACATCCTCCTGGAGCTGTACAAAGGAGAAAAGAAAGAAAAAGGCTTTAACGAGCTTAAAAGGAAGCTCGGCGGCGTCACCCCGAGAATTCTTTCAGCCCGTCTGGTAGAACTTGAAAGTGAAGGGCTGATCATAAAGCAAACAGACAACTCCACGTTTCCGGGCAGGTCCGAATATTTCCTTACGGAAAGCGGAGAAGATTTCATACAGGTTATCCAGGGAATCAAAAAATGGGGCACGAAGTGGAGATTCAAGAACAGCGAGTGCGACAGATCTGTTTGCAAATACTGTGATCTGTAAATTGCGAAAAAAACACACAGAAATGAGAAAAAAAATCTTAATCCCACAAAAGTAGCCTTCCCGCAGAAAAAAGGGAACAGGACACGGAAAGGGGCATTGAAATTAATTTATAGAACTCATCCAAAAAGCCATTTTACTTATTCTCATTAACAATTTCCAGAATTGTTATCAGGATCATGAAGTTGATCGATTATTTGGGATATAAGATCAAAGAAGCAAATCCTGAGTTTTAGGATGAGATAATATACAAAAGAGTCCTAAATTATATGTGTATATTGTGTATATTGATTAACGGGGAAGAATTCACACACTCCGGGCGAGGTTCTGCGGCAGGGGTAACAGGAACTGCAGGAGCCTAAAATCAACAGCCGGATTTTCGGGACTGCCGTTTTTCCGGAAGAGCCCGGAGGAGACCTGTTCATCTCTTCGAGCCGGAAAGAAGGGATAAGGAACTGTAAATGCGAACTGCAAATATTAGTGGCAAATATTAGCGGAAAATAAACCGGGGGTTGTGAATGCATACTGGAGAAAATCTGGACTTCTTCTTTAAACCCGAAAGTATTGCCCTTATAGGGGCATCCCCGAATCCCAAAAAGCTTTCTCACACGATCCTTGAAAGCCTCCGTGAGATAGGGTTCGGAGGGAAAATATATCTGGTAAACCCGGGCTATCGGGAGATAGAAGGGCTCAAATGTTACGCCTCTGTGGGGGAAATAGAGGACGAAATCGACATTGCCGTTTTTGCAGTCCCGGCTGTGGCTGTTCTTGAAATCCTGAGAGGCCCTGTCGAAAACATAAAAGGGGCGGTGATCGTCAGTTCGGGTTTCCGGGAAACGGGAGACGAAGGAAAAAGGATGGAAACCGAACTGAAAAGCCTTCTCAAGGAAAAAGGAATCCGGGCTATAGGCCCGAACTGCCTGGGGATCTACGATACCGTATCGAAGGTGGACACCTTCTTTATCGGAAGCGAAAAGATCGAAAGACCCCCCAGGGACGGAATTTCCGTGCTCACCCAGAGTGGGTCCTTTGCGGCCATGATCATGGACGAGATGGCAAACGAGGGGATGGGAGTTGCAAGGGTAATAAGTTACGGGAACAAGGCCGATATTGATGAAAACGACTGCCTTGAGTTCCTCGCGGCTGATGAAGCCACAAAAGTCGCGGTCCTCTATATCGAATCCGTGGGAGACGGCAGGAGCTTCCTTGATGTCGCCTCCCGCTGTACGGAAAAAAAACCTGTTGTCGCCCTCAAGGTAGGAAAGCGGGAAACCGGGGCAAAGGCGGCCAGTTCCCATACAGGCGCCGTGAGCGGGAGGTACGAAGCCTATGAAGCCGCCTTTCGGAAAACGGGAATCATTGAAGTAGTAGGGTATGAAGAGCTGAAAGACGCCTGTAAAGTCCTGAGCAGCTACACCCCGGTCAGGGGAAAAAGAGTCCTTATCATAACCGACGGCGGAGGAATAGGGATTTCCATTGCCGATGCCTGTGAAGATGCCGGCCTTGAAGTCTCCGCACTCCCGCCTGAGGCAGTCAGCAGGCTGAAAGGAAGCCTTCCTGCATTTGCGGCAGTAAGAAACCCCATGGACCTGACAGGAAATGTAAGGGACGAGCACTACCTGGCCGCCCTGCGGGAAGCTTTCGGGGACGAATACGACATTGCCATAGTAAGCCTGCTCTGGGGACCGCCCCTGCTTTCGGAAGGAGTCGCCGAAAAAATAAAGGAGTTTGCCGAAAACTCCGGAAAGCCGGTCCTCATCTGTTCCCCGGGAGGTAAGTTCCCCCGGAAAATGGCTTCAGCTTTTACGGCAAACGGGATTCCGGTCTTTTTCAGCCCGGAAAGTGCGGTAAGGGCAGCAGCAGTGCTTTGCGGGAAAAAGAAGTGAAAAAAATGAAAAAGCTTCGAGAAATACTGATGAAAAAAAATGGAAAAATTTAAAATCACACAAACCCGGGCGCCGAAGAAAAGAGTGACCAGCGCCTGTACTTCATAGCTCTTTTCACCCTCTCGACTGCGAGTTCCACGGCAGCTTCCCGCGGGCTGATTCCTTTTCTCTGTGATGCCTCAAGCACGAGTTCCGTGTTTTTGCGCACCTTCTCTTCTATTGACCCGAAGGCTGCACACTGGGTTGACCCCTGATACTCGGAAGCCGCGCAGATCACCCCGCCGGCATTTGCGATGAAGTCGGGGATATAGAGAATTCCTCTTTCGTGAAGGATTTTCTCCGCCCCTTCCGTGACAGGAATGTTTGCTCCCTCCACCACCAGTTTAGTGTCCAGGAGATGCACGTTGTCTTCACTTATCACATCCGGGCGGGCGGCAGGGATCCAGATTTCACAGGGCAAGCCTATGACTGCATCCCTGTCAAGCTTTTCCCCGACAGGGTAATCGGTTACGCTTTTCCCTTCTTTTTTGAGCATGATAAGGGTCTCTACATCAAGGCCTTCGGGATTATGGACTGTCCCCCGGGAGTCGGCCACTGCAACAATCACGGCTCCTTTTTCACTGAGGAAACGGGCTGCATTTTTCCCGACAGCCCCAAAACCCTGGATAGCCACCCTTGCCCCTTTAAGCTCGAAATCGCAGTACCTTAGAGCCACCTCCGTTGCATGGGCAACTCCCCAGCCGGTAGCTCCGATTTCGTCCAGAGGAATCCCGCCGACTTCACAGGGCAGGCCGACGACTCTCCCGATCTCATCTTTAATGCAGGCCATGCAGACCTCATCGGTCCCCATGTCAGGGGCAAAGATGTACTCGTCCGTATACCTGAGAGCAGAGGCAAGAGCCCGGAGCATCTTGCTTTTCTTCTCCTGCGACATCTTCGGGTCCCCGTACATGACGATCTTTCCTCCCCCGTAGGGCAGATCGGAAGCGGCATTTTTCAGGGTCATGGCCCGTGCCAGCCTGAAACACTCCTCGGTACTCACATCAGGCGCCATCCGGACCCCGCCGATGGCAGGCCCCCTGGCCACATTGTCCACCACAAGCACTGCCTTCAGGTCAACCGAAGGTTCGTAAACGTGAATGATCTTAAATGGCCCAAGCTCATCAGCAAATCTGAACATGTTTTCCATTAACAGATATCCCCTCTAACTTTCCCCTGTATTCGGTTAAAATTGATTTAAGATACTAAATTATATGAAGCTGAATGTTAAAATGCCTTCCGATGAACCGGTTGAGGGCATAGTTTTTGCTTTCAGGTTGAAAACAGGAAACTCGAACCATTCGGCATTGGCAGTGGGCAGTTTAGTTTTATGATGTCCCTTCTGGTAAAGGAAGGAGGGGGTAAGGCAGGAAGAACTTGCAAGAAAGTATAAAATGGACAAAGCCACCGCTGCACGGGCAATAAAAAAGCTGGAAAGCACAGGCTACGTGTACAGGCAGCAGGACCCGGAAGATAAAAGGGCATACAGGGTCTTCATTACTGAGAAAGGAAAAAGTCTGGAAGAAAAAATGATGAAAATAGCCCTGAAATGGGATTCCACCGTTTTTTCAGGTTTCAGTAAGGAAGAAAAGCAGTTACAAACTGCTTTTCTGTAAAGAATGGAGCAGAATGTATCCGGGATTTATGAGTAAAACAAGAACGTTTCAACAAAACCGGATCATCTGCCGTTATTCCGTTGGGACCGGCTCTTCTGCCACCAATTCTTTACTTTCTTCTTCCTGTTTACCTGACTCCACCATTTCCTGAACAGTATCCGGGACTTCCGGCTTCTCCCGTGGGGTTAGCACCCGGTCAAATTCCGGATAGAGCCGGAACTTGCCTGAAAGTTCCTCGAATACTTTATGTTTGGGACTGATGATGACTACATGCGCCGGGGGGTGAATCTTCTTCAACCTGCTAATAGCCAACCCGGCGTGGTTTTTCAGTTCAACGAGTGCTGCAGAATTGCACTTTGACTTGAGGGACACTCCCATTACACTGACAAGAAGTTCATCGGCATAGTTTGCTTCGATACTTCTGGGAGAGGCTGAAAACTGAATGTCCCCATACCGTTCCAGATCATGTAATGCTATTTTTACTTTGTCAGAGTTGTCTGCTCGGACTAATGCGAAAGATTTCATTTTTTACACACCACTAATATATTTAAGATATTCCCAATCCATATAATGTTTTTCAGATAATTGATAAGAAAGAGTGTCACAATATAAATAAACTTCTAAATAAATATCGGGTTACTCCAATCAAGCAGTTAACCCCAATAAAGAAGGCATTTTTAATCAGGCTTCCATCTGTATTAAAATCTTCGAATTAAATCGATTGAGACCGTATAATAATATGCCGGAAAAAAGCCCCTGTTTGCGATAAAAAATAATAGTTTGCATTAAAGACCCAACGCCTGCCCTCCAAATCCTTTCATTTCATAAAATAAGTTCCAACCAGCCAAGGCGCAAGAAAAGTGGTAAGAAGCACGAGAATCCAGACCCTGCCCTTAAAAATGTTGTAATCCGCAAGCAGCCTGTCCCAGCCGAGTTGCGGCTCGGCAGTGCGCGGTCCGTTTCGCTCACTTCGTTCGCTCAAGAGGACTGTTTATTTCATTTCCTAAAATAAGTTCCAACCAGCCACGGAGCAAGAAAAGTAGTAATAAGCACGAGAACCCAAACCCTGCCCTTAAAAATGTTGTAATCGGCAAGCAGCTTTTCCCAGGAATGGCCCATAACATAGTGCCCGAAAAGAAATTCAAACGCAACAGTCAACACAAGCCAGAGTGCCCCGATCAAAAGCAAATCGTTCCTGGAAAGCTCAGCATCCAGATAGCCGAGAAAGAGATAGGTCGCGGCTAAAATAACGCAGATGAAAGTGAATGTACTGATAACGTGCCCCGCATATTCACCTACCCTGGGAGTTATGAATGATACTCTGAAAGTGCCGTTAAGGATAGCTGCAATAACGAATATGAACCACATTCCAAGAGCAGAGAGGAGAATTTTCGAATCCATTTTCATCGATTCCTGATTTTACGGTTTACCGGAGTATTCAATCAGTGTACAATCAGTAATACAGTATATTCATTTGAGGGTTCATATCCTATTAAACGTTTTTCGACTTGCTTTTCAGGTCCCGGGGCTCTCACCGGACGCCAGAGGCGTCCGGCTTTTCCAGGATGAAAATTAAGAAGAAAAGGCAAAAAAAGAGGAAGCAACGCCAAACGAGATGCAAACAAATTATAATTTTAAAACCGTTGTGAAAAACGAATTAAGCCGGAATCAAAAAGCGCCAGGGAACCCGTGAGATAAAAACAAGTATTCCAACCAATAATATAAACACGGGGAAAATGGGGCTGTAGAAATGACTACATTGAAAGATTCCGTTATAATAAACCGACCACCTGAAGCCGTCTTCGAATGGTTCACCCACTTTACGGAAAACTATCGATCCTGGCACAAAGACCACGTACTTGCCAGGTGGGTCAAAGGGAAAAATTTCGAAAAAGGCTCCGTGCTTTATGCTGAGGAATACCTCGGGGGCAAACTGGAAAAATTAAGCTTTGAGATTACCAACTGTGTCCCGAATGAACTGATCGAGTATAAGGTGCTGTTCCCGGAGTCCATTGTCTGTTCGGGAGGGGCTTTTTCGATGGAGCCATACGATGGCGGGAGTATTTTTACTGCTACATTTTCTTTTCGGTTTGGCGGGTTGCTTTCTAAGGTTGCCGGGAAGAGGGCTGAAGATATCAGGGTGCATATAAGAGAGGAAGGGGAGAATCTGAAGGTGTTGTTGGAGAAATGAAGGAATCAAGGTTTCTACCCCAATTCAAAAATTTAGCAATCTTCAGAAATTGCATGAAAAATCTGTCATTTTATATGGTTTTACTCCCACTTTCTGCAGATATAATTTCAAGGCACATAATTATTACTGCTATCGCTTTTTCAGAAACTACCCCGATTATTCAAATGCGTGTTTTTGGAATTTCCTACACTTTTCGACCTTGCGCCTTCATTGAAAGCTTCCAACTTCCATTTTCTGGAACTTCAATTAAGTTTCAGATCTTTGAGCAATTATTCAAGAACGATAGCAATAGAAATATATTTTCGAGAGAACATCTGCAGAATGTTGGTTTTACCTTCTATTTTGGCATTTTTTTCAACATCGATTTTTGCCAGATAAAAGTGGGAGAGTTGAGCATATATATTAGAGAACTGGGTTATGAAAGCTGAAGTCAAAAAGTTTACCGTGCATTTGACAAAGCTCTTATTATAGAATCCTGGTTAAAACTCATAGCCCAACTTGCATTGGAATTCAAGATCGCATACGGTGATCCATAACTTCTATCAATCTTAACCGCAACTAATTTTTTTCTTAAAACTTTTGCTTTGTTTATTTCCCAATTTATCCAATTGAGGTCTCCGATCAATTCACGGTCTTTATGTAACTTATTTGCTTCATTGCCTATTATTGCAAGAACGTATGTAGCGTCCCCAATTTTTGTCGACAACCCCGCTTTTACTCTACTGACGTTATAACTGTTAATCTCATGCGCAGATTTGTCAGAGAATTTAAAATCAAAATTTGAGTTTGAGCTCCAAGCATTTAATAGAAATTTGTAATGTTTGTCGTTTTCATAGTCAAAACTAACAAAAACTTTCTTATTGGCCACTTCTTATTACCTCACTTTATTGTGATTCCAGACTCAAAAATATCAGATATGTTCAATAGTTCATAAATCTTTGTATTTATTTCAAAGAAGTTCGTACCATTTAAACAGCCATTCGAGAACTCATAATTAATTTCTAATGTATAGTTATTTAATGTTAGTTTAAAATCGGTAGGACATTTATAATTTAAGTTTTCTCTACCATAACATTCTCTTTTCCATTCTTGAAGATGGTCGCACAATACAAGCAAGTAAGCTATTGGATGAATTTTTGCTCTTAAAGGTTTTAAGTCAAAAGATTTCATCAGACCATGCTCAAAATAATTATGCAAAAATATTGCACTTGCCGCGTCTGCTATAGGGTAATAAAAATAAGCTGGGTTCCAGTTTGTACTTTTTACCAGATGGTGATACCAACGTAGCATTATAACGGAACTGTAGAAGCCGTGATCGATAAAATTCCCTTCTTGCATAGTTATTTTGAAGTTGTGGATATTCTTGCTCACTTCATTGAAGTTAAGATTGAAGTTATTAGCTATTGATTCAGAGAGAATTGCAATTGCATCATGATGGAATTTCCTTTTGTAATCAGGATATTTACTCACAAAATATTCTTCATGCCTTGGGTTGGGATTGATTGTAGAGAGTTTTATAAATTCTTCAAAATTACATAAATCCATAGTTATTTTTAAGTTCCGATCACCTGTTTCAGGGTAGCTGCATAGAAGATCAGCGTAGTATTTTGCTTGCTTCAAAGTTATTTCTAAAGGATATGCAATGTCATGAAAAAGGGATGCAAGCCCCCACCTATAGAAAAATTCTTCATAACTCGTATCGTAAGAATGAGGATATATTTCTTTGTTAAGAGCATAATTTTTGAAAGTTTTTTTATAATTATAGTTCTGTTCATAAACTGTTAATCCAAGTAAAAAGACAAAGACGCTATGGATATAGTGATCTCGCTGATCGGGGGTTAATCTCCCTGCGAATTCTTCGAATCGTTTCATGTTTTCTATGAGTGTTAAAAATGGATTCTCTTTACCCTGTGTGCCGATCCAATAGGCTTTAAAAAAAGTTTCATAAACTTTGTAAGCAGAATCTACTGTTGTTGATTTAAGGAAAGTTCTCACGGCGGTAAAGATTTCTTTTTTGTATTCTTTTTTGTTGTAAATATCTTCATAGATCTCTAAATGGTTAAAAAAAGAATAGACATATTTTTCAAAACTAGTTATTTTTTGTTCTGATGACATTGCTACCTATTTTGAATAATATCCAAGTGCTTAAAAAGATTTTGTTGCTATTAAAATTCCAAGTAACAATTTTGAATCCTACACAGATGTTCCAATAAATTCACATTGTGATAAAAACCAGTAGCGTGAAAAATGTGAAAATCAAGAAATTTAATAAAGAAAATGGGTCCAACCTCCAAAACCGATATAACCTCAAAAACCTAAATTCATAAACCGGGGGGTAGAACATCTGATAATTTTAGATGAGCCATACGTTTCTCAAATTCTGCGGGACACCATCGTAGAAATGAACCTGCCTGTCCTGAAAAACGCGACCTCCGAACACCTGGGTTTCAACAAAGAAATCAAACTCCTGGAAGATGCCGAATTCATCGAACTTCTTAAAACCCGAACCCCCTGCAAAGTCTACAGCAACTCTGAAAACTCCATCGCCTGGATAGCAGACAACCTGGGCTTCACAGGCATCCCTGAAAGGATCGACCTGTTCAAAGATAAGCTCAGGTTCAGGGAACTGATGGAGCAGATCTATCCTGACTTTTCCTATCAGGGCGTGGAATTTGCAAGCCTTGATGAACTGGATATTGAGGCTGTCAAAAAGCCGTTCATAATCAAACCAGCAGTCGGGTTCTTCAGTGCGGGGGTTTATAAGGTCAGCAGCGGGGAAGAATGGAAAAAGGTCCTGCCAGCCCTGAAACGGGAAATGGAAGCCATCAGAGGGCTTTTCCCGGATCAGGTGTTCAGTTCAGGGAAATTTTTGCTTGAAGACCACATTGACGGGCCGGAGCTGGCAGTGGATGCTTATTATAACAGCGAGGGAAAGCCGGTTGTCCTGAATATCATGGAGCATTTGTTTCCGTCGGAAGATGATGTTGAAGATAAGGTCTATACGACTTCAAAAAAGACTATCGGGACCTATCTGGAAGCAGTCCGGGGACTGCTCCATAAAATCAATGAAGTTGCTGAGCTGAGGGGAGCCGGGCTGCGGGATTTCCCGCTGCATCTTGAGCTGCGGGTTGATAAAAGGAAAAGGCTGATTCCTGTGGAAGTAAACCCGATCCGGTTTGCGGGGTGGTGTACCACGGATATTGCGTATTATGCATACGGGATCAATGTCCACAGGTATTTTTGCGAAGGGCTGGAACCCGACTGGGAAGAGATCCTCGGGAAGAAGGAAGAGAGTTGTAGGGATGAAAATGAGAATGAGGAAAGGGATGAAAATGAATATGAGAATAAGGAAAAGGAAAAGGACAGCAGGACTTACTGCCTTTTGATTGCTAAAAAGCCGGATGACATTGAAACTGAAGACATCGAAGCGTTTGATTACGAGGGGTTTGTTTCCCGTTTCGAAAAGCCCCTGGAGCTCCGGAAGCTGGACTACAGGCAGTATCCGGTTTTTGCGTTTCTATTTACCGAAACAGGGGACAATAACCTGGGAGAAATTGAGAGCTATTTGAAGTCGGATTTAAAGGAATTTATCCGGATTCGCACAGAAGGGGAAGTAGAAGAAATAGAAGAAATAGAAGATGAAGAAGAAGAAATAGAAGGAGATGAAGTACACTCCGGAAAATAAAAAGGGAATCCGATACTTTGGACTTTTCAGGGAAATTTTTCAATCCGGCAGCGGGGAATGCTGCTCTTCATCAAGCCTGTCGTACAACTTTTTCAAAGCCCTGCGCAGCCTGCGTACTGCTGCTTCCCACAGCTTTTTATCGGAAACGGGACAGGAGCCAAACTTCAGGGCTGCGATCTTCGCATAGTCCCTGGCAATTTTCCCGTTGCTCCAGGAAAGACCGAAAGCCAGGTCGGTTTTTTTGATGCTGTATTTTTCGTGGACCAGGAATTCATAGAGTTCATGGACTGGCTCTGATTCTGGTTTTGGATCTGGTTCTGGTTCTGGCTCTGGATCTGGCCCATGTTCAGGAATTTTCCCCGGCTTTTCGGGAAAACTGTGAGAAAGCCTGGCCAGATTCCGAAGGCAGTGCCTGACTTCCTGCCTTTCTACGTAGAACTTTTCCGAGTTTGCAAGTTCAAGCAATTCCCTGAATTCAAGGAAAATGTCCGTCTGCCCGAAACCCGCGGGCAGGGATTTTCCAAGGAAGATCAGGACATGGATGCATTCGTGGAAGAGGATCTTTGAGATAAGGAACTCGATTCTCTCCTGCAGGTTCCATAACCTTTCGACAAGTTCCTCGTCCCACAACTCGTAAGGATTTACCAGGATAAGGGATCTGTAGATGATTTTCCTGGATTTTGCGGAAACGACCCGCTCCGGTTCGACAGCCAGCCCCTGCATCATCCCGAAAAACTGGACTCTCACTGCAAGCTCCCAGCAGTGCTCCCAGGCTCCGGAGCGCACACATTTTACCCGGTAATACCGCCCGTCAAAATGCACCTTTTTTATTAGCCGGTAAAGATCCCTGCTTTGTTCTTTAATAAGGGATTTTATGCTGGGCTCCCGATAAATGTTCAGATTGAGAGAGGGAAGCCCGGAAGGAAAAAACGGAAAAGACGGAAAAGACGGGTAAGAAGAGCAAGACGGGTAAGAAGAGCAAGACGGGCAATCAGGAGCAGGAAAGGAAGAAGCAGGGACAGCAGCAGAAAGACCTGAAGAAGAAAAGGGAAAAGAGAAGGAAGCCGTAGAGACGGCAGAAGAAGCAGGAAAGGAAGCAGGAAAAGGAGAATTGACAGGTGAAGATGCAGGAATAAACTTGTCCCGAGTCCCCTGCACCCCCAAAAAGTCTTTTTTCCTCGCTGAGGCCTTATTTATCCCCAATGTCCTGGCTTCCTGCTTCACGAATTTACTCCCCATCATTTATGATGGTTCATCTGAAATCCGGAGGAAAGCAGAACGTGAAAGCGGTCCGGCATCAGACCCCTGTAATTGACCTGCGTTCCCCCGGTATGTGTCGAATGTTTCAGTATTATGTATTAGCATTCATTAACTTATAATGTAATACTAAAATTTGTATTAGTAATAATATATAACAATGATCATTTAATTATAAATACTTTTTTCTTAAATTTTTAAAAATAGGTATTAATAAAAAAAATGAGCACAAAAAAGCACGGCTTCTTGAAGACAGCAAAGTCAGATGAATACTAATCGGACAAAGTACTGACAGGTTTGAGCATTGAAAATCTGCTTACATCTATAAATTAAGAAAATGTTAAAGGCAAAGGAAACATAAAAAGAATAGAATTAAAATGGAAGCCTGAAACAAAGGAATCCGAAAACGGCGGGGAAAAATGGTAAACGGGGAAGCGGAAAGCAAGAAGTTCGGAGCTCATCCTCCCACGGGAAAAAGCACGGTTGGAGTCGATATCCTCCTGGGGGACCCGAAAAAAGCTGTTATCAAACTCTCGATTCCGATCATTGTTGCCATGTCAGTGCAGACCATTTACAGCCTGACCGATACTTTCTGGGTGGCGGGGCTGGGGGCGGATGCCCTGGCTGCAGTGGGTTTTGCGTTTCCTTTCTTTTTTATCCAGATGGCGCTGACCAACGGGCTCGGGATAGGAGGCGGAGCCGCAATTTCCCGCAGGATCGGGGCAAGGGATAAGGCAGGCGTGGACAACGTTGCCGTGCACACTTTTGTGATGATGGCTATACTCACGGTATTTTTTACGGCACTTGCCCTTTATCTCGTAGAAGACCTCTTCATGTACAGCGGCGCGGGGAGGACCACGGAGCTCGGGGTGGCTTATGCAAGGGTCCTCTTTATGGGGAGTTTTGTATTCTTTTTCAGCAACTCGGCAAATTCCATCCTGAGGAGCGAAGGAGACTCGAAGCGTTCCATGCAGGCCCTGGTCATTGGTTCGGTCCTGAACATCATTTTCGACCCGATTTTTATTTACACCTTTGACCTGGGAATAGCGGGAGCTGCCTGGGCAACGATCGCTTCCTACGCCATATCCGGGGTGCTGATGTTTTACTGGTTCTTCGTGAAAAAGGACACCTACGTCTCATTCTCCTTCCGGGGCTTCAAGTTCGACCGGGAAATAGTCCTGGACATCTTCAGGGTAGGCATCCCCTCCTCTGTCCAGCAGGTGGCTCTTGCCATGACCGCCCTTCTAATGAACCTCATCATAGTCGAGGTGAGCAGCACGGACGGGGTTGCCGTTTACTCCACGGGCTGGAGGGTTGCGACCATTGCAATTGCGCCCCTGGTCGGGATTGCCAGCGCCATGGTCGCCATCGTCGGGGCTGCCATCGGGGAAAATGACTATAAAAAAGCAAAAGAAGCCCACATCTATGCCACGGAAATCGGGGTCCTGGTGGAAGCCGCCATGGGAATCGTGATCTTTTTCCTTGCCGCCGATATTGCAGCCGTCTTCACCCAGGCCGAAACCGCAGCCCGGATCGCCCCTGAACTGACCCGGCTCCTGAAGATAATGACCTTCTTCTACCCCTCGGTTGCCTTCGGGATGATCTCAGCCTCCCTCTTCCAGGGAGCCGGAAAAGGCACAAGCGCCCTTATCGCAACCCTTCTCCGGAGCCTGGTCATGACCCCCCTCTTTGCCCTGCTCTTTGCCTATGGATTCGGATGGGGGCTGCTCGGCGTCTGGTGGGGGCTTGTTGCGGGTACGGTAATAGGTTCGGTGATCACTTTTGTCTGGGCGCAGGTTTATTTGAGGTGCATGATAAAGGCGGGGGAGATGGGAGGGAAGTGTTGAAAAAATGGGAAAAATCGCCTCGAATTTCTTGCAAATGTTTATGGGCATTTTTTGGGAACTAACAAAACCTTGATAAAGTCCCTCATGTTCCGGTTCTTTTTGACCCAATTCCTATTTGAAACGCCCAGAATATTCTCCATCTTTTAAGCTTCCTGATCAGATCCGGCATCTTCAGGTTTCGATCCTACATTCCGCAGATGTACACAGTTGTAGAATATATGTGCCGATTTGTCCAATATAGTTCATTTGAAACGATGTGATTTTTTAACCTATATCCATCTTGAGAAAATATATGGCATTTTTGTGGACTTCTGCGGAAAGTGGGTTCGATTAGCCACAGTTTTAATTCTCAAGAGAATCTTTTGCAAGGTCTATATAGTATTGAATTTCGTCTTTTTGATAGTTAGATCGAAGTTTTTTAGAGGTGTCCTCTGAATCGGCTTTTGCAAGGCTTTGGGCTGATTTTATATTTGCTTCATAATACAACCTATATATCAGGTCTTCATTTTCAATGCCTAATTCAAAAAGGTCAGACTTCTTAATACCACCATTATTGTCTTCATCCTCTTTGCCGGCATTTAAAGACAAGAATTTTCTGACATTTTTGTAGACAGATTCTTCAACTGTGTTGGTAAACATCCCGGCAAAAATAGAGAACAGGAAGACAAAATGAGCATTAGACGTAGCAATATCTATGCCCGGTGAACCGGCAATATTCGGCGTGGGATTACTAATATTAGAAAAACTGTTAGTTATATCGTTAGTTGAAATAGAAAAGAGTAGATAGACGCCTACTACTGCGATATATGGTGCTATGAGGATTCTTCTGGTACATTCCCACAAAATGTTTCTTTTTTCATGTGCTGGGAGCAGTTGACTGAATGTTTGCCTTATGGTTAACATAAGGTAGGAAAGCACCCCGATTGCCACTCCAACCACTATGTAGACAGGAAATTCCAGGTAATTCAGGTCAGAAATAACCACCGTTTCAATGTTTTCACATTCAAAGTAACATACAATAAGAGCCCAGGATAGAATTGCAAGTACTGTTAAGGAGGCTTTTACCAACTCAAAAGTCTCAGCGATTATATTGGAGAAATCTGTCGATTTTTGGGAGATTTCCGGTTTCTTAGGGAAATAAAGGCATATCAGTATTAATGTGATCAGCAAGAATATCGAAAAAAATAGACTTACATAAAAAAACATTGTGTAGTGCAAATCTGACATTAGAATTAATAATGGAATAAATATAGACAGCAAAAAAACGATGAAAGCAAACTTCATTTTCTCGGAACTTTCGCACAACCAGCACACATACAGAAGAAAGCCCAGAAAAACAGGTAAGAAAAAAATCCAGAGATCATACCCTGTTTCCGGAACCAAGGTAAATTCTATAGTATCTGGAT
The DNA here is from genome assembly GCA_965601435.1 of uncultured Methanosarcina sp. Lineage (GTDB taxonomy): Archaea > Halobacteriota > Methanosarcinia > Methanosarcinales > Methanosarcinaceae > MTP4. The sequence continues at coordinate 29,788 of CBFCWE010000016.1, forward strand.
CTCCATTGAAGATAGTAATAGTCTTTGATACATTTTGGTAATTTCTTGCTTGAATTGAAAAACCATATGTTCCGGGATTTACCTGAGCTATCGCTATTCCTTTTCTATTTGTAAAAAGGTTTTTGTCTTGACTTACCGGTTCCTCAAGTGATTTAAGTATTATTGTTGCTTCTCGAATGGGGTTATCATTTATGTCGTGCACAAAGACATCTATTCTTGAAATATTGCCGGAGCTTAATTTAGCCTGATTAGGAGCCTCATAAGTAGTAAGATTATCAGATTCAGCTACACAGTTTCCTGAAATAAGAAGAAAAAATATCATGCTAAAAAATATCATGCTAATTGAAGTGAATATTTTCATTTCAATCCCTCTGGAACACGTTCAATTAAAATAAAGCGTTAAAATAGAGTTTGAAGAGCCCAATTCAGCGACGTTATTGGCATCTCCTTGAGTACATTCATCAACATTTCGATTAGTTGAAAAAATAATAATAACTGAGTTCCCATATTTTAAGCGCATATGCTAAATTCCGCAAGCATACAATGTCAGATGATTGCGGTTTTGAGATATGACTCTCTTCCACATGTACTTAAGCTTAGGCGCATAATTCAACATCAAGAGACGTTAATGCGCCTAAAAATGCGGAACTTAGGATATAAAGGATTTCCTTCATCAAGGTATTCAGTTATTTTTGGTTATAGGGGACCTGAACCGCTACATACATAATAGCATCAGCTAAGGACTGACCCTTATAATAGGTGGGGTCGATTTCCAAGTAGTAATTTTCTTGAAACCATCATGATCTGATATTCAATCGAAAATTATTTTTTTGGTATTACGGTGAACTTATCGTCTGAAGCATTCAGAGGGTCAGTTTCACCAGGATCTACTTTTCCATTCCTGTTACGGTCCTCTAAGCCATCAATAACTCCCCCATTATCGGAATCACTGTCTAATTCGGCTCTTAAATCATCAAAATCAGGATCCGGTTTCCTATTATCAAAGCTGTCAAATGAATCATTATTCAGAAATGTATAGCACCTGACTTCGGCTTTATCAGGTATAAAATCACCATCTGTATCTTTATTGTATGGATCTGTTTTGAACCTGTAAATTTCATCAAAATCGACAATTCCATCTAGATCTGAATCCATAAAAAGAGACACTTCATCTGATCTTGCTGTGGATACGTTAAATGGAACCCATAATTTAATTACCAATAAATTTTCGTATGAGACTAAACTCTCTGCTCCTGTCCACGGATCAATTACATGAACACTCTGAACCGGATACATCTCATAACCATCAATAACAGTTGCATGAAAACCACCTGCAGTTGCGTCACGATTAAACCTCAAAATAGGCTGTCCATTATCGATCCACTTTTTTATTTGAACAAAATCAGGCTCCCTGAAATTAATAATTTCAGCACCATTTAATGCCCATGATAGCCCCTGGGTTATATTAGGAGCTTCAACGCCCCTACCATGTGCCAAATCATTTTCTGGAAGGCCATCTCCCGCACCAGACCTTTCCTCATTCATATAATAAAATATCCTATCTTTACTCAAATTACCGCCATAATACGAATTTATCATAGAAATACATGTTAGTACACAATACTTATTGCAATGTGGACAACCTCTTTCACGATGATTAGTGTCCCATGCATGATCTCCTGATAAAGGACCAGAAGAATGATACTTTATTGTATCGCCCAAACAAAGCATTCCTGTATCTTTGCATTGTTGTTGCGCTATGATACCTAAATCTTTAGAGGTACTGTTATCTGCATCTTCTGGAGTCAATGTCACTTTAGAGGTATTATTACCTGGATCTCCTGGAGTCAATGTCACGAAAAAGAATGAGGCGATACAAAATAATGAAAAAACCAAAAATAAAGATAAACTCTTTCCATATTTCATAAATTATTCCTCCCCCGTTGTTCAGCTTAGGTGTAAGTTGACTAACGATAGTTTTTATGTGGCGTAAAAAATTATATAGTAGCTTGGGTCAAATACTCTATTAACCAATACCGCTAAAATCTCACTCCTTAAGGGAGGTTCAATTTTTGCGATTTCACCCTGTGTTATTTTCATAAGTTTGTGGTCAAACTCTTCTGGGACCCATTACTTACGACTCCTGTCCAAGTAGGTCATATAACTCAATGAGGCAAGGATTTATCAACAATTCTTTGGGCAATCCATTATCTTTCATATATACATAGAGGATTATCGAGAATTTATACATCGTTTTGATAAAACCACAAAAATCATCACTTGGTTTATTTAAATCATGATTCATAAAATAAAAACGGTAACTGCATCCTCCACCACAAAAGTCCCGAGCAATACAATTAAAACATTCATTTTTATTTGCCAGGTGTATGTGGTCCACAAACCGTTTTAATTTGTTGAAATTTATTCCAGCATTTATATTTCCCATATTAAATTGATCATCACCAACAAAACCATGACAAGGATAAATATTTCCAGAAATATCTATGGATATCATGCTTGTACCAGCACCACAAAAAAATGAATTTTGCTTTGCAGAAGAAGAATTGTCCGTTTCAAAGTGGTACAATATCATATTACGCAGTACTTTATTAAAAGAAGTCAATTTATAATTACTTGAATCTATCATGTCATTATATATTTCAAGAAATTCTTGATACATTTTAACATAATCATCTGGGTTCAGTAAGAGATCATTATCTTTACTCATAATCGGCCAGAAATTCATTCGAAGATTGAGGTCATTTATAGAAAAAGGAATAAAATCTTTTATGACCATATTCTTATGAGAAATAGTCGCTCGAGCAACAGGTTCAATCCCAAATTCTTTCATGGATTTCACATTGTGAAATATTTTCTCGTAAGTTGGCATCCCATCATTAAATGTTCTATATTTATCATGAGAATCTTTTTTTCCATCGATAGAAACCTGTATGGAAATCGAATTATTTTTTATGAATTCAAGCATTTCTCTATTGATAATCGTACCATTCGTAGCGATTACAAAATTCAATTTACGATCTTTAAATATTTTATTAGCATATATTACAACTTCTTTTATTAAATCAAAATTTAGAAAGGGTTCACCACCAAAAAATGCTATCTTAAGATGATCTGAATCTGAAATAGAATGCAATAAATCGAGGGATCTTTTTGCAGTTTTTAATGTCATTAAACCAGAATTATCGTAGATACCTTGATTTGCGAAACAATATGTACAATTCATATTACAAACTTGAGAAACAATAAGCTCCAATGTATCAATTTTTATTAAAGTGCTTTTTGAATCAAAGTTTACACCAGATGAAGTTTCGAAGAAAGAAACTTTTATATCACCACCAATATAAAAATAATTGATATTACCTGTGTTCAAATTCACACTAATGTCATAACCATTTTTTTGCACCGGATTTTCTTCATTCTTTGACATTTCAATCCCTTTCAAAAAGAAAATAATAAATAATAACCAAAAAATGTTTGGTCACCAGCAATTCCCGTTTTAGATTTTTCCATTATTTTTTAATTAAACTTAACAGAGTAAAGAGATTCATATTAAATTAATTGACAAACTATATTAAGAATCGATAGCTGTAAAAATTAAATGAATTTTTATGTTAACCTGCCGAAAGCGGGTTAAATCCTTTGATAACGTTTACATATTTTAGTGTCATGTCAAACTTGAAATGCCGCATCTAATCAATTACAATCGTTTGTAATTATTCAACCCTTGATTGTTGACGCGACACTAGTGTCCTAGCAACTTAATTATGATACATAATGTCTGGACAATTTCTCATCAGCAATATTCCTTGTGAATTTCCAGTTTATTTTCTTTTTATGGCAATTCCTTCTATTAGTCCATGCATCTACTTCGTGAGCCGAGGTCTTCATGTCACCGATTCTTTTGCCAGTACACTCGATATCCATGGCATTGATCTCGATTTCCGCTGCATTGAGCCAACTTGCATACTTTGGCGTAATGGAAGTCTACTTTTATTAGAATCTTCAAGTGCGTAAGTCCTATAAGCATCAAAAAAACTACCCATAAGGCAACCAACTTTGGGAAGTTAAACAAAATTTTCAAAAGCTGTTTTGTCCATCGATTCTAAGTCATTCTTTTGTTTAGAGATCAAGGAATATCCCATTCCTTCAATAGTACCAACAGGGTCATTAACTTACCTAAGAAATTATTTATTACATAGGAAGCGCGAAGGGTCACGAATACCCCGACCTTCACAGTCGGTCCGACAATTACCAGCAGTAATTTCCAATTTCCTTTTTTTTCGAATTAAAGGCTTTAAATACCTTCTTTTTTGAAGGTTTTTGCCCTGAAATTGAATTGTCGGACAGCCTGTTCAGATAGGAGATGAAGTGAACCCTCGCACGTTTTTTATGTTCCTTTAAATCGATAAATCGTTACTTCCTTTTAAAGTGAGGTGCTAAATTCCTCAAATATGCAACGTCAGATGATTGTGGTTTTGGGATTAGAAAACGAAGCCACATACATCTATAGTGCAACCAACTTCTGGATGTTCAACAAAATTTTTAAGAGCTGTTTTGTCCATCGATTCTAAGCCATTCTTTTGTTTAGAGGTCAAGGAATACCCTATTCCTTCAACAGTACCAACAGGGTCATTAATAAAATTTGTTCTAATGTCCTCATCATCCATTAACTTACCAAAGAAATTATTTATTTCCTTTTCATCCATTGTTATTCACCTCTTTAATAAATCTTAACATAGAGCATATAACAAAATGGCGTCCTAATATAAAAGAGTTATTGCCATACAAAATTACATATTTATTATATGGATTATTGCCCCCATCGCCGACAGCATATTTAAAAAAATGGTTATTGCCCATGAAAATTCCCACATCCCCCACGAGTTCAACCCCCTACATAAGCAATTAAGCAAGTATAAAGATCAAATAATTGTCCTATAATAAGATAGATATAACTTTAAATTGCTCATTGATCCCGCTGCAAGTAACAGGAATATGGTCGTGCCAGCTTTCTACATATGATGCTTATTCAAAATCAGGTACTTTCATTTGCTGATCTGCTTCTTTTTCTTCCCGACTTCCCCGAATTTCAACACAGATTCTAACAACATTGGAAATTGTTACATTCTGCAGAATTCTGCGAGACATTCGGCTGAAATTAAGAAAACTGTATAAAAAATAATACATGACAAAATATATAAATTGATAATTACTTTTTTAGGATTATAGATGAAAGGCTTCCTGCAGCTATTTCCAAAAAAAAACATAAATGTTCAGAACCTTATAAAAGAGAAACTAATCTGGTGCTATTTTGATTTTCAAAAGTTAAAAAAGATCATGAGTAAGGCCACCAGAAGGAATGTTCAAAAACAAAAAAAACTCAATTGATCTTTTTTGTGAAGAGCTCACATATTTAAAGGAAAAACATCATAATAGTTTATAGAAAGTGGTGGGAAATTTTGCAGTCAGAAACAGATGAAATCCTATGTCCAAACCCGGAATGTGAATATTATCTCAAGGCAGAAGGAAAAGCCATTGTAAAAAGCGGGAAATATAAAACCGGTCACCAGAGATTCTATTGCAAACACTGCGGCAAATACTTCATGGAAACAATCGGTACAGCCATTTATCGTAAACATCTATCTAACGATAAAATAAGAATGATATATCGGCTTTTTCTTGAGAAAAACGGGATCCGAAGTATCGAGAGAATAACCGGGCACCACAGGGATACAATAAGTAACCTGCTAAAAGATACGGAAAAAAATGAAAAAACAGAGGATTACCTGATAAACAAGATAGGATTGACAGCTAAAGAATGCGATAAGCTCTGGAAACTTTTAGAGATGAAGAGAGGGAAATCCTCAAAATCCCCTAAGTGTTGAGTTACAAAACTTTGTCCCTATACAAAAGTACTGAATCACAATAACAAAGATGCATGGTCTCAAAAAAGATTCCTGGCAAATAGTTCAGGAACAGATTTTGAGAGATCTTATTCCCATAGGAATAGCATTTTTCCATAAATCCCCTTCTTTTTTATTTTTTTGATTTTGAAGTTGACGTCTCATTTCCTGCCAGGGACTTGTTAAAAGTAAAGAATAGGGCAATTGATCACTTTTGTCCGGGCGCAGGTTTATTTGAGGTGTATGATAAAGGCGGGGGAGGCTGGAGGGAAGTGTTGAAAGAGCCAGATAGTGCTTTTTAACTGTCTGCGTGAAAAAATATCCCACCGCCCGATTGACAAAATTGTTGCACGAACCTTTTCCTGTATCCCGAGTGTCAGCCAGCGGCGAACGAGGCGGTGAGCATGACCAGGAAGATGATGTTGACAATCACATGAGCAATCATGGATACGTAGATGCTCCGTTTTCGCCACGCGACTAGAACCAAGGGCAGGAATCCGACGGCTATTTGAGGCCACCGCCACGGCGACCACACATGATATATGCTGAACAGGAGGGTGTTGAGAATCGGCGCCCATATGCCGTAGCGGTCAATCCGCGGGAGAAGATAGCCGCGGAAGTACAGTTCCTCGGTCATTGGACCGACCAGGCCATTGAACACAAATGCTATGACTAAGAATGCTGCTAAAACGCCCGCCGAAGGCGGATCGCCCTCCGCATTCATCTGCGAAAACTGCAGTATCGAATCGGGCACCCACGAGGGCAACTGATCGATGACCCAGCCTTCCAGCAACAATATCCACACGATTAGTGTGAAGATGAACCATATAGCCAGACCAATAGCCATTGGCAGCAGCTGTCCGGGAGGAAGCTTGGATCTGTAATCTGTAACGGCAAGTGGAGACCACGAACCGATTATCCTGCGAGAGGCGATAGCCATGCACCCGAGTTCGAGGGGTGCGATCACGAGTCCGATACCGCCGAAGAGGGCGAAGATTGGATCCAGTCCCCATCCCTTCAATACTGGTGTCATCCCGACGATGAACGCGCCTAGCGCCACTCCCGGAAAGAGGCTCAGGACAACAGACAGCCAAAGCGGATGCTGTGGGGCATGGCTGTGCTCTATGGTCTTTCGCTCATTTTCGCTCATAATCACTCTCCTTTAACTAACATGATTGTTGCAGTAATGTCAACGGCGGTTTACTTATCCCATTTTCATCTGTATAAAATTCCCCACCTTGTGATATAAAATTACCTCTTTTCCTCCTAAACATGCACAATTAAAATCCCGGCTGCCTGAACTTCCAAAATATCCCACCTGCCAACGCCCCCAAAAAAATCAAAATATATAAATACAGCGTCCAATGTTTGGTTAGAAATCAAACTGAAAACCAATCCCTATAAAAACAATTCTGATCGAAAAACAACAAGAGACCCAGGGCGCTAAAAATGCAAGAAAAAACAGCCGGAAAAACAGCCGGAAAAATATCCGAAACCGAGGAACCCCCAGGTTTGACGGACAAAAATACAGAGGGTGTAAAAACCCTTCACGGGGACCCTAAAAAAGCCATCAGGAAACTGGCAATCCCCATGATAGTGGCTATGTCCGTGCAGACACTCTACACCCTTGTGGACACCTTCTGGGTCTCGGGACTCGGGGCGGATGCCCTGGCAGCCATGGGTTTCATCTTTCCTTTCTTTTTCATCCAGATGGCTCTTACCAACGGCCTGGGAGTAGGCGGGGGAGCAGCGATTTCCCGCAGGATAGGAGCCAGGGACAAAGCCGGGGCTGACAACGTTGCCGTGCACACAATCGTCATAATGCTGGTGATGGTAGTCGTATTTACCGTACTCTCACTATCGTTCCTGGAAGAAATCTTCATACTCAGCGGAGCAGGCAGGACAGTTCCCCTGGCAGTTGCCTATTCAAAGGTGATCTTCGGAGGCAGTATCATTGTCTTCTTTGCAAACGTGGGAAACGCGATCATTAGGAGTGAAGGGGACTCAAAAAGAGCCATGCAGGCTATGGTGATCGGGTCTGTCCTGAATATCATACTCGACCCGATCTTCATCTATACCCTGGAAATGGGAATTGCGGGAGCCGCCTGGGCTACCCTGCTCTCATTCGGGCTTTCTTGCGTCCTGATGCTGTACTGGCTTTTTGTAAAGAAAGACAGCTATATTTCCTTTGACTTTGGGGGCTTCAAACCTGACCGGGGAATTGCCCGGGACATCTTCAGGGTAGGGGTCCCCGCCTCCGTGCAGCAGGTCACGATGGCCCTGATGGCGCTTATCATGAACCTCATAATCGTCTCAGTCAGCAGCACCGACGGGGTTGCGGTCTATTCCACGGGCTGGAGGGTCGTAACCATTGCAATCGCGCCCCTGATAGGCATAGCAATGGCTGTGGTCTCGGTATCCGGGGCTGCCTTCGGGGCGGGAGACTTCGAAAAAGCCAGGACCACCCATTCCTATGCAATAAAACTCGGGCTGATGATTGAAGCTGGAATCGCAGTCGGGACTTTTGTGCTCGCCCCCTGGATAGCCGCAGCCTTTACCCGGGCTGAAGCCGCAGCCCATATCGCTCCCGACCTGACAAACTTCCTCAAGATAATCTGCATCTTTTACCCCACCGTATCCCTGGGAATGCTTTCGTCCTCCCTTTTCCAGGGCGCAGGCAAAGGCATGAACGCCCTTGCGGCAACCATTCTCAGGACCCTTGTATTTACCCCGCTTTTTGCACTGCTTTTTGCCTTCACACTTGACATGGGACAGCCCGGCGTCTGGTGGGGACTGGTAGCAGGAAACGGGCTTGGCGCAATGGTTGCCTATGTCTGGGCAAGATATTACCTGAGCGGGCTTTTGAAAACCGAACACCCGACACCGGGGGCGGTGGAGAGTACAGCCTGAGAAAAAAGCTAGAGCCTGAAAAAAAGGCTCTTCTCTATCATTTATATCCATATGTTTCAATCCAACTTTTTCCAACCCAACTTTTTCCAACCCAGCTTTTTCCAACCCAGCTTTTTTCAACCATTTATTCTGCCGGAAACGTGGGCATATTTTACCGGTGAAGGTATATTTTGAGGAATGACCGGAGAATAAACGGGGAATGAACGGGGTGGAAAAAACCGAAAAAACGATGATATAATGATGATTTTTTAAAGAATCATATTTCAAATTCCGTTCAAAATCATAAGGTATAAATAGAATCTGTGCATTTTTGGTTTGAAATCGAACAGTACGTAAACAAACGATACGAGTTGCGACAATGTGGGTCAGGACGGTAAGAATCCAAACAACAAGATCAAAAACAACATGAATTCAAAAAAATGAATTCATAACCCTTTGCGAACAGACCATGAAACAGATCATTGATCTTTATCGTCCGGGTCCGCAATAATGGAGCACCGGGGTGTGAGGTAAGATGAAAAAGGAAAGAATAAAAGAGGCGGTGACACTCCAGTTTGAGCTGCTTCACCTCTTCCATAAGAATTTTGCAAACGTTTTTCACGAGGCCAGTGGCGGGCCCTATAATTTGAACAAGAACCAGAAAAGAGCGATTATGATCATCGGAGGAAAAGAAGAAATCATTCCCTCTGCCCTGGGAAAATGCCTGGACCTCCAGAAGGGTAGCCTGACAAGCATGATCGATGCCCTGGAAAAAGATGAACTGGTCTGCAGGAGAGGAGACCCCGGAGACCGCAGGAAAACCCTGGTATCCCTTACCGAAAAAGGAAAAGACTGCAGAAACGAGCTCACCGCAGAGATCGAGTCCGCAGCCTCCGAAGTCCTCGAAAAGCTGGATGAGGAGGACATCATCAGTTACCGGGAGAGCCTGGAAACGATGATGAAAGTTTTAAAGAAGCTGGAAGAAAAAACCTGAAAGAAAAAAAACCTGAAAGAAAAAAAACCTGAAAGAAAAAAACGCAAAAAAGAAAAAAATCGGATAACTGGAAAATAGTGAACAAAATGATTCCGGAGGCTTACGATGAGTTCGAAACTCATAGACAACCTTCAGAAATTAGGGTTTACGGAAAACGAGGCCAAGACCTACGTTGGGCTTCTCAGCTTAAACGAAGCTACAGCCCGGGAAATTCATGAGTATACCCACGTCCCAAGGCCCAAGATCTATGGCGTACTGGAGAGGATGGTCAGGAAAGGGTATGTAGAGGTAAAGGAAGGAAATCCCACGTACTTCAAGGGGCTTGACCCGGAACAGCTGACAAGGAAACTCAAAAAAGAATTCCTGAATTCCCTTAACGAAACCCAAAAAGAACTCAATTCCATTGGTTTGGAAATAGAAAACAAATGCTGCTGACTTCAGCCTCCTGCGGGTTCGAGTAGCCAAGACTGAATAACCAGGACTGAATAACCAGACTGAATAACCAGGACTGAATAACCAGGACTGAATAACCAGGTCCTTATCCGGGGATGCGGATTCTAAAAGGTAGCCTGGAAAAAGAAGTTAGGGGAAAAGAAATTAGGGGAAAAGAAATTAGGGGAAAAGAAGCGGGGAAGAAAAACGTAGACCAAAAGGAAAAAACAGGCCAAAAGGAAAAACGTGAGCCAAAAGGAAAAAACTCAGGCTGGAAGAAACTTGACGATCACAGGAATAAAAAAATGAACGATAACCCACCAGAGAATGCAAATCTCGGAGGCTCCGGAACCGGACCAAAAAATAGAGGCGTCGACATCCTCCTTGGCGACCCCAAAAAAGCCATCATCAAACTGGCCATCCCCATGATGGTTGCCATGTCCGTGCAAACCGTTTACCAGCTGGTCGACACCTATTGGGTCGCCGGGCTCGGAGCCGATGCCCTGGCAGCCATGGGTTTTGTATTTCCCTTCTTTTTTATCAGCATGGCTCTTTCCAACGGGCTCGGGATCGGAGGCGGAGCCGCAATTTCCCGCAGGATCGGGGCCCGGGACAAGGAAGGAGCAGACAACGTTGCCGTGCACACGATGATAATGATGCTCATCCTGGTGCTGGTTTTTTCCATACCGTTCTATGTATTCGCCCCCGAGATCTTCACCCTGGCAGGAGCCGGAAAGACCATGGGCCTTGCCGTTGCCTATGCCAGAGTCATCTTCCTCGGGAGCATTGTAGTCTTTTTCACGAACGTAGCCAATTCCATCATCAGGGCTGAAGGGGACTCAAAAAGGGCTATGCAGGCCATGGTGCTGGGAGCAGGGCTGAACATCATCCTGGACCCCATATTTATCTATACCCTGAAACTCGGGATTGCGGGAGCAGCCTGGGCTACGGTACTTTCTCTGGCGATATCCTCGCTTCTGATGTTCAACTGGCTCTTTTTCAGGAAGGACACCTATGTTTCCTTTGATTTCCAGGACTTCAGCTTCAAAAAGGGCATCGTAAAAGACATATTCAGGGTAGGAGTGCCGGCTTCGGTCCAGCAGATTACGATGTCCCTTACAATGATCATTATGAACCTCCTCATCGTTGTGGTCAGCGATACCGACGGAGTAGCGGTTTACTCCACAGGCTGGAGGGTTGCCACCATCGCGACTGCGCCCCTGATGGGGATTGCAACAGCCGTGGTCTCGGTAACAGGGGCATCTTTCGGAGCCAGGGCATTTGAAAAAGCCGAAACTGCCCTTTCATATTCTATAAAACTCGGGCTGTTCATCGAGACGGGGCTTGGCCTTCTCACCTTTGCTTTTGCCCCCCGGATAGCTGCTGTCTTTACCCAGGCTGAGGCAGCAGCCCATATCGCAGGAGACCTGGAAATGTTCCTGCGCATCCTCTGCATTTTCTATCCGACGGTCGCCTTCGGAATGCTTTCCTCATCCTTTTTCCAGGGAGCCGGAAAAGGCATCAACGCCCTCATCGCAACCATCTTAAGAACAATTGTCATGACCCCTCTCTTTGCCGCTCTCTTCGCCTTCACCTTCAATATGGGGGAGCCAGGGATCTGGTGGGGACTTATTGTAGGAAACGGAATTGGGGCAATGATCACCTTTGTATGGGCAAGAACGTTCCTGAATTCAACAATAAATTCAGGACCTTCCAGGATTGCGGTTGAACACGGGGCCTGAAAAGAGCTTGACTGAGCCGCTTTCCCCGTAAAACGATTTTATCTAAAAAATACACAGTGAACCCGGAAAATCAGGGTGTACCTCAAAAGAAATACGGGAAAACTAATTGATCGATATGGCAAAATGGTAATTGTATCTATACGTAAGAGAAGAAGTCAAAGCAGGTGAAATATGTGAGTAAAAATTTCGACATTCTTTCTTTTTTTCCTTCATTAAATAAAAAGGCAGTCATCAGGACTTATCTTGTTATAGGGTGGTTGTTAATCACATTAATTGCAATGACAGCAACGGATGTGGTTTCATACGATGATGTCAAATATTTCTTCTGGATATTTCCGTCCCTATTACCATTGATGTATCTTTTATATGTAAATGGAATGCCAACACAATTGTCTAAGAAAGAAGAGAGAAGAACAATTCTTGTGCTTGCCTTTACTTTTACATGTCTGGTTGTTACCTTTTTTGCGGCGATTTTAAGGAATATCTAACTTGACTGCTAACCTTCTGAGATTGGATCTAATGGAAACTTGTACTGTGGACAATGGAGCTTATGATATCGATAATACTCGTCTGCCCGGCAAGTTGACCTGAGACCTAAAAAATATACACTGCGCCCAAAAAACACCCTCGATACCCAGCAAATAGCTTTTTTTAAACTATTTTACAGGCAGAGCGTTGCTGATCGAAATCTTTAAGTATTTGTAAGTAGGTAATAGGTTACCGAGTGTAAGTCGAATGAAAAGTCAACTTCCACATAAAGTCCAGCATAAAGTCCAGCATAAAGTCCAGCATAAAGTCCAGCATAAAGTCCAGCATAAAGTCCAGAACACAAATTCAACATACAAATTCAACATACAAAGGTGAGTCAAAAATGAAAGAAGAAGTTAAGGAAAATACCCTGAAACCCGTCTTACATGGGGTCCTGCTAAAAGACCGTAAGTTCCTCTCTCCCGCAAAAATAAAAATTCTGGAACGCTTCGGGATCATTTCCATCTCAAAATGCACAGCATGAACAGACGGAAATCCAGGTGATACGGGGAGAAGCCCCCTGCAACTCCTAAAGTATCTTCTACCAGAAAAACGGGATTTCCTCCATAAAAATCAAAGCTGCCATAACTCTGTTTAACTCAAAAACAATCAACTCCCCCCGTCCACTCCAAAAATTCACGATAAACACCTACTTACCCGGCCAAAAACGGCCCCTCAAAAAAAGAAACCAATTTGCTTAAAAAAAGACACCTCAAAAAAGCAATCACAACCCCACTCTTAAAAACGGTTTACTAAAAAACGGTCACTAAAAAACCACTGTTCAATCAGAACAACTCTAAAAAATACACCACCGTTCAACCAAAAAAGAACATAAAAACGAAAGCTATCTACTTAAAAAATAACGCCATAAAAACGAAAGCTATCTGCTTAAATAACGCCATAAAAACGGAACAGAAAAACAGGAAAGAATCGGATTATTTAGGGGTCCGATCCTTTCCCAGGGATTCCATAATCTGCACCTACTTTTTTCTGAAAAGTCCCTCTCCTGAGATCTTCCTGAACCCCACTTGAAAAAAATTCTTTTATTCAGGAGAATTCCCCCAATCAAAAAGCCATAAATCCAAACTTACCCTTTTTTCCCTGATGATCAAATCCATCAGCTATAAAAGTTCACCAGGTAAACAAGTATATCAATTACACAAGCCTGGCGTCCGAATATTTGGATTCGGAATATAAAGAACCAGAATGAGGGGATAGGCTTTTGAAACTCAATATAAAGACAGAGAAGCGGATCGAATTAATAGACATCACTGCCGAAGTCAGGGAAGAAGTCAGGAAAAGCGGCATCGAACAGGGTGCGTGTATCCTGAGCACCCTGCACACAACAGCCGGGATAATAGTCAATGAAAACGAAAGCGGACTGAGGGAGGACATCCTTGAGCTGTTGAACAGGCTCGTGCCTGCAGGAGCAGGGTACCGGCACGACAGGATCGACAACAACGGGGATGCCCACCTGAAAGCCGTGCTGCTCGGAGCAAGCGAAGTCCTGCCCATAACGGACGGGGACCTGGAACTCGGGACCTGGCAGAGCATCTTTTTTGCCGAAATGGACGGGCCGAGGAACAGGATAGTGAACGTGACGTTGCTAAGCAGCAGATAAGCGTAAACCACCAGACAGCAGATGAGCGAGAAAACTGAAAACAAAAACTGAAAACAAAAACTGAAAACAAAAACTGAAAACAAAAACTGAAAACAAAAACTGAAAAAAACCAGGAATTTAAGAAAAGAAAATTCCGGACGGATTGTTACGATCACGTCTGGAAGGAACTTTCCTGTTTATTCAAAATCGTTTAGATGCAGCTGTTTCTTCCTGCACTTTTCCCCGGGAATTTCCACGGGATATTCGCCGGTAAGACAGCCGACACACATATCATTTTTATTGCAGCCCAGAGCCCGCATAAGCCCATCGATACTCAGGTATCCCAAAGAGTCTGAGTTAATCAGGCCCTCAACCTCTTTTACGGTCTTGTACGAGGCGATCAGCTCCTGCCGGGTCGCCATGTCAATTCCGAGGTAGCAGGGGGCTATAATCGCAGGGCTTCCTATCCGCGCATGCACTTCGGATGCCCCGACTTTCCGGACCATATCGATGATGCGTCGCGAGGTTGTGCCCCGGACAATGCTGTCGTCCACCAGGACCACTTTTTTGCCTTTGACGTTGTCCTGGATAGCATTCATCTTAAGCCTGACTGCGGTTTCACGCATTCCCTGCCCTGGCAGGATGAAGGTACGGCCTATGTAGCGGTTCTTCATCAGGCCTTCCAGGTATTCGATTCCGGATTCCCGGGAATAGCCGATTGCGGACGTAATCCCCGAGTCAGGGACGGGAGAAATGATATCCGCGTCAACGGGGTGCTCTCTTGCGAGTTCCCTGCCTATGTTTTCCCGGATCTTGTAAACAAGCTTTCCGTCGATGATGGAATCAGGCCTTGCAAAGTAGATAAACTCGAAAACGCAGTGTGCAGGGTGAGGTTCATTTGAAACCTGGTGGCTTTCGAAGCCGTCTTCCGTAAAGACGACGATTTCCCCTGGCCTGACATCCCGGATAAGGGTGCCATTAAGGGTGTCCAGAGCTACGCTTTCCGAAGCAATCGCATACCCACCATCAACTTCCCCGAAACAAAGGGGTTTGAAGCCGAGGGGGTCCCTGACTGCGTACAGAACGCCGTCAAACTGGATCACCAGGGAATAAGAGCCCACAAGCCTGCGCATTACATTCCGAATCGATTCCACGGGTCCGTGCCTTATAAGTTCCTTCACGAGGAGATGCCCGATGAGTTCGGTATCGGAATCACTGACGAAAATCCTGCCCTCGGATTCCAGCTCATCCTTGAGATTCCTGGCGTTGACCAGGTTCCCGTTATGAGCAATGGCGATTGTCCCGCCTTTGAAATTAAGGACAAAGGGCTGGCAGTTTTCAATCTTTGACCCGCCGGTAGTGGAGTATCGGACGTGCCCGACACCCATGTGTCCGGTCAGGTGCTTAAGGGATTCCTTAGTATAAACATCCGGCACAAGTCCCATGCCCTTGATGGAATGGGGAACCGCACCGTCGTACACCACTATACCCGTGGATTCCTGCCCTCTGTGTTGGAGAGCATAGAGAGCATAGTAAAGCTTGAATGCGACGGTACTGGATTGAGGCTTGCTCTCGGGGAGAATAATACCTGCAACCCCGCATTCTTCTTTCAATATGAACCTCCGGTTCAGGTAAAAAATAGTAAAAGTGGGGTAGCCCAGTTCAATACTTGCACTTTGCCTTCCACTTATAGCTTCTCATGCGGGGCGTTTTTCCAAAACCACATGAGGTACACTGTTTTGTATGCACATTATAAGATACACTGCCACATCTCCTGCATTTGACATGTGTGTGTTTCTGCTTTTTTCCCATTGATGCAGTACCTTTACTCATTCCTAAATCTCCTGATAAAAATCAACATATTTTAAAGTAACATCTGATTGTCCGAAGCGATTTCGTTATTCCGGATTGTTTTTTACGGCTCGTTTTTAAAGTTCCGATGCTCGCAAAGTTGAACGTTAATAGATTAAGTGCTTGATATAGATTACGGAGATACGTATACCACGTTGTCTCCTCGAATGACAACACTGCTAAACTTGCTGACGATTTCTCCGTCACGTAATTCTTCAGCGTTATCAAGCACGAGGTTCATGTGAATATCATATCCTTTAAGTTCACCTCTAAACTCACGTGCGCCTTTCAATCGAACGATTACAGGTGTATCCAGTGCGTTGTTTAAAATATCCAGAGGTCGGTTTGCCATCCTTAAAATCCCCTACAAAATATTATAAATCGACTCATTATCTATATCAATATAAATAGTTAATCCAGACTTAAACCAATCGCTATTCTAAATGCAAGATTGCCTGCATCAAAGTCGTAAATACAATATATAAAACTATCGAAGCGGAATGCTCTTATTTAAAGCACCTATTTAAAGGAAGCAGAAACATTCGCATAAAATGAAGACTCTCACAAATACCCATTCATAAACATGATCACGAATAGAAGAGTTCACAAATAGAAGAGTTCACAAATAAGAACGTTCACGAATAGAAGAGTTCACGAATAAGAGCGTTCACGAATAAGAGCGTTCATGAAATAAACAAACTCGAGAATAAATACGCCCAAAAGCTCTCCCCGGAGAAACAAAGCCAAAAGCCACCAAACCAGAAAACGAGATGAGTAGAATGACAGGAAAGCCCGCCATACCAGAAAAACCCATTGTAATGACGATCGCAGGCTCGGACTCCGGGGGAGGAGCCGGGATCGCTGCTGACCTCAAGACCTTTGCCGCCCTCGGGGTGCACGGGACCTGCGCCATTACCTCGGTCACGGCCCAAAATACCACAGGAGTCCTCGATGCCTTTGACCTGGCCCCAACCGCCGTTTCCGCCCAGATCGAAGCTGTCTGTACGGATATGGATATCCGGTGGGCAAAGACGGGCATGCTCGCCTCTTCCGGAATTATCAGAGAAGTTGCGGCAAGGGTAAAAAAGCACGGGCTTTCCCTTGTAATCGACCCTGTAATGGCTGCCGAAGCCGGAGGTGACCTCCTCCGAAAAGAAGCCTTATCCACCCTTATTGAAGAGCTCCTCCCCCTCTGCAAAGTCACGACCCCAAACACCGCCGAAGCAGGCGCAATTGCCGGGATCCCTGTCAAAACCCCGGAGGACGCAAAGGCGGCGGCAAGGAAAATCGCGGATCTGGGAGCCGGAGCAGTGGTTGTTACCGGCGGGCACCTGGATGCAACGGACCTGCTCTATGAAGCAGACACCGACACATTCACCCGGGTTCCCGGGGACTTTGTCAAAGGAGGGACTCACGGCTCGGGCTGCACCTACTCTGCAGCAATGACCGCTTACCTTGCCAGGGGAGAAAGCCTGGAAACAGCCGCTCGGGAAGCAAAAAAGTTCGTGGTACAGGCAATCCTGAAGAGCATTCCCGCAGGTAGGGGGGTGAACCCCATAAACCCCATAGGCAAGACCCTGGAAGAAATGGAGCGCTACCGGGTCCTCAGGGACGTGAAAGCTGCGGCTTCCATCCTTACCGAGAGCCCTGAGATTACAAAACTGGTCGCCGAGGTAGGCTGCAACATAGGGATGGGTATTCCTGGCGCTGACGCTTACGAGGACGTCGCTGCCGTGGAGGGCAGGATTGTAAGGCACAGGAACAGGGCAGTTGCCGTGGGCTGTGTGGACTTCGGGGCAAGCCGGCACGTTGCAAGGATCATTCTCACCGCCCTCCGCTACGACCCCCGGATCAGGGCAGCCGTAAACTTAAGGTACTCCGAAGAAGCCCTTGCCGCCTGCAGGGAAATGGGACTTACGGTTTCTTCCTTTGACAGGGAAAAAGAACCCGAAAACGTAAGCTCCATGGACTGGGGCACAGCCGAGGCAATCAGGGCTTACGAGAGCGTACCCGACATAATTTATGATGAAGGCAGCACAGGAAAAGAACCCATGGTCCGCCTGCTCGGCACTAGCGCCACGGAACTTGCAAAACTTGCGGTGAAACTTACAGGCAGGTTGAAGTAAAAAGCCTCTGGCAGGCTTTCTTTTTTCCACATCCCGTTTTCAACACCCGTTTTCAACACCCACTTTCAACATTTTGTTATCAGAATTCTTTATTTTCTGTACCATTTTTCATTATTGTACCCGTTAGTTTCTGTATCCATTTTTTATTTCTGCATTCGGTTTTAGTTCCAATATTAGATTCTATTTGGAATTTTCAATATCCTGCATATTTTCGACCCTTCAATCTTTCATTCAATTCTACAAATTATGGACCCGAAATCCAGGAGTTGCCGCTTTTTCCGGACGAAAAAAACGCCGCACTTAACAAAGTATAGATGTACAGGACATACGCCACGTATGCAGAAGAGATAACAATTAAATACAGCAAGGTATAAACCTGTGCAAAAAGATAGCTATTCACGCATATACAGAAAAGGGATAATATGGAACAGACAAAAATAATCCTTGACGAGAACGAAATGCCAAAAAGGTGGTATAACGTCCTTCCCGACCTCCCCACCCCTCTGGAACCCCCTCTTGATCCGAAAACAAGGGAAGTGATGGGACCCGAGGCCCTGGAACCTATTTTTCCAAAGGAGCTTATCAGGCAGGAGATGAGCAGTGACAGGTATATCGACATCCCTAAAGAGGTCCTTGAAATATACAGGCTCTGGAGGCCAAGCCCTCTTTACAGAGCCCACCAGCTCGAAAAGCTCCTCAAAACCCCTGCAAAGATTTATTACAAATATGAAGGGGTAAGCCCGGCAGGCAGCCACAAGACTAACACATCCATTGCCCAGACTTATTACAACATGAAAGAGGGCACGGAAAGGATAACCACCGAAACAGGAGCCGGGCAGTGGGGAAGTGCTCTGTCCCTTGCCTGCAACTATTTCGATATCGAGTGCAAAGTCTACATGGTCCGCTCCAGTTTCTACCAGAAACCCTACCGAAAATCCCTCATGACCCTCTGGGGTGGAAAAGTAGTCCCTTCCCCGAGTCCGGACACGGAATTCGGGCGGTGGGTCCTGAAAGAACAGCCCGACACTCCGGGAACCCTGGGAATTGCCATAAGTGAAGCCGTGGAAGATGCTGCACTTAATGAGAACACTAAATATTCCCTCGGAAGCGTCCTGAACCACGTGGTACTGCACCAGACCATTATCGGGGAAGAGAGTAAAAAGCAGCTTGCACAGGTGGAAACGTACCCTGACATCGTAATCGGGTGTTGCGGTGGGGGAAGTAACCTGGGGGGCATCGCTCTTGAGTACGTAAAAGACAAGCTTGAAGGCAAACACGATGCAAAAGTGATTGCAGTGGAACCCACGTCCTGCCCCACCCTTACGAAAGGAGAGTACAGGTATGATTTCGGGGACACGGCTGAAATGACCCCGCTGCTCAAGATGTATACCCTCGGGCATACCCATGTCCCGCCCGCCATCCATGCAGGAGGGCTTCGCTATCACGGGGACTCCCCAATCATAAGCAAACTCCACGCCGAAGGTTTAATTGACGCCGTTTCCTACGATCAGAAGACCGTGTTCGAAGCTGCGGTCCAGTTTGCCCGCACGGAAGGGATTGTACCGGCTCCTGAATCCTCCCATGCTATCCGCTGTGCAATCGACGAAGCTCTCAAGTGCAAGCAGACCGGGGAAGAGAAAACAATCCTCTTCAACCTGAGTGGACACGGGCACTTTGACATGGCTTCCTATGACAAATACTTCAGCGGCGAAATGGAATAAACGGCTCGCAAGAAGAGAGGCAAAACATAAAAACGACCTGTGAAAGCAATCTGTAAAAACGACCTGTAAAAGGTAAGGCAGGCCGATAAAAGGGATTTTCGAAATCGGGGCAAAGCTAAACAGGCTTCTGCCCCATGAATATTCATTTTTAAAATCAAGCAAAAATTCAGGAAAAACCGCTTACTCGATCTGTTTCAGGTTCAGTATATACATCACCATCTTCGAGTTCAGCTTACTTTCTTTTGATACCTTTTCTGCTACCTCTTCGGCAGGAACCCCTTCACCCTTCATGTCCTTTATTTTCTCGATTACGGAAGAGGGTACGGTGTAATATTCATTAATATCCTTCCTGTGCCCCCAGACATCGCCTTCCATTAACTCAACTTTCTGCATTTCCAGAAACATTTCGATTGATTTCGAAATAGTCCGTTTGTAGGACCTGGGAAGCTGGACGACCTCGAGTTTCGGGCAGGTCTCCACAAGCAGGAAAATGTCCTTGTTTGAAGGCCTGAACGCTAGATGAACTACCCTCTCGTTAGGGTTCAATGAGATGATCTCATCTCTTGAGCTGACAACTCTGATTTTCATTCTAATCCCCCACATATCTTCGATTAAATCAAAGACTAATAAAATTAGTTGGATAATCAAGCTTAAATAATTTTCCAATTTATCGTAAAATTCATTCAACTTACCCTATCCTGTTTGAGAAAAAAAGCATTAAAAGAAGGAAGAAGTGAAATACTTCAAAATCCCAATTGAAATTGAGTGTTCCAAACTTGAACATTATTTTAAAATTGCTGATTAATATAAAAAGAAAAATCTAAAAATGCCCCCGGTGGATAATCAAAGAACAACGGGGATCAAAGCGGATTAATTAAATAAGGGTATGGAAACCGGATTTATATACTTAATAGGGGACAGAAAAAATATCCTATAGACAAGGATGAAACGTCCTAATTAGGATAATCCTGAATGTGGAAAAAAAATCTCACGCAGAAATTACAATCCGTATGCCTGTACAATTCCGGTGCAACTCTACTGGTGCAATTCCGGTGCAACTCTACTGGTGCAACTCTACTTGTGCGATCCGTCTGCAAGTACCACCTATCTACAGGATTACCTCTAAGGAATTACCTTTAAGAACGAAAGATCCCGAATTGCCTGAACACCTCTTTAAACCCCCCTGATGCAAAAATCCGGGTCCATACCTTACTACAAGCCCCTTTTCAGATGCAAAGAAAAAAATTATCACCTCAACCGAAAAATACCTGAACAGAAGAGTAGCTCAAGCCACATTCTTCTGGTTTAAGATGTACATGATCATATCGGTGTTCAACTTGCTTTCTCTCGAAAGTTTTTCAGCAATGATATCGTTGGATACACGATCAGCCTTTAATTCCTGCATCTTCTCCAGTATGTTCTGAGATACATTGTAGTACTCGTTTATGTCCTTCCTGTGCCCCCAAACGTCCCCTTCGAGGAGGTTAATTTTCTGCATTTCCAGGAACATCTCAATAGATTTTGAGACTGTCCGGCGATACGACTTCGGAAGCTGAATCGCTTCAATTTTTGGACATGTCTCCGCAAGCACGAAGACATCCCTATTCGAGGGCCTGAATGCAAGGTGTACAACTTTTTCATTAGGATTCAGGGTAGGAATTTCCTCCCGTGAACTAACCACTCTAATTTTCATACTAATCCCCACTACTCCTCATTTATTTAAAATAGCAAATTTTCTTATGCGTTTACATTTTATATAAGTATCGAATGGCGTACACATTATTTAGGGGGTTTCCAGCCGAACCGCGCCCTGATAGCATCAGCGTGTGCCTTTAAGCCTTCTTCCTCGGCCAGCGCGATTACAGTTTCTTTTAGGCTTTCAAGCCCACTCTTGCTGATTTTCTGGATGGTAGAATATTTCATGAAGTGATTTATGTTTAGTCCGGAATAGACCCGAGCATAACCGGCAGTAGGAAGCACGTGATTGGTACCGGATGCATAGTCCCCAACAGGGACAGGGGCGTAGGCTCCAACGAAAATAGATCCGGCATTTTTGATCCTGTCAAGCACGAAATCCTCATCCGAAACTATTATTTCAAGGTGTTCGGGAGCGAATTTGTTGCTGAAGTCGATACACATTTCCAGGGAGCCCACCGTAAGGATTGCGGCATTTTCCAGGGAAACTTTCACGATTTCACCCCTTGCGGTCTGCTCGGCCTGGACCCTTACTTCTTCGCTTACGGCTTTTGCCAGGGCTTCGGAGGTCGTGACCAGCACGGAAACAGCATTCGGGTCGTGTTCTGCCTGGGCGATGATGTCCGAAGCTACCATTACAGCATCTGCAGACTCATCCGCAATAATCAACACCTCACTCGGGCCTGCCGGGAAGTCAATTTCGGCAACGTCCCTGACCTGCATCTTGGCAGCCGTCACAAAGACATTCCCGGGTCCCACGATCTTGTCAACCTTCGGAACGCTCTCCGTCCCGTATGCCATTGCCCCTACGGCCTGCACCCCTCCGAGCTTGAAGACCCTGTCCGCCCCTGCAACCTTTGCCGCTGCCAGAGTAAGTGGGTGTACCGAACCATCAGCCCTCGGAGGAGTACATACAATCACCTGCTCAACACCTGCAACCCGGGCGGGGATCACGGTCATGAGCACTGTAGAAGGATAGGAGGCCCTGCCTCCGGGAGCATAGGCCCCCACACTTTCAAGAGGAGTAGCTTTCTGTCCAAGCATGACCCCCGGCCTCAGTTCCATGAACCAGGTCTTCTCGGGAAGCTGGGCTTCGTGAAAGGCTTTGATATTTGAAGCTGCGGTTTTGAGGTGCTCCAGGAGCTCTGCATCGATTCCGGAAATTGCTTTTTCGAACTCCTCTTCACTGACCTCAAAATCAGTAAAATCGACCTTATCAAACTTCTTTGTATATTCCCGGACTGCTGCATCTCCCTTTTCACGCACATCCGCAAGCACAGCCGAAACGGTTTTCCCCACATCTGCAAGCCCGGATTCCCGGGATAGCAGTCCCTGCATTTCAGCTTTCGAAACGTCTGACAATTTTTTGAATAACATGATGACCATCTCTGAAATATAATCTGATCCCATTAAATCCCTGATCTAATTTAATATTTTCACCTCAAAACCAGATAAAACCCTAAAAATCCAGGTGAAAATGAAAAGCGAAAAAAAGGGGGCTTTGTAGACAATCCTAAAATTGCGGTAGTATTTGAGCGGAGAAAAAGAAGAAAAAAGGAAAAAATAGGAAAAAGGAAAAAATAGGAAAAAATAGGAAAAAGGAAGGAAAAAGGAAAAAATAGGAAAAAGGAAAAAATAGGAAAAGGGAAGGAAAAAGGAAAAAAATAGGCGAAAAGGAAGGAAATTCGGAATTTCCGACCCGACTTCAGGCTATTAATTCAAAAATCGTTAAAAGTTTTCTGCCCTGCTTCGGCTTTTTCTTCCCCACCCTCAGGCCCCTGTACTTCAGCAGAGAACTCCGTGCCGGCAGCATCCTCCCTGCCAAGCTGCCTGAAAATCCTTTCCGCAATTTTCGGGCCGACAACCGCAGCTACAGTTTCCGGAGCTGCCCCTGAGAGGTCTGCAAGAGACCCGAAACCCGCCCTGTAGAGTTTTCTTGCCCTGACACGCCCTATGCCCTTCATGTCGAGCAGTTCCATCAGTTCGGGGCCTGCTCCATAGTGGACCCTCATTTCGAGTTCTGCGGCTTTTTCAGACCCTTTCAGGGCAAGGAGCCGGGCAAGCTGAGTGACCACATGCATGATCCACTCGGCAATATCCGCGATTGCCCTTATGTCCCCTTCCCCGACCCCGAACTTTGAACAAAGCTCGTTTTCAGGCTTTTCCCTGATCCATTCCAGAAGCAGGAGTGAGGTCTTTACCTCCTGCAAAAACCACTCGTACTCCACCATATCGAAGGAGTTCGGGACTTTCACGAACTCCTCCGAATGAGTCATAGCAAAATCGTTGATCCCTTCGTAGTCCGAACTCCGCATGTAAAGCAGGCGCATGTCCGGAGTGCTGCAGATAAGGTGGAGCAGAGTAAGGTCGGTCAGGGACCCCCCGGCCTCTTTCAGGCCTTTTACGACGACTGCTGCCGAGAGGGGGTCGAGATAGAGTCTTGAGACCAGTTTTCCGAACATCGTGGGGACGAGTTCTTCGGCATCCTCAAGCATGCCCTCAAGCGTCAGGAAGTGCAGGCACTCGTCCACAACCGTAGAGAGCCCGAAATTCGAGTACTGGAAAGCAAAGAAGGTCGCTTCCAGAAAGTCCATTAGTTCCTCTTTCGTATGGGCAAACCCGTTTGCAATCGTGGAAAGCACGTGAGTCCTGAGGGCATTTTCGGTTCCGAGCTTGGACCAGATATCCTCCGCCCCGGCCTCGATATAACGCTCAAAAAGATCCCCAAGTTCCCCATTCGACTTTGCAAGGAGTACGGCTTCCCCGTAAGGGTCAAGCCTGGGCCTTCCTGCCCTGCCCGCCATCTGCTTGTACTCGAGAGCAGGTATAGGCTGCATTCCATCCTGTGAAGAATAGCGCCGGTAGCTTCGAATAACCACCCGCCTGGCAGGCAGGTTCAGCCCCGCAGCCAGGGTGGGTGTGCTTGAGATCATCTTGATCCGGCCTGCCCTGAACCCCTCTTCCACAAGCTCCCTTGAAGCCGAAGTCAGCCCTGCATGGTGGAAAGCTGTCCCGGCCCGGATGCAGGCCGCAAGGGTGACCGCTGTATCAGTATCGCTGTTTTCCAGAATTTCCTCGGCAATCCCCGCAAGAAGCTCCAGATCTTCCGCAACAAGGGTCTTTTTGACCTTCGGAGCCGCCTTCTTTGCAAAACCCATGCAGTTCTTCCGGCTGCTCTCAAAAACCAGGCACTGCCCTCCTTCCCGGAGAGTATCCAGCACAAGGTTCACCGCCTCATCCTTTGTGGGCTGTTCGATAGCCCTGTCCAGACCCTTAAAGTATAAAGTCCCGTTAAGCAAAACCCCCTCCCTAAGGTCGGTAGGCCTCCATTCGCTCAGCACAAGCCCGGCATCCAGCCATGCAGAAAGCTCGTCGGCATTCCCGACCGTAGCCGAAAGTGCCAGGATCTGGCAGGAGGGGTTCATCCTCCGGAGCTTTGCAAGAGTAACTTCCAGGGTAGGTCCCCTGTTCGCCGAGTCGATCAGATGGACCTCGTCAGCCACAACAACTGAAATCTCCCGCATCCAGGCCGTATCGTTCCTCAGAAGGGAGTCAGTCTTCTCGGACGTCGCCACGATAATGTCATTTACTCCAAGCCCCTCGTCCCGCCGGTCATAGTCCCCGGTAGAAATCCCGACCCTGACCCCGAGTTTTGAAAACTCCCGGAAACGCCTGAACTTCTCGGAAGCAAGTGCCCGGAGAGGTACGATATAAAGCGCCTTTCCTCCCGAAAGTACCGCCTTTAACATGGCAAGCTCGGCAAGCAAAGTCTTTCCTGATGCCGTAGGGATGGCCGCAAGCAAATTATTTCCTTCAAGCAGGCCCTTTTCCACAGCTTCCGCCTGCGGTGGGTAAAGCTCCTCAATTCCGGAATCCAGGTAAAATTTCTTTACTTCATCTGGAAGGTCGAGACACTCGATTTTCATTAAAGACCAGAAACTCCCGCATCCGATAAAAAATTATTTTGAAAAAGTAATCCAGGGCAGAAATAAAAGTCCACTCTTACAAGTCCACCGTACAATTTCACCTACTTAGAAAGCAAAAAAGCGAAATTTGACCGATTATTCGGTCGCCGCGTAGTAATAGTTTCCGCTTTCCTTCTGTTCCCGGTCAAGCCTTGACCCCAGGTTGTTCACGCGGGGGCGTCTGGTTTCTTCGTCCCGGCGGAAAGTGATCCCGAGGTTTTCCAGGAAGCGGTTCATACCGTTCTCCATGCTGAAGGGGCCGTGAACTTCACCGTAGACCGAGGGCTCACCTTCGAAGACCAGGAGGCGATGGCTGAGCATGTCGATCATGTAGATATCATGATCGACGACCATGGCTGTCTTCTGGTTGTTTTCGGCAAAGCGGTTCAGGACCCTCGTGACCATAGAGCGCTGTTCCACGTCCAGGTGAGCACTCGGCTCATCAAGGATGTAGAGGTCGGCATCCCTGGACAGGCAGGCAGCAATCGCTACTCTCTGCAGTTCCCCTCCACTAAGGTCCATTAACATGTGATCATAGAGTTTTTCAAGCTGCAGGGGCTTTGCAATTTCCACTTCGTAGTAACTGGTCCCAAACCGTCTTGAAATGCCCCGCAGAAAATCCTGTACCCGCATCTGGATATCGGCTTTAATGTACTGAGGCTTGTAGGAGATCTTGACATCAATGTTGGGGTCCCCCTCATCGGGTTTGATTTCCCCGGCAAGGATTTTCACGAAAGTGGACTTCCCGATCCCGTTCGGCCCCACAATACCCAGCACCTCGCCGTCCTTGAGGTTTCCTCCGGTTGCTTTCAGGGAAAAGCCTTCCCCGTACTGTTTGGAAAAACCACCAAAAGAAACCCTGGACTCGAACTCATGAGTATCCGTCGGAGGGTGGACCTCAAACTTGATGGCCTCAGGCCTGATCCGGATGTTTTCTTCAGGGAGGAAGCCCTTAAGGTACTGGTTTATCCCCACACGCACACTCTTTGGGTGAGTGATCACACCGAAACCACCGGGTTCACCGTAAGCAAGGTGGATAGAGTCGGTGAGCATGTCCAGAATCGCCAGGTCGTGTTCGACCACAAGCACGGCTTTTTCCTTCGAGAGTTTCTGGATTAAGCGGGCCACCCTGATCCTCTGGTGGATATCCAGGTAGGGGCTGATTTCGTCAAAGAAATAGAAATGAGAGTCCCTGGCCGCACAGGCTGCAATCGCAACCCTCTGCAATTCGCCGCCGCTCAATTCCGAGATCTTGCGGTCCATTACGCCACGGAGTTCCAGGTAGTCTACCAGTTCATTGAGTACTCCTCGTTCATCGGTCTTTACGAGGAGCTCGGAGGTCTTGCCTTTGAAGGCTTTCGGGATCAGATCAACGTACTGGGGCTTCTGGGAGATCCGGAACTTCCCGGAAACCACGTCCCTGAAATAATCATAAAGAGCCGTGCCCGCATAGTGTTCAAGCACGGTATCCCAGTCCCCTGTCTCCTTCCCGAAGTTCGGGACCAGAGCCCCTGAAAGGATCTGGACCGAAGTACTCTTCCCTATCCCGTTAGGCCCGAGAATCCCGGTCACTTTCCCGGCCCGCGGCACAGGAAGCCCGAAAAGGGCAAAGCCGTTTGTCCCATACCTATGAGTGGGTTCCTGCAGAGCTTCCGGCAGCCCTATGATCATGATGGCGTCAAAGGGACACTTGTTTACACATATCCCACAGCCCACGCAGAGTTCTTCGGAGATGACCGGTTTTCCGTCTTCCTCGAAAACAATAGTTTCGTCCCCTGTCCGAACCCTGGGACAATACTTTTCGCACTCCTTGCTGCACCTTCTGGGCTGACACCTGTCCTTATTGAGTATCGCTATTCGCATGATGATCCCCGAAAATAACGTTTTACATGTAACGGTTTCCTGATTTAGATAAGATGATTACGATTCTTGAGAAATGTTACGATTCTTGAGAGATATTACGATTCTTGAGAGATATTACGATTCTTGAGAAATATTACGATTCTTGAGAAATATTACGATTCTTGAGAAATATTACGATTCTTGAGAAATGTTACGATTCTTGAGAGATATTACGATTCTTGAGAG
>CBFCWE010000017.1:0-55159 GCA_965601435.1 uncultured Methanosarcina sp.
TTCCTTTCAATTTTTCTTTTTCCTTTCAATTTTTCTTTTTCCTTTCAATTTTTCTTTTTCCTTTCAATTTTTCTCTCTTCTTTTCTCTTATCTTCTCTTTGTTTTTTCTTTATTTTCCGATTCCGTTTTCCTTTTTTGCGAACTTTTCTTGAAAATATCCGGTTTTCTTTTGGATACCGATTTCCAATTCGAAACTTGCATTATTTATAGAATCCAACAAATAATAATATGTATTAGGTTTATTTGAAAAATGAAGATGATTTGCCATTTGAACAAAACGCAGAACATTTCCGTACAGCTATTCAATTAAACCGCTAAATGAATATTTATTTGAACAGTTCCAGCAGAAAAACCGGATTTTCCTTTGTGGATTTTTCTTCATTTCGAGAAGCAAATGAAGGGAGGGTTTACTGCGGCAAAAATAGATTTTAAATGGATTTTAGAAGAACCTTAAAAGGGGTTGGAATATGCGAATTCTTGTACTTTACTCAGGTGAACTAGGAAGAAAAGTGATTCTGAATCTGATAAACCCCGGGGAGTTCTGTGTGTCCTGCGGGGAACTCTGTGACCACTGCAGGCAGGCCAGGAAGTCCTATGCAGGGATGATTGTGGGGATCCATGAGTTTTCCACCGATCTCCCTGCTTTTATAGAGGAGCCCGAGCAGTATCTTCCTAAGAAGCTGCCGGAATGTGACCTGATTCTTGCGATCGGGATCCACGCTGACCTCCTGATAGCCCTGCCTGAAGTGGTGAAAAAGACCGGAGCAAAAGCCGTAATCGCACCTTCCGAGGATTCGAAGGCCACTCCTGCGGGGGTGCTTGAACAGCTCAGGAAGGAACTCGAAGGCATGGGTGTGGAGTTTGAGGGGCCAAAACCCTTTTGCGCCCTTGAAAAGACCGGAAAACCCCTGATTGATGCTTTCGTGGACATGGGTTTCGGAAAGCCCGTGCTAAGGATCGAACTGAGCCCCGACGGAAAGAGGTTTATCGGGGCTGGGGTGCTCAGGGATGCTCCCTGTGGTTCTACCTGGTTCGTTGCAAAGAAACTCGGCTGGACCGAAATTTCCGAATATAAGGAAACCATTTCAGGCGCTCACCACTCCTATCCCTGCACCGCCAGCATGGACAGAGATCCCCAGATTGGAGATACCATCCTGCACAAGGCTGGATATATAATCCGGGAAGCTGTGGAAGGAGGGACGGAAAAAGCAAAAAACGAAAAGTCTCGGCTTGAAGCTTTTTACGGAAAAGGAGTTGCAGGTTCAAGTTACTGAAAACCGGGTTTAATAACCTGGTACATTGGTTCCGATAACCTGGTACATTGGTTCTGATTCTCGGAACTATTGAAAAGGATAGGATAGGAAAGGAAACCTGATAAAATAAAATAAAATAAAATAAAGTGAAAAAGAAGAAGAGTATTTCAGGGCTGGGCCTGGAAATAAACTTCTTCATAGGGCTGGACTACCACAAAGCCTTCGCCTTTGAAGGCCATTTGAACGGACTCTCCGCTGCTCCGCCCGACGAAGGTCTTCAGGGAGACGTCGGTCTTGATTTCCGGCTCCAGGTTCCCGGACCAGGCTACCGTTGCGTTCGGGTCGGTGCATACGGGGAAGTCTCCCGTCACTTTGAGGGTCAGGGGGTCATGGTGCGTGGTGATGGCGACCATGCCTGTCCCTTCGAGTTTCACGTTGAAAAGCCCTCCTGCCATCATGCCTGAAATCCTTTTTATCATCCTGATGTCCCAGCTGATTGATGATTCGAAGGCCAGGAGGTCGTTTCCGTTTACGAAGATTGCCTCGTCTTCAAGGTTCAGGATTGAGACTTTCTTGCCCTCGTCTGCCAGGTAGAGTTTTCCCTGGCCTTCGGCTTTTGTGAGGCATACCCCTTCTCCGGTAAGGGATTTTTTTACGAGTTTACCAAGCCCGTGCTCAAGGATTCCTTCCCTTGTAAACTTAATCCCGCCTGTATACGCTACCATGGAACCCCGTTTGCTCCAGACCATGCCTTCAAGGTTTACTTCCAGCAAACGGTCGCGTTCCAGTTCGAACACTCCCTGCCCGAGATCGCGTTCTCCCGTTTCACTTACGAAGTCTTTAATTGAATATCTAATGTTTTTCACCTCTTAAATATCGTTTTTTATTTATTAATCCTGTTTCAGGTTTAATTCTTTCGCACTGAAGTACATTAATGATACTGTCATTTTATATACTCCCGGGTACTGCCATATATTATACAGCCGTATTCTTCTTACTGGCTTATGAAAAGGTGGAGAATTTTCTGATTTACAGGGGTAGTAGCTTATGAAACCAAAAATTGATTCCACGAGTTTCGGTTCGATAACTGTCGAAGGAGAGACTTTTGAGCACGATATCCTGATCCGTCTGGACGGCCGGGTGGAAAATAGGGAAAAAATGCTTTCAAAAGCCCTGTACGGAACCTCTCACAAAATCTCGCTTGAAGAAGCCGAGTATATTTACGAAGAGGGCACTGAGAAGATAATTATGGGGGCCGGACAGACCGGTTTTGTAGAGCTTTCGGACGAAGCTGAGGCCTTTTTCAGGAAAAAGCGCTGTTCGATCGAACTTTTCCCGACTCCCTGGGCAATTGAACGCTGGAACGAGCTCGAAGGCAAGATTTCCGCAATGTTCCATGTGACCTGCTGAATCTATCCGGACATTGCTTCTGAATTCAACCGGACAATCTGCCAAAAGCATTTGGACATTGCTTCTTGATCCATCCGGGTAATACGGAATCTGGAAATATGGATTTCACAGAATCAATAGAACCGGGGGATGGATAAAACAGGAATTGATGCAAGGTACAGGATAAGACAAAAATAGGTTGGGAGGGACGGAGGTTTTATTAATTTCTAAAACCTCCTTTTTGCAGTTACATTTTAGACGCGCAGACGTGTATTTATTTAATATTTTTGCAGTTACATTTTACACGCGCAGATGTATATAACGTTATATGATTTAACTAATAATTTGTTAGTATTCTAATGTTATATATATCTTCTCTTTTTTTACACAGTTTGCTGGCAGAAAACTCAGTCAATTTTTTCACTCAATAACTTTTCGAAGGCTCTTTAACCTGTTTTTTATATGCGGTTTAGGTTTTTCCTAAAACTAATAAACAATAATAACATTTGTAACATTGTTATATTTTTTATACACTTCTTTTTTTCATATTATACTTTGCTTGTTTTTTGTGAGCCTGTTCAATCAGGGACTCACGTATTCTGCCTCCCACTCGAAAACTTTCCCTTCCCCGAGGCTTTTCAGGTTTTTTCCAGATGTACGCTCAACTGTGGGAATGGAATTTCGATTTCTTCTTTCCTGTACGCCTCAAAGATGCCTGCTGTCAGTTCGTTCTTGACGGTCCAGAAGTCCCCTGTGTTTGTCCAGGCCCTGAGCTGAAGGTTCACCGAGGAATCGGCAAGTTCCGTGGTGATAACTGCGGGTTCGGGTGCTGTGAGGACCAGAGAATGCCTTTTCATAAGTTCAATAGCTACCCGGATTGCCTTTTCCAGGTCTGAAGAATAGCCGATACCCACATCCACTGAAACCCTCCTGGTTGGCATGCGGGTTGAATTTATAACCGGGCTTCCCCAGATGAGCTTGTTCGGGATTGTTATGTACTGGTTGTCAGGGGTCAGGAGTTCGGTTGCCATGATCCCGACAGCCTTTACAGTCCCGCTTTCCCCGTTTACTTTCACGTATTCGCCCATATCGATAGGGCGGAGAGCAGCAATCCAGACCCCTGCCGCTAGGTTTGTCAGTGTGTCCTGCAGCCCGAAGCCCAGAACCAGCCCAACCACTGCCGAGAGGCCGATGACAAAGCCGTTAATGTCAAAGCCGAGCGTCCCAAGGAATGCAAATATAACTATGATGTAGAGCAGGATGCTCAAAAAGCGGGCAAGGAATTCTACAACAAGGTCCGGAAGCTTTGTGCTTTTAATCCCACTCCTGAAAGTCGATACAAGAAATTTTGCGATCACAAACCCTGCTATAAGTACAACAATTGCAAAAAGTAGTGTAGATATTGTCAAATCCATATAAGGGATGGTCTGTTCCATTATTCCATTAGCCATTTTATACCCCCCGATTGTGGTGTCGGTCGGGACAGAGACCGGAATCCTGTATTTTATTTTATACTTTGTTTTTTAATATTTTAATTTTTTTTCTGTTCCCGTGTTCAAATTTTTTTCAAAATAACTCCGGTTGAAATTATTATTTTAAACACTTAAATTATACACCTAATGATATAAGTACTCATATTCCTGGCATTTCCCTATTAAATTTTTGTTGATTTTCCCTTTTCTCTCTTTTCTCTCTTTTCTCTCTGTTTTCCCTTTTTTCCCTTCCATGTTTTTCCCCCACTTTTTCCTCAACTTCCTTCCTTTTCTCCCTTCAAGCTGGTTTCTTCCTCTCTATGTCTTCACGTTTCCTCTTTCTTGTTTTTTCTCCAAATCTGTCCCTTCTTAAATGACGAATAATCTTTCATAGAAGAAGTTATAACATAGATAAGAGCTGAAAAGTTTACAATTTAAATTCTATTAGGTTCAAATTCCATCGGATTCAAATCTTATCGGATTCTAAATCTCTGGATCCGGATGTTCAGCAAATTCCTGCTAATTACTTACAAAATTCTCATCAACCTGTCTGGAAGGCTCGAATTGAAGTGGATTAAAAAGCTCTTAGGAAAAAAAGAAAGTTCTCCTGCGGAAGTAGTTTCAACAGAACTCGGGTTCGAGGAACTCCCTTCATGGCTGGACGCCCGCTTTCGTAAAATCTCCTCGGAAATAGAAGGTGAAGCTTCCGGGATTTTCCGGGAGATTGAAACTTCCCTTGCAGATGTAAGGGAAAGTAAGGCCGAGCTTGCCGAAGTGCAGGTCACGGGGGACTTTGATCTCCGGGCGGTAAAGAGGGCAAAGAGCAACCGGGAGAACATGATGAAGCAGGTAGGAATCCTGTTGGATAAAATCCGGGTTCCTGAAGCTTTCGATGTCCGGACCCTCGATGAATTCCAGGAAATGGCCATGCAGAGCCTTGATAGCTGCGTGGAGAATATGAGCAGGAGCTTCCGTTATACCAGGGTTGTTTTTCCCCGCGAATCTAAGGAAGTTACTGACAGCCTTGCCAGGCTGGGACAGGTCCTCAAAGTACTTCAGGGGCTGCTTGCCGGGCACAAAAAAGAACTGGAAGCTATCGATGTGGCTTTCGCGAACATAAAGGAAATTAAGAATTTATCAGCCTCAGTAGAATCTGAAGAGCAGGGTATAGGGTCGAAAAGGACAAAAATCCAGGCTCTGGAATCTGAAATTACCGGGGTGGGCCAGGCTCTTGAAGAATTCAGGCAGGGGGAAACCTGGCAGAGTTACCAGAACCTGCAAAGAGAAGTTTCGGCTGCCGAAGGCCGGGTTAAAAAAGCCGAATCAGGGCTGACTTCCCTTGTCCTTCCCCTTTCGAACAATCTCTCAAGGCTCAAAAAAATGCACGAGACCGGGAGGTATACCCTGAAGCCGGAAGTAAAGCAGCAGGTGGAAATCTGCCTTGCCGAGCCAACAGCTGCAGATCCGGTATTTTTCCGGGAGCTGGAAAAAATCCTTGAAGACAATGCCCTGGACCTGAAAAGCCCCAAAAAGGAAAAAGCCCTTGCCCAGGCCAAAGCCGCCGAATCCGGGCTCGAAGCCAGGAAAAAGGAATACCTTGAAGCCGTGCAGGCCCTTGAGGAAAAAAAGAAGGAACTTTCCGGGCTGGACACTGGAAAACTTGGGGAACTGGAACATAAAGAGGCAGAGCTTCGGGACAGGGCAGGGCTCCTTAAAGAGGAGATCGAAAATTCCGAAAAAAAGCTTGCCGTTTTAAAAGAGGAACTGGAGTCCCGGAAAGAAGAGCTCGTGAAGAATGTTGGCGTAATCGACAGCAGCGTCAAATTGCGGTCAATGCCTTAACCTCTTTTTTATGAACTTTCAGAAATGTTCAGCCACTTTTTTCTGACTTATTTTTCTGATCTGCTTTCTGCTATCTTTTTTTCTGATTTATTTTTCTGATCTGCTTTCTGCTATATCTTTTCTGATTTATTTTTCTGCTATACTCATTGTTGATTATTTTCATATTGGTCAATAAAACCAGCCATCTTTTTGTGTTGAATATGAAATGTGAAGAATTCCTTTTGCTCTGGCTCTATAAAAGCAGCCTGGAAAAGCCGAGGGAAGCTTTTGTTTCCCGGTTACCATGATAAAAAAAAAGTTCCTCATTTCGGTCTCCATCTTACTGATGCTTGTTTTATTGTCGGGAGCCCCGGGCATGGAAGCGGGCTTTTTCGAACTGCAAACCGTTGATGCGGGTGAAGTAATTAAGAATGGAAGTCTCGAAGTGAATGAAAGTCCCGAAGTGAATGAAAGTCCCGAAGTGAATGAAAGTCCCGAAGTTTCTCCGGGAGAAAACGTGGTAAAAAACTTGGAAGATACCCCATTGCAGGAGGGTTTTTCCAAAGATACTTTAAGTCCTGAACAGAAAAAGCTCTCTTCTGACCTGCTGCGCTTGAGTGATGAACGCTACCTGCCTCCGGGTGAGACTCCTGAAGCTTTGAAGGTCCGGATGGAAAAGGCAGGGCAGTTGAGTCCCACGGATTCTTTTCCGAAACCCGTATCAAATTCCGCCTGGAGCCGGGATGACATTTTCCGGGGTGAGGTCCAGAAGGTTCATGTCTATGTGCACCTCGAAGCTTCCGCAAGTAGCCATGTGCTTGACCCTTACTGTGAGGTCGAGATGCGGGACGAGGACAATAAGATCGCGGTGGCCTGGGTCCCTGTGGATGCTCTTGATACGCTGGCTTCCCTGCCTGAGGTAATAGGGGTCAGGACGGTCATACCTCCGGTTACCAGGAGCGGGAGGGTTTCTACGGAAGGGGATTCGATCTTAAATTCATCCACGCTCAGGGAGCTCTACGGGGTAAGCGGGGCAGGCATTAAAATCGGGATTATTTCGGATGGAGTGGACAGCCTTGAGGATGCCGTGGCTTCAGGAGACCTCCCTGATAACGTGACCGTTTTGAGAAATGCGGTGGGGGAAGCGAAGGGTGAAGATGAAGGCACGGCCATGCTTGAAATTGTCCACGACATAGCCCCCGGGGCGGAGCTTTATTTCCACGACTGCGGAAACACCAGGTACGAATTCAACGCAGCCATTGATGCCCTGGTCGATACGGGGTGTAAGGTTGTCTGCGACGATATCGGGTGGCTTGGGGAACCTTACTTTGAAGATGGGGCTGTGGCGTCTCATGTTGCAGAGGTCATAAAAACCCACGATATCCTCTACGTCAGCTCGGCAGGGAATGCTGCAGAGAGCCATTACCAGGGGATGTTTTACGATGCCGGGAACGGCTGGCACGATTTTAGCGGGGGGCGGGGAGCTGTGAAAGACCTGCGACTCAACATTTCCCCTGCCGAAGAGGTCTGGGTTTTTCTTGAATGGGATGACCCCTGGAGGCAATCGGGAAATGACTATGACCTCTACCTGATAGATGAAAACGGTTCCGAAATAATTATGGACAGCATCGATACGCAGGACGGAAATGACCTGCCCCTGGAATCTATCATATACAGCAACGAAGGAAGAACAACCCTGAACGCTTCTGTCAGGGTCCTGAAAAAGTTCGGGGGAGCCAGGGAACTGGAACTTTACATTTTCTACGCTCACGATATAGACCCCAGCTACCTGGTAGCCGAAGACTCTATCTTCGGGCACCCTGCGGTCCCTGAAGCCGTGGCTGTAGGGGCGATAGCTGCCGACGATCCGGGGTATGATGATATCGAAAATTTCTCTTCCAGAGGGCCGGTTACCATTTCCTATCCTTTTCCCGAGACCCGCTTGAAGACCGATGTCGTCGGGATCGACGGGGTGAGTATCACAGGAGCCGGAGGGTTCGGGGATCCCGATGGGGAAGCTGCTTGTTTTCCCGGGACAAGCGCGTCTGCCCCTCATGTTGCAGCAGTTGCGGGTCTTGTCTGGAGCGTTTTTCCGGAGAAGTCAGCCGTGGATATCAGGAGACTGCTCTACTCTTCGGCCGTCGACTCTGGAGACCCCGGCTACGATCCCGTGTTCGGGTACGGCCGGGTTGATGCTTTCCGGATGTATGAGCAGGCAGCTGCAGAACCCAGGACCTTTGCCGTGAACATCAGCGGGGGTGGAGATTTCGTTTCGGTTTCGGAGGCTGTAAACAGTAGCAAACCCGGGGATATCGTCCTCGTGTACCCGGGCACTTATGCGGAAAATGTGGATGTCCCCCGGAACCTCACGATCTGCTCGGTTTCCGGAAACCCGGAGGACACCGTAATCGAAGCTGCAAATCCGGGAGAACCGGTCTTCCGTGTGCATGGAGACACTGTCAAAATCAGCGGGCTTGGAATAAGAGGTTCGGGCCAGAACTGCGGCGTGTATCTTGAAAGCGTCCGGAACTGCACCCTTTCCGACAATATGATTTCGGACTGCGCCCCCGGATTCTGGTTTGAAGGGGCCTTCAACAATACACTTTCCGGAAACAATATTTCAAACAATACGGAAGGGCTGAGGCTTTCGGCTTCTTTCCTGAACCAAATTCATGAAAACGAATTTGAAAACGCTTACAACATCAATGAATCTCTCAATGAATCTCTCAATGAATCTCTCAATGAATCTCTCGCAGAAGAAGGGCTTTTGAATTTCTGGAACACTTCCTCTGAACTGACCTATTTTTACAAAGGAGGCGTTTACAGCAGCCGGCTTGGCAACTTCTATTCGAATTACGGAGGGGCTGATTTCGATGGAAACGGAATGGGGGATGTTCCCTGTGGCAGTGATCCCTATCCCCTTATGGAGCGCCTTTCAGCGTATAACCTGTCCTTTGCCCTGGGAAGTATGGTTCCGGAAAAAGCCCCTGTATCAATTGAAGGGGATGTCCTGGAATTCGAAATCCATTCTACAAGAACCTGCAATTTCAGCTGGATGTTAAATAGCCTGCCTGTGCAGACAAACGTTTCTGCAAGTTCCGTGAAGCTCACCGTCAACACCAGCGAAGTTTTGGAAGATATCAGGGAAAATGACACTTCTACTCCTTTCCTTGCCGGGTACAATGTCACGGTGCTTGCGGAAAACGGTTCTGAAACCCTGCAGCACAGCTGGGACTGGACTGTTTTTCCGACGGAGGAAGAAAGAGACAGTATCGACCGTATCGTTGTTTCGGCTCCTCTTGATATCGGTAAGAATTCGTCCGTATCCTTCGATTTTACTACCGGGGAGGTGACCGAGTCCCGGTCAGGGGAATACAGCGTATACCGCGTATCCTTCTATTCTCCGGAAGCCATTGGCAATGTGAGTGCCAGGCTGGAGTTCCTTTCCGGAATCCCTTTGCCGGTTCAGGAAACTCCTTCAGGAGACTCTGTATACAGCTACCTGAACCTCGGGTTTGACAACAGCAGTGTTTCAGGTTCGGAAAATTTCCTTAACCGTACAATAGCATTCAGGGTGCTCAGGTCCTGGGTCGAGGAAAATGACATCAACCCGGCTTCTATCAGCCTCCAGCGCTATCACAAAGGTACCTGGAATCTTCTGGATGTAACGAACGAAAGGGAAGATGAAAGCTACCTTTATTTCAAAGCCGAAACCCCGGGCCTTTTTTTCTTTGCGGTCACTACCACCCGTAACTTTAATGAACGCTGGGGGGGATGTGGAATTTGTGACGAAAGGGGTGTATGTGGTGTTGGTGGTGGTGGTGGTGTAGGTGGTGGTTCCTCCGAGCCTGCCAGCAACGTCGAAAGCAGGGAACTTGCACAGAAGTTCGTAACCAACGGCAATTGCGTACGGTTTGATTTCACCAGAAATGCAACACCAGTTATTTTTGTGGAATTTGACCCAAAAAAGAGTGCCGGAAAAACCACAACTATCGTGGAGATGCTAAAGGACCGGTCCGCAATGGTCTCAAGCCTCCCCGATGGTAAAGTCTACAGGCACATAAATATCTGGGTCGGCAACGACGGCTTTGCAACTCCTGATAATATTAAAAATGCGGCCGTGAGTTTCAGGGTGGAAAATAGCTGGTTCTCGGAAAAAGGGATTGACCCGGATTCGGTTCTTCTGTACAGGTATGCAAACGAAAGCTGGACCAGGCTGCAGACGGAAAAATATGGGGAAGATGAAGGATTCTTCTACTTCGAATCGAAGACACCCGGCTTTTCCCCCTTTGCGGTAACAGGGGAGGAACCGGACGTTGATATTTTGTACGCTTCCGTTTCTTCCAATGAATCCGGGAAAGCAGAGGAATACCTGGAATACGAAAACGAATCTGATGGTGCATCGGGAATCCGGATCGCCCGTGAAGGCTCTGAGGCTGGTTCGGAAGATGAAGATGGAGAGGAAAAGGAAGCCATGGCTCTAGGCCCGGGGGCTGCAATCGTCCTTCTGCTTGCAGGAGCAGTGTACTTGAAAAAGAGATGATGCTTGGCAAATGATACTTGGTAGGTTATGGTTAGTGTGGTTAGCAGGTTATGCCTGGTGGGTTATTTTTAGCAGGTTATTTTTAGCAGGTTACGTTAGCAGGTTACGTTAGCAGGTTATTTTTAGCAGGTTACGTTAGCAGGTTACGTTAGCAGGTTACGTTAGCAGGTTACGTTAGCAGGTTACGTTAGCAGGTTATGATCGGTTGGATACCAGAGCTGACCGGATGATTTGGAAACTCTTTTAAAGGAATATTTAGTTACCTGCTAACTATATTTTGGAATCCGTAAGCAGTTTTGAATCTCAAAACTTTAAGTAACGGACTTTTTAAAAAATAGAGGTTTATCCATGACTGAAGTGCTCTACTACCTTGATTGCTACCTGAAAGAATTCGAAGCCGCCGTGGAAAAAGTTAGCGACGGTAAATATGTTGTTCTGGACCGTACCGCTTTTTACCCCGAGAGCGGCGGGCAGCCCCACGATACCGGGAAACTTGTCCGGGAAGAGGATGGGGCAGTGTTTGAAGTTGTCTATGTGGGAAAATTCGGTGACGATATCAGCCACGAAGTAGCGGCTGCCGATGAAACCGCTCCGGTCCTCAAAGCCGGGGACAAAATCAAAGGAATTATCGATTGGGAGCGCCGCTACCGGCACATGCGCATGCACACCGCAACCCACGTGGTCGCAAACGTGATTGAAAGGGAGGCAGGAGCTCAGATCACCGGGAACCAGCTGGGCCTGGATAAAAGCCGGGTGGACTTCAGTCTAGAAGCTTTCGACAGGGACAAGTTTGCCGAATATGAGAAAATGGCCAATGACGTGATAGCAGCAAAGCACCCGGTCAACTTCTACCTGGTCAGCCGGGGGGAAGCTGAAGAGAAACTTTCCAGGCTCACAACCCTGGCAAAGGGCTTTTCGGAGGACATCAAGGAAATCCGCCTGGTAGAGATTGAGGGTATCACCATTGAGGCCTGCGGCGGAACCCACCTGAAGAATACCGGGGAGATCAAAGGAATCAGGATTGAAAAGCTTCAAAACAAGGGGAAGAGCAACAGGAGAATGTACTTCACGCTGCTGGACTGATTCTGGGTTGAAGTAATGAAATTTTTTTTGGCCTTGTGAAATTCTCTTGAATATCTCCCTTTAATTTATTTTTTCCCGGGATTTCTTTTTTGGAACCAACCCGGTCGCGAAGTCCTTCGGCCTTTCCAAAATGTTGTACTTCAGGTTGCCCTTTCTATGATTGGTCTTCAAATTCAAAATGCAACTGTGTTTGAATTAAATTTTAAATGACATTTTTCGGACAATGTCGGCTTGCAGCCGGTGAGAGTGCTAGTGACTGAAAAACAGATTAAAAAAGGTATGTGGAGACAAATAATAAAGGAATACAGTTTCTTAACCCAATAAAGTATGTCTAAGTGGTTGAAAATTTTAATATTTTTTGTAGCATAGATTTCGAAATCAATATAGTGTGTCCATTCTAAATTATAATTTGAAAATATTCCTCTTAATTATATCTCATATTTATTATGTGGTTAATTATATATATTTTCCTTTTTATATCCTTCCTTGGAGTCATGTCGGTGTTGAATCGTTGTTAAGGATGTTTTCAAATTGGAGCTGGCATGCTTTTTATGGCAACTGGATCTGGATATTCATGAATTCCGGATCATGTTATAACACCGGGATTTGACACTTCTTAGGGGGGGTATTTTAAAGTGAACAGGAAAGCTTTGTTAGTTGGGATCAATGACTATGCACCTGTGGGATTGGGAGGTCCTGATCTTAAAGGGTGTGTCAACGATATTATTGACATGTTTCATACCTTGAACAGCCTGGGAATTGTGCCGGCAAAGCCGGGTTCCATGCGCATCCTTACCGATAAAAGAGCCACAAGAGCAAACATTCTTGATGGGATCAGGTGGTTGGTAAAGGGTGCAAAAAAAGGTGACGTGCTTATTTTCCATTACTCAGGACACGGTTCTCAGGTAGCAGATACGAGTGGAGCAGAGATTGACGGGAAAGATGAAACCATCTGTCCTCATGACTATAGTACGGCCGGCATGATCAGAGACGATGACCTGCTCGAGCTCTTTACCGGCATAGAAGAGGGAGTCGTATTTGATGTTATCCTGGACAGCTGTCATTCGGGAACAGGAACGAAGGAACTGGCTGCAACAGAATCGCTCCCGGAAACAGAGACAATAGCTTACCGGTATGTAGAGCCTCCCGTAGATTACGGCCTTTTCCTTGATGAGGACCCGACGATCCCGCTCAGGGGATTTCTCAAACCCACCATGGATACGAGAACGCCTGTTGTCGTATATGGCCTTGACCATGTTTTGTGGGCTTCCTGTCATGACTACCAGACATGCACGGAAGCTGTTATTGGGGGCAAGCGCAGGGGGGTTTTCACCTACTGCTTCTGCAGGGCTCTTAGAAGGGTTGGTACAGGGGCTACGCGTCGAAAACTTGATTCGCTGGTAACAGCCGATGTAAAGAATATGGGATACAGCCAGGTCCCCAGACTTGAAGGAGATGAACGTCTTATTAATGCAAAATTATTCACTTAACCGAAAGGAAAAACCAGTTGGGAGTGCCAAAAATCAAATTCTTTGAATATGTGGGGGTGTCGGCCATGCTTCGAGAAATCAAATCAGGGTTTTATGTTCAGGCCTCCTCCTTCATTCAAGGATTTTTTGCCTATTTGGGTGCAAGAATAAGAGGGTAATAAGAATGGCTAGAAAAGCATTGTTAGTGGGAATTAATGACTACAAAGGGGTAAGTGACCTGAAAGGCTGTGTCAATGATGTTCTTGACATGCATTTTTCCCTTCGCAGCCTTTTTAAGTTTCAGACGCGGGAAATCCGTGTTCTTACAGACACTAGGGCAACCAGAGCTAATATTATTCATCGGCTGAAGTGGTTGGTGAAGGATGCAAAACCAGGGGACTTTTTAATTTTTCACTTCTCCGGGCACGGTTCCCAGGTAAGGGACAGGGACGGGGATGAACTTGTAGACCATCTTGATGAACTTATCTGTCCCTATGATATGGACTGGGACGGCACTTACATCACTGATGACGAGCTAAACAAAATATTTAGTAGAGTTCCGGAGGGTGTTTTGCTTGAGGTCTTCCTCGACTGCTGTCATTCCGGAACAGGACTGAAAGAGATGGGGCTGGAAGTTCCTCCCGAGTTAGCTGTGGAAAACCCTACCCTCAATCGGTATCTTCCGCCACCTGCAGATATTTTCCTCCGCTTCAGCGGGGAAGAAGATGACATCGAGGAAAGAGGGTTTATGAAGGGATCCATTGAAAGGTCAGGGAAACATCACATTCTATGGGCCGGGTGCATGGCAAAACAAGTAGCTGCTGATGCTTATATCAACGGACGCTACCACGGGGCCTTTACCTACCATTTAAACCTTCATTTAAGGCGAAACCCAAGGGTTTCACGCAAAGAATTACTCACGAAAGTTAGGGCATCGCTGAATCACGAAGGATACAGCCAGATTCCACAGTTAGAGCTGGATGCAACTGAGAAGGAGAGGGGAATTTTTCTGGACGAAGAAATTGAATGACCAGGAAGATTTGAAATTTAATCTACTCCTTTTTTACATCCTGTTTTTCTTTTAATTTTTTCAGAGATTTTTGGAGAACATTCATTCTGATAACTCAGATTTGTAAGTCCGATGTTATTCATACGCTGAATCTGATCTATTTATATCCTGCTTCCGGTATTATTCATTTTCAAATTCGAAATTATTCATACCCTGCATAACTGTTTAAATATTTGGCCAAGTTTATATATAATGACTATTCATTTACATTTGGAGATTTTTTTCTTACATATAATATAATATAATCCTGCCCTGAACAAACGTTTATGCTGTTTTGAGAATATGGCGATATTGGACTATGTGTGAAATCGGGGATATCACTGAAAAGGAAGGGGCTAAAGAGGAGGTAATTACAGCTCAGAAAGAGTTGCAGTTGCAGGAAAAACTGAAACTGCTCAGCTGGGCAGCCGAATCCTCAACTATTGCCCTCATCACCACAGATTATTCGGGTAATTTGAACTATGTGAACCCGGTCGTTCCCAAAATGTGGGGGTACCGGAAAGAAGAACTTCTGGGGAGACACTGCTCTAAGTTCTGGCATTCTCCGTCGGAGGTCTTGAAGGCCGGAAAGGAATGCAGGGAAAAGGGGGAGTGGACAGGGGAACTCGTAGCCCGAAGAAAGGACGGGACGTTATTTGATGCACATGTTTCTTTAAATTTGATCAGGGACGATGACGGCAAGCCCATTGGGCTTATGGGCACTTGTTTTGACATCACCGAGCGCAAGCAGGCAGAGAATGAATTGAAAAAAAGAACTGAAGAGCTTTCGCTGGCAAACCAGCGACTCGACCTGGCGCTTGAGGCTACAGGGATGGGCACCTGGGACTGGGATGTTGCCAGCAACAGGCTTACCTGGGACGAACGCCTGTTTCGGCTTGTGGGTGTAACCGGGGAGAAATTCGAACAGACTCATGATGGTTTTATGGAGCTCAGCGATAAAATTATGCCCCCCGAAGACCAGAAAAAAATGCAGAAAGCCCTGCAGGAGGTTATGGAGGGGGAGACCGACAATTATGAGCTTGAACACGGAGTTATCAGGCTTGACGGTACCTTCCGTTGCTTTGCAGTGAAAGGCCATGCCTACCGGGATTCAAACGGGGAGCTGCTGCGTTTAATCGGCACAACCCAGGATATTACGGAGCGCAAAGTTTCTGAAGAGGCCCTGAGGAAAAGTGGGGCGGATCTTGCCAGGGCTCAGGCGATGGCACATCTGGGGAATTACTCCCTGAATCTTCAGACCGGTGAAATCTCCTGGTCAGAGGAGCTGGGGTTTATCTGGGGCTGCGTACCCGGTGAAAAGCTGTCAATTGAAGAGCTTATTTCGAAGATTCACCCCGAAGACCTGGATCGCGTTCTTGAAACGGCACGTATGCTGTGGGAAGAAGCCCTGCCTTTTAATATCGAATACCGAATTATTAGGCCTGACGGTTCTGTACGGTACGTCCATGACAGGGGGGAGCTTACCCGGGATGAAACAGGAACTCCTGTCCGAATGTTCGGAACTATCCTGGATATCACCGAGCGGAAACAGATGGAAAAGCAGTTTCACAAAGCCAGGGAAGAATCCGAAACTGCAAACCGGGCCAAAGGGGAATTCCTGGCCAACATGAGCCATGAGATCCGCACTCCAATGAATGCGGTTATGGGAATGCTGGAACTTCTGGAGGAAACCAATCTGAATGAGGAACAGAGGGAATACCTCCGGCTTGCGCATTTCTCTTCCGAATCACTGCTTTCCCTAATTGACGACGTCCTTGATTTTTCCAGAATCGAGCAGGAAAAACTGGAACTCGAGCTCATAGGGTTCGACCTGAGAAGTTCAATTTCCCAGATAATGAGCGTAATGAGCTCTCATGCGGCTTCCAGGGGAATAGAACTAATCGCAGA
The DNA here is from genome assembly GCA_965601435.1 of uncultured Methanosarcina sp. GTDB lineage: Archaea > Halobacteriota > Methanosarcinia > Methanosarcinales > Methanosarcinaceae > MTP4. The sequence goes on from CBFCWE010000017.1 coordinate 15,987, forward strand.
TGTCGGGGCTGATGTGCCGGAACTAGTCATCGGGGATCCTGTTCGGCTGAAACAGGTCCTTTTCAACCTCATTTCCAATGCGGTCAAGTTCACGGAGGAGGGTAAAGTAGTCCTTTCAGTTGAGACCTGCAATGGAAGGACGCCGGACACAACTGGTGAACCCGAAGAAAATGGAATGCCGGTTGAAACTGGCGAACCCGATGCAAAAGGAGAAATAAAGCTCTTTTTCAAGGTCCGGGACACGGGTGTAGGCATTCATCCCGAAAACCTTGACAGGATATTCGATGCCTTTACCCAGGCTGATACCTCTGTCACAAGGAAGTACGGGGGGACCGGCCTGGGACTTGCGATCTCTTCCCAGCTCGTGGAACTTATGGGTGGCAGGATCCGGGTTGAGAGCGAAGTCGGGAAAGGGAGTACTTTCTATTTCACGATAAATGTGAAATGGGGGGCAGGTATAGGGACTAAGGCAGGTATAGGGACAGGGACCGGGACGTATAGTGGTGGGGGAATCGAAGAAACCCCGGGTCTTGAGAAAGACAGTGATAAAAAGCCTGTTGAGGTACTGCAAGGTGAAAAGGCTGAATGCCCGGATATGGAACCTGAGAATAAAATATCCTGCAGGACTGGGTTAAACATACTTCTTGTTGATGACCATCTTATCAACCAGAAACTCGTATTTACGCTCCTTGAAAAGAAAAGGCATAAGGTGACCGTTGCCGGGAACGGGGGAGAAGCACTCTCCCTTCTGTCAAAGAAGGATTTTGATGTTGTGTTGATGGATGTGCAGATGCCCGGGATGGACGGACTTGAGGCCACCAGGTGGATAAGGGACCTTTCCTCCTCTGTGAAACAGCATAGTATCCCGATAATTGCCCTTACGGCCCGCGCTATGAAGGAAGACCGAAAAAAGTGCATCGAAGCAGGGATGAATGATTACCTTTCAAAACCTCTGAAAAAAGGGGAGCTTTTCAGGGCTCTGGAAAGGGTGTGCTCCGAGGCTGTTGAAAAGGGGGCGGTAGCTCCCGGTGCTCTGCTTAGCCGGAACTCGGACCTGGTGTTTGACCTGGAAAAGGGGCTTGAAAGGGCCGAAGGGGATGAAGAACTACTGCGGGAAATGGTAAGAATTTTCCTTGATACCTTTCCGGAATTGTTAGCCGCACTGGAGAAGGCTGTGGTGGAAGGTGATTTTGAGGCACTTGGAAGGGATGCGCATACACTAAAAAGTTCGGCGGGAATCATAGGGGCCGATAGGGTCTTCACGGCGGCTAAAGAGCTCGAAAAAACAGGACGGGTCGAAAAAACGGAAGGGGGGGAGGAAGGAAAGATGGCAGAAACCTCCATGAAATTCCTGGCGTTGCGGCACAGGCTGGAAGAACTTGAAACGACCCTCATTAAATTCCTTTCATTGCAATCCTGAAATGAGATTTTGTGATAAGTCTTCCGGGACTTCACTTTAAGGAAATCAAGTCTAATTGAAAGAATGGCTATTAATGATAGTTCCAGCAGATCACCCTGAAAAAGGCTTTAATGATAGTATCTCTATATTATTAGCTGTCCCTTAAGAATATTGAGATTTGAAGCTTTTCCTTGAAGAGTTTTGCATAAATATCCGTTTTTCTTTATGGGGGTGTAAATTGAAAATCCTGATAGCTGAAGATGAGCCGATCTCGAATTTATGGCTTAAGACCCTTTTGAACAAGTGGGGTTATGAAGTAATTTCAACCCGGAACGGGGGCGAAGCCTGGGAAGTATTAAGTAGCGATGACCCGCCCGAAATTGCTATTCTTGACTGGGAAATGCCTGAAATGAAGGGCATAGAGGTATGTAAGAAAGTAAGAAGGGAATTGGAGGACGCTAAAACTTACATGATCATGCTTACCGGCAGGGATCTGGATGAAGATGTTGCTAAGGGTCTTGAAGCAGGTGCGGATGATTTCATAAAGAAGCCTTTTACTAATGAAGAGCTCAGAGAAAAACTTAATTCAGGTAAGAAGAAGCTGAATCTGTGATCGCTGAATCAGTGATTCCGATTTTCAGGCATTCAATCCGGACGGTTTCTTCAATCACTGTTCAATCCGGTTTTTCCGGATAAAAAAAGGAAGTAGATCGGGTTATTCGATCGGTTATTCAATGGCTAACATAACGTTTGTTGCCTTGATCACCGCATATACTTCATGGCCTTCTTTTAAACCCAGGCTTTCAGCTGAATTTTTTGTGATTATTGATGCTATTTCCGTACCGCTCGGAAGTTCGACCACAATTTCCGAATTGACCGATCCATGGACTATGCTTTTAACCTTACCTTTCAAGACATTTCGTGCGCTTATTTTCATATGTAACCCCCCCGCAGGATATTTGTTTATTAATATGGTTGCTTCTGTTAATTATAATAATGATATGAACCTGATTTTCTGAACCTCATTTCTGATTAAATCCGCTCATGGGGTTCCTGGCTTTTGTATGGACTCTGCAGTCTTGAACTCTGAAGCTGGAAAGCAGATCTAATATAAGCCAAAAAGTCTCCTGGGAGGAGCTTTTATGTTTAAGAAATGTGACGAAACCGGCTATAAAGAAGTCCTTCCCAGCATCCGGATGAAAGCTGTCGTCTGCGGCGACAAAACCCTTATGCCTTAATTTCTCCTGAAAGCAGGCAGCCTCCTTCCTGCCCACGACCACATCCATGAACAAACCGGCTACATGGTCTCGGGAAAAATGCGGGTTAACATCGGCGAAGAAACCTTTGAAGCTTCCCCGGGCAATTTCTGGAATATCCCGGACGGCGTTCCTCACAGTGCGGATATTTTAGAAGATTCAGTGGCTGTTGAAGTTTTCTGCTCGAGAAGGACGAGTATATCGGGTAAACCTGCGGCAGGTTTACAGGTTAACTTCTGTTTTTATTTATCGTGTAACAACACATATTTATTTATACAGTCACCCGGGCAAATGTGCCGAATGGAGGGGTTAATTGAAGTTGAATACTTCAAATGACTTATTTGGCATGAAAGTAGATGTGTACTTTCATTCTTTGTGCCTGTTATTCAAAGAATATCATGTACGTTTTTTTTTCTGTTTCTGGTTATTACAGGCTCACTAAATTTTTGGAGAAAATATATATACTTCATTATTATATATGATGCATTATATGAAGGTGCCTTATTGAGTCTTGTAACCAATATCTGGGGATTACTTACGCTGGTATCGGCGGTATGGGTCATTTATGACGTGTTGATGAAAAACCGAAGCTTGAGCGACATAATGAAAATAGTGTGGATAGTAGTTGCCCTCATATTCGGTATATTAGGAGCAGCGGCCTATTACCTGTTCGTGAGGAAAAAATGAGCAGACCCGTATTATGTGATTGATTTCCCGCGATCCTTTTTCGTTTTTTAGTTTTCGATGCCGGTAAAGAAACGTTAACCAATTGGTTTCAAACCGGCTTTTCTTTTCTTGAAAAAACTGCTTATCTGTTTTTCGTCCTGATATTACTTTTTCTACAAATCCGGGTCTAGATTTTATCTCACTGGAATGTAGCAGTATTTCAATAGAACGGTATGGTAAAGGAAGGGAAGTAGAAATGAGCTATCAGTAAGATCGATAAGCTGACTGTCGGAACAGTGAGATTATCATCAACATTTTCTATTCGCTCAACGAATGAGCACACTATTCCCGCAAGAATTCCTGCAGGGCCCATTTTGGCGCCGATGATTATGCAAAGGACCAGCATACCTGCAGTGCCTTCCCAGGCTTTCGTCCGTCTGTTGTACTTGAGGTTTCTTATTATTCCCGTTATCCCGTCCCCGTATGCCATGAAAAGCACGGGGATCACCCCGATCCAGAATGTTTTGTCGATGTACCAGGTCAAAAGCACTATTATTCCCCAGACGAGGGTGAAATCGACCTCGTAGATATTGTCCGGGTCCTGAAACCAGTACATCAGTCTGCCGGTCTTGTGCGGGATGTATGTAGCAAAAGCAAGTCCGAGTGCAAAGGCTGCCGGCACTACAGGCTCCCGGACAAAAAAAGGCAACAACATTGCGGTTAGTCCTCCCGCTAAAAAATGGATTACTTTTCTGGCAAAGTATATTGACGAATTGTGCGATCTTCCCTTCTCAAGAGCAAATTCATAAGTCTTTTTTGCCAGAACAAAGATTACAAATAAATTCCAGATCCCCAGGGCTGCAAATAAGGGCAGGTCCTCTATTATGGATTCCAATGGGATTTGAAGGAAGGCTTCCATAACATTCTGTATATCTTTAGTGTATAAGTTTCTTTGGATTTGTGATTTTCCACTGACGTCCCCCCCAATCTAATTCATTATCCTCTTATCAGGAGCTTCCCTTTTTCCAATCCCACCCCCTGGGGCTGGCTTCCCTTTCAAGGCTTTTGGTTTTAACCAGTTAGTATTCCATAGGTACCCTCCCCCTTCAGTGGTATACTCAACCCCTTACGTATTATCTTGATTTCTTCCTTCTGGATAAGAATTAAAGGCAGGTAAATGGCCTGACTCAGGGCAGATATGTAGTACAATGAAATTACTATTAGCTTAATGAATATGGTATTTTTCTCCACTGAACTTGATTCCTGTCTGCTAGATTTTTGAAAATATTCCGGTATTAAGTAACTTTTACTCTCTTAAGGGCCTGTTTTTTTCTCTAGTCTGTTTTTCCTGAACCGTTCATCTACCCTTATTTTTGTCAGATATTTTTCTTGAAAATTAGAGAGGTCGTATACAACAATTTAAATTATGCTGGTTGGGGCCTAATGATATTGATTAATCAAAAAAAATATTCTGTAAAAAATCCTAATATTGTAAAAAATGTGAAAAAATGTGAAATAATATGAAAAAATAAGTGATATTTGCGTCCTCATCCATACATCTGATAGCTCCGAACAGAACCTAATGGGTGGGGGGGTTGTGGTATAGAAGAGGTTCGGAGACACTCTCTATCTGCATTCTGGATGAGAACACAACTTTATCTCAGCAATTATATCTTATAGTACTTCCTCTATTTAATACTTTTGAATTTATATGTAACATGTAATGTTATTCAATCGTGGTTAGATTGTATTAATCTTATAATCTTATTTGATTGAATTTAATTTTGTTGAATGGGCTTTATTTCTAAAGTGTGGCAAAAAAATGAATCAAGTAAAATTATTTTGAAAATATAAGTCGCCTACCGAAAGTAGACTAATAACATTCCTTTATTTTTCACATCAAATGAATAACAACAGAACATTTTGAATTATAAATAAAGTTAAAAAAGAACGTTGGGGGCTAAACAGAGGATAAATTTAATTGATATGGAATTTGGGCTTGGGTGCGCTTCTTCTGTCGATTTTAAGTCATATGGAGCAAGACTGCCAGAAAAGCCACATAAAAAACCGTCAGCGCAATTCCTTCCCATCTTTTTATTTCCCAGCCTGTGGCAATGAACACGAGGAGTACAGTGCTTATGAATATCATGAAAGGAGCCGTCAGAAAGATGCTTATCTCCTCGATAGCTATTGGGAAGAGCAGGCCTGAAACTCCCAGTATCAAAAATATGTTTGTGATGTTGGAGCCGATCACGTTCCCCAGGGCTATGCTTCCGTACCCGTTTCTGGCAGCAGAGATTGTAACCATCAGTTCGGGGAGAGAGGTGCCTACGGCAACAAGGGTTGTGCCTATGACAGTATCCGGGATTTCGAGCAGCTGCGCAAAAAAGATGGATTGCTCAACGAAATACCTTGCCCCAAGTATGACTCCCAAGCTGCCTGCAACAAGATTCAGGAAATCCCTCCTGAGGCCTTTCCTGGCCAGGGACTGTTCTTCGCTCAGGTTTGAGTCCCTGTTCCGGCTTGCAGAGTTTATCTTTTGCTTCATGCTGTTTATGTATTCAAACTTAACAAAATAAGTTATAAATTCCTTGAAATAGAACCTGCCTTTATTTGTGGGTATTTCCTCGAACAGGAAAAATACATAAGCCACGTAAAGCATCACAAAGACAGCCGCTTCCAGCCTTGAGAGGGCTTCATTAAAGGCAAAGGCAAAGGCAAAGAAAAGCAGAGCTGCAAAAAGCATAATGTAGCCGTCTCTTCTGAGCATCTCGGGTGCTGTCTTTACCGGGGAAAGAGTTGCTGCAAGCCCCACAACGAGGGCAATGTTCGCTGTGTTCGAGCCGACCACGTTCCCTATAACGATTCCACTTGCCTGCTGAAGTGAGGCGGCTATCGAGGAGGCAAGTTCGGGGATTGAGGTCCCCCCCGCAACCAGGGTCAGGCCTATCACGAACTCCGAAATCCCGAGTTTTTTTGCGATAGTTGAGGCTGCTTTTACAAAGTAGTCGGAACCCTTGACCAGCAGGACCAGGCCTGTCAGGAGGATGGTGGCGTTTCCCAGCACCATGAAGCTAGATAGACCCCATCTTACGTTTAAGTTTATTTGTTGACATTTTTAATTCTGGGCTGTTATCTGCCCCTTAGTGTTATGTGCCTCTCAGAAGTGCCTTTTTTCTTACCGAATTTCTCCGGCTTCAAGTTCCCTTTCCAGGTTCGTGATATCAAACCAGACCCTTATAGTTTCGTCTTTTCCTGAATCGTTGAGTTCGATTTCCAAGGGCTGGATCAAGTAATCCTTGATGGTTTCCCATCCCCCTCTTCGGATGTCGGTGATTTCCCATGGGCCGGATTTCGGGTCTTTCTTCCTGTCCCGGCTAAGCTGGGCAAGCAAATGCTTTTTCTCCATGTAAGATAGGGTTTCAATCCCTTTGATTTCGGACTCGCCCACTTCAGGCTTATCTATTTCAGGCATGTTTAATCTGTGCTGGTTTACCTTATGTTGAGTCGTATCTGGCTGGTTTACTTTATGTTGATTCACTTTATGCTGCTTCATATCGGGTTGATTCACTTTTGCTTCCATCTCTTTACCCCCTTTGTTTATTGATGGTCTCAAGTTTTGATCAACTTCAAAGCAAATTCAGATCAATTTCAAAGCAAGTTTCAGATCAACTTTAAAGCAAGTTTCAGATCAACTTCAAAGCAAGTTTCAAATCAACTTCAAAGTAAGTTTAGATTAAGGGCCTGAAGGTCCTCGGGTCAAGGAAGAGAGCCCTCTGGCAGTAGCTGCACAGGGTTTCCAGGTTCGTCCCCTTGAGAAGGGCCCTGTCTACTTCTTCCTGTGGCGAGATGTACTGGGTCATTTCCTCCCCGCAGTAAGGGCATTTTATCTTCAGCCAGTCCAGCCTGGTTATCTGCCTTATATTCTGTATCAACATACCCATGGCGTCTTCATAGGCATCTGCGGAAAACCTGATCGGATTCAGGTGACGGATCAGGAAGGGCAGTTCCACCCCGGCCTCTGCAAGCGGAATTATTAGCTGGTCAGTCCCCACGGCCAGGCCGAGTTCCTGGTTTACCTCCGGGGCTCTTGCTCCTTCCGGGGTCAGGATTGTTATTACGCAGTCGGACTGCCGGATCCCGAAGCGTATTCGCTCTGCCCGGGAGAGGGACTGGGCTTTCCTGTACAGGGAATAAAAACTTTCCAGTTCCACGGCCCAGAGGGCCCGAGCCAGTTCCTGGGCAAGGGGCTCATCCTGCTCACAGTGAGATATGTAGATTCTTGTGATCATGGTTAGGTCACATCAGGGTTGCTTCGCTTTTTTATCCTTCAAGCCGCATTCAACACGAAGTTAACTTTTTTTGTTCTCATGTTTTCTGGTTGGTTCCGGACTGGGAACAGGTTCGGGTGATGGAACAGGTCCCGGTTCCGGACTGGGAATCGGTTCCGGCTGAATAGTTGGTTTTTTTTCGTCTTTTTGCAAAATAATTTTCCCCCTTTTATTTCTCCTCTTTTTATTTCTCCTCTTTATTTGTTTGCCATTTTATTTATATCTAAATACAATATCCCATTATAATATTTCATTTTTCTCTTTCTGTGTTCATCTCTCGATGGAAAAGGAAATCTTGCTGAGGATATGGTTATATTTATCCACCAGTCCCTCGCGGTCGTCTGCGCCGATGTAGATGTCTGCGAGTTCGTAGCTGTAGCTGTCCCGGATCTGGAACTCGGAGAGCTGCTGGCCTTCCCTGACAAGGGGCCTGATGATGGTGTCCGGGATTTCTTGTTTGATCGCGGCGATTTCTTCCCTTGTGGGGACTTTTACCACTTTTCCGGGTTCAAAGGTCCTGAGCATGAATTTTGCGGCGTAATTGTATTTTCCCTGCCATTCGAAGGGGACCGGTTTCCTGCCAAGGGCGATCTGCAGCATAACCCTGTGGTGGGAGACGCCGTGCACTTTTTCAAAAAGGTCGGCGTGGGACTGGGACATCCTCGGGTTGATTTCAAGCAGGTAGGTCTCGTCGCTGTCGGGGTCGTAGAAAAATTCCGCGTTGAAGGCAGAATTGTTTAGGCCTACGTGCTTGATAATCTTCCTGCAGACTTCTGCCATATGGTCTTTTACCCGGTCAGGGAGGGATGAGGGGTATTCGTAGCTTAAGACGGAGGAAAAGTGTCCATCAAGGACCCAATCGACAAACCCGTATATTGCCACTTCCCCGTTCAGGACGTAGCCTTCCACGGTACACTGCTGGCCTGTGAGGGGGCTTTCGGCAATGCAGGTCTCTTTCATGTCCGCAAACTCGGAAGGTATATCGTAGTTTTTCAGCAGGTAACGGAATGGCTCGTGGAGGAAGCCGATCTTTTCACGAATTTCGTGGGTGTATTCTCTGAATTCCTCTTCACCGTCCACCCTGTACGCCAGAAAAGCCCTGAAGGACCTGACCGGCTTGATCCAGAACGGGGTTTTGATATCGATCTGGGAGCAGGATTCCTCATCAAAAGGATCGAAAGCGCAGAACTTCGGTATATTATGGGGGATTATTTTCTGCTGTTCAAGCCGGCTCCAGTACTTGTGCTGGCATTTGAAGACGCTTTCCATACTCGGCCCCGGCACCCCGTAAGCTTCCACAAGGATCGGGACCAGGTCCGTTGCCGGAAAATCAAAGTAAGTGACAATGGCGTGAGTCTCCCCCGGCGTCTTTTCGATCCGTTCCCTGGCCCTGACAATCAGCTCTCCCATGTCATAGCCCGGGACGTCCAGGATTTCACCCGCGTCGAGCGCGGAATAAAAGTTACACTCGGCGGCTTCCGGAAGCCTTTGAAGTTTCTTAAGATTGAATGAATCCATACCAACAATGAAAACGTTCTTTTTCATGTATTCCCCCTCAATCATGTCCCTTTTACTTTACTAATCGAGGAAAACACTTATCACTCGTTCTTACGAGTATTTCGTATTCCCCCTTTTATACTATTTATTTACAAGGACATATAATTATCTTTGATTATTTTTTTGCCATGATGTTTGTGCTTCGTTTTTGCTGTCCGGGTTGAGCTAGCCGAGAATGAATTTGAAAAATAAAACTTGAATTTGAAAAAGGAAAATTAAATTTGAAAAAGGAAAATTAAATTTGAAAAAGGAAAATGAAGAATACTGTGATAAATAAGGTGAAGAATAAAATGAAAAATAAATTATCACCGGAAGAACCGAAGCAGGATTGCAAATGCAAAACACCCGCTTCCGGGGATTTCTTCAGACCCCGTTTTATCTTCCGGATCATACATTTTTTGGTTCCGGTTACTTTTCCGGATCATATATGTTTATGTACACTTCTTTTGAAGTTGAAAGCAGTGTTTCGCGATCTGTTAAGACCAGGCCTATAGGGATATGTTCCGGGACAAGGGTTTTGAACGTAAATCCCAGGTCAGACTCTTCTTCCAGAGATACGTTTTTGTTTGAGACGAAATACTCTAAAAAAGCACTTTTGTTTTCATTGATTTCAGGGTCTGCCCTGCAGGTAAAAGTTTCTCCCAGAGCTACATCTGCCGGAAATGCCGGTTCGATAAGTTTTAATTTCGGGAATTTATCCCAATCCTCTGTAACCCCGTTGAGGGCCAGGTTTTCCAGCCAGTCGAGTAAGTCCTGGGTTATGTCGGTTTCAAGGTTGAACCCTTCTACATTAAAGCCCACATTGTATATCGCACTCAGCTGCTGGGAATAAGTCTCAGTTGAAGCCGTAAGTGTAATATGCCTTTTATTTTCCGGGTTAAGGCCCTGTACGCGGGAAATGTGCCTTCCGCTTTCTGGATTGGGGCAGTGTACGCATTCGTTTAGCGCCGTTGCTGCAAGGGTTTTGAATATTCTCTCGTGAACCGGGGCAGGACCACTGTTTGACACGTAGATTTCTATATTTATTCGTTCTTCACCGTTGTGCATGCACCACTGCTTCAGCACACCTTTCCACCCAACCCTGACCTGCTCCAGGTCCATGGTCCAGCCGGAGAGGAGCGGATTTGCCAGGGGGTCCGGCCAGTTGCAGCATACGAAGGTATAGGGGTCCAGGCTTTCGTATTTTGCGGGGTAGTCCAGCAGTTCCTTGATTTTGTTCAACTTTTCTGCTTTTTTGTCATTCTCCTTTTCGTCTTCTGAACCTACCGGAGGCGTAGGCAGCGGGTTTGCGGCTTCGATCCTTTCTACATCAGCCACCCCGTACCCTATTACGATATCTTCCTTTTTCCCGGGTCTCTCAAACCTTATTGCCGGGTAAAGCGCAGGGTTTGAATCAACAGCCTGGCTGACATATTCTTCTGCCGTATCGTTTCCGGAGTGCGGCCCTGCGCAGGAGTCCAATATATTGTCCTTATTCAATAAGCCGCAAAAAGCGTGATTGGCAAATCCTGTCCTGTGCCCGGAACCGTCGTCAATTATTTCAGGGTCATGCCTGCCCTCTTTTAAGAAGAATGGGTTGTTGCATTCTCCCCTGCCAAGCAGGTCGGTCCTGTTGATGTATCCGAAAGGCTCCAGAAATAGCCATTCAATTTCATTGATCCCTATGCCGCCGAGAATTGCCTGTAAAGCTGCCGCCTGGTCGTAGCAGTTAGCAATAGGGACCGAGCCTGCAAGGTAAGCTTTCAAATTGAAAAAGCCGCCGTGTTCAAAGACTCCGTAATGGCTTGCTCCGCAAAAACTGTCGTATTTCAGCCCATGCTTGAAATGGAAATAATCTACAACCCCCGAGATGCATTCTTCCTTTGGTGCAGGGGTGCTGATTACCTTTCCGGAGAGGAATTCCAGTAACTCAACCCACGCGCCTCTCTTGAACATCGTGCCGGGCTGGCCAAATATCCAGTATATCTCTACTGGAATAGTTTCAACTGTTATGGCGATTTCTTCTTCTATTTCTTCAGGATCTTCAGCTTTTTCTGTTATTTCCTCAGAATCTCCAGCTTCTTTCAGACTCTCTTCTGAATCTTCTTTTTCTTCCGCATTCTCTTGGGAATCTCCTTTTTCTTCCGAATAATGGATTTTCCAGACCATATCTCCCTTTTTACAACAGAATTTGTCAATTTCTTTTTCAGGCCTTGTGGAAACAGTCTGTTCTTTTACGCCTCCCTCAATCTCGCCTGAAAACTCCAGGTCATCTATTATTCCCGTTATTTTGAGGGTTTTTCCACTATCAAGCCCTTCCTGTTCAATTTCAAGGGATATAGCGTTGTCAAATTCATCGCCGATTACAAATACACCGGGTTTCAGAGTTTCCCTGCTGCTGGCTTCCCAGTTGGGTCCCGGGAGGACTTTGCCATTCAAGCAGGTTTTTACGCCCCCTTTGATATTGAGGGCTTTTATTTTTACATTTATTTTCGGGGTTTCCATAACTATTCCACACACTATTGAAATTTTATTCAAAATTTATTCCCTAATCTGAATAAAATTTTTTAAATTTAACCCTTTCTATTTTTACCGGCTCTGCTCCAAAACCCGGGGGCGTGGTGTGGAAGAGAAATAAATGTATTTTGAAACCGGTTGATTGAAGCTCGAATTACTGCTGTGAATTTCCAGGTTTGCTAAAGGAAAGATAAAATCAGAGTTGATCGGTTTGTTTTATCGGTTGCTTTGTTTCTCCAGGGGCTGGAAACGAAAGGATTCCAATATTTACAGAGACGTTTTCCGTAATGATTGGACCGCACTTTCCCGGAGTAACCGGAATCGTGTCTCCCGTCTCTTTTGTCAGCACGAAGTGCGGCTAGCTCGCTTTGACAGCCGGGACTAAGGAGCTGGATGGAGATGAGTGAAAAATAGCAAGTGGCTTTGACTCTGAAATTGAGCTACCGTCAACGAATCAAAAAGTGCTCTTTGATTATATCATGCTAAGCCGTTGCAGTATGAATTTGTATGTAAGGAATGTTATTGTAATGTTGAAGACACCAACATAAAATAAATCCCTGGTCAATCTATTTTTCTGCCTGCGCTCCTCCTCTTCTTCAGGATAATAATTTGCCCTCACTCTCTCCCCACTCACAAAAGCGCCTGAAAAAAGCCCGGATATGACAAAAAAAATCAAACCTGTAATGCCTACGATGTCTATAATTAGTGTTGGATCCCCCTTAAGGAACGCTGTGACAACTGCAATAACAATGATTCCCATATCGATAATAAGTAAATTCCTCACTTTTCCACCTTTCCATTTATTTTATTATCCGGGTATAATAATTTATTGGTGGGTTCAACTTTTTCAACATGTTAGGGGGGTCTTTTATTGTGAAAGTAGCCGAGTCTCAGGTGGTGGTATAAATTATTTTTTATATTTTGGCTGTTTTGGGTCAGTTGCTCTGGTTTAGCCGGATTCCCACGCAGGATATTTAATATATCCTTGATATCAGAGTAATCATTCAAGCCTGGTGGAATGATTTGCATGCCATTTAATGGAGGGTGGTAAACTTATGGCTGAAGAATACAACACACAATCTGAAACATTTTCATTATATGCACGTTTACGGTCTCTTGATGCTGAAGATTTGTATGATCTGCTAAGCACCCTGCTGAGTAAAAAACCCGAGTTATACCAGATGGCCCTTGAGTGGTTTAAAGAGCGGCAAAAAACAATTCCAGAAACCCTGGAAAATGAAGACCTTGTCTCTCTAAATGACGACCTGCTGCTTGAGTACTGGGAAGATGCCAGGGATATAATCTCAGAGTTCAACAGGCTTGGCGGTGGGCCTGAAGAAGATGAGGAAGAAGCATACGAGTACCTTGACCAGATTTTAAAACTTATTAAAGAAGGAGAACTTTCAACTTCCGCAAAGCTTGAATTTTTAGACGAAGCTTTTGAGGAGTATAACATTGAAAATTCCGGTTTTGAAGATGGCCTGATGGAGATTTTTTTCGAGATCTGCCAGACAAAGGAAGAATGGGAATATCTGGTGAAAAAACTTGATGAACATCCTTCCAAATGGCGGAAAGAAAGAATTATGAGAATCCAGAGGGAACATCTTCAGGATGACGAAGCTTACCTGCAGGAGCGCAAGCAGATCCTCAGTCATGGGATGGATTACTGGGACCTGGTTAAATTTTATGTTGAGAAGGGTGATCAGGAAAAAGCCCTGGAAACAGCCGAAGAAGGGATCTTGAAGGGTGAGGGGAGCTGTTCATGGCTGTTTGAATTTCTGTGGGAGCACTTCTCCAAAGAAGGAGATACCGCCAATCTGGAACGGATTGTTCAGACGGCATTATCCCGTAATGATGAAGAAAAGAACATGCTGGACAGGTTGTTTGAATATTACAGGTCAGAAGGGGACTACGAGCGTGCAAAAGCTGCTCTTTTAAAGTCGTTTGAGTTTACCAGACGGAAATATTATGCAGAGTACAATAGGCTGAAAGGATTCCTTAAAGGGCCTGATTGGAAATCCGTTGAGCCTGAAATCTTCGCTAAGATCAAAGAAGAAGACTTTCAAGATTATCTGCGGATATGTCTGGATAAAGGTATGAAAGATACCGTCCTCCAATCAATTCTAAACCCTCCAAAAAGCAGGTTCGGTTATTTAATCGAAGAGAATTTCGATGAGTTTGCGGATGAATTGAATAAAGATTTCCCGGAAAAAATCATCGAATACTACTGGCAAAAAGCCTATCGAAATATACCGAACGGGACCAGAAAAACATACAGCATTGCAGCCAGGTATCTTGGAAAGGTTAAAGATATCTATCTTGACATTTTAAATGATGAAGCAGGATGGGTAAAAAGGTTCTCTGACCTTAAATTCGAATTTAAGAAGCGGCCCGCTTTTCTTGAAGAAGTTAGTGGATTGTAATATCTCTTATTTTTCCTTTTTATTGAATTGGGACAGGGAGATGTCAAAAAATCAATTGGGGATCTTTACAATTCCAAAAGATTAATGTCATATAAAATATTTTCTAAAACTATGCCTATGGCCGATGAAATAAAAGTATCTTTGGTAACTGCAGCCTGTCTGTTGGCGATTGCATTTGTGTCAAAGGATATCCTCAATGTTCAACTTGATTTTTTGTCCCAGTACGGGCCTCTCTGGATTTTTATATTTTTCATTATTTCGAGGAGCAGAGCATCGGTTAGTGTTCTTACCTGGTCATCGCTAATAATTTTTGTAACCGTTGCCATTCTGATTCTTAATGCAATTTGATATTATGGGATCAAGAAGTTCGATACTTCCTGTACCCATTCCTTCTTCATTTGCTTCCTTACCATGTCTCCACACTCTTCCTATTTCCAATTGATCAGTTCTTTTTGTTGGTTGGGGCAGGCTTTTTGAAAGTAGCTGAGTCTTCGGTGGTGGCATAGCTTCTTTATTATATTTTGGCGGTTTTGGGTCGCTTGCGTGCACTTCACCGAAGCAACCGTAGTTCTAATGCAGAAATCTAATCGGACCTTCTTTCCTTCCCTCAACCCCCTCCATCCCCTCGTCCCCGCCCTGTCGAATTGCTCAGTTCTTTTGACCATGGGAGGGCAGGCTTTTTGAAAGTGGATGAGTGTCCGGCGGTAGTTTTGGTAATTGCTTGGAGAGCATTTCTGGAGTAACCCGGATGGTGTCGCCAGTCGTTCTTGTCCCGTAAAAAGTGAGGTATGTCTACTTTAAAAATCAGAAATAAAGAGGTTCAGGAAGAAATAGAAACTTTCCATCAATTTCAACTCTAGATTACGAACAAACCGTTGATGATAATACGATTTTTCAAATCCATTTTTTGTTTGTTAACTTCTACCCGAACTAAACCTTATTATGTTTAATATCCCTTTTTATGAAATTTGAAGCGTTGGCGCGAACATATCCCATTGCTTGCAGCGGCGTAGGCCAGCGAAATGATTTGAAAGAGTTTTCCCCTTACCCAGAATAGACACTGATATGTTTATTTATTTAACTTAGAAAGCATATTGACCAAGTATCCGTTTTTTTCAGGATCACTTGGCAAAGTTTCTGCAATTGCTATAACCCCATCAATATCAATTTTGGAAATATTTGGGGTCATTTTATTTAAGAAACTTGTTCTAAATGAAGAATTTTTAAAAATTTTGGAGGCCACTAATAGTTCCTGTATCGTTTTTATCTCAAGTTCAGGACCATTCTGATAGCATTTGTTTAAAAATTCATCTTTTTCAGGATCACTTGGCAAAGTTCCTGCAATATCTATTACTTCTTTGAATGATATATTGGAAATGTTAGGAATCATAGTAGATAAAAAACTTGTTCTAAATGAAGAATTTTTAAAAATTTTAGAAGCTTTTATTGCTTGTTGTAGTTCCATTGGGAATTTTGTTTTTTTCTGAACTTCTGATTTTAAGATTTTTAGGTATTCTTGTGGAACTTCACGATTTAATTTTTGTAAAGTCATTATTGTAAGTTTATCAAAGGATTCTGCTAAATCATCATTTGGATTTTCTTTTACCGCAATTTTTTCACCATAACTGTAGTACCCGACATAAGGAATAGCCTTCTTTTTCATGTACATTGTTGAGTCTTCATTTTTCGGGAGATATTTTTTAAAACGTTCGGCAGCTTTAATCTCCCATTCGTCTTTTGTTTTTATTTCAAGGAATTTTTCAATCCTAGAAGGAACTATTATCAATTTTGGAGGTGTAGTTTCTCCCTTGAATTCAGGTGATTTCTTCAATATACTTTCAATAATCATCTCAGTTCCTGATATATTCTGTTCATTTAATGAAAATAAGATAACTACTGCATCAGGAACTTGTAATGTACATATTCCTCCAGTATCCGAAATACCAGTTCTACTATCAACGAGTATAAAGTCAAATTCTTTTTTCAATTGTTTTTTAAAGTATTCAATAAATCCGAAACCGTGCCAATTATCATATAAATTATTCCAGTCTAAATTGTTAACTCTTGCCGAGTAAGATCTGTCAAATTTTCCAGCAGGGATGAATGAAATAGAACCTTGCGAAAAATCAGTTTTTAGATGCTTGACATATTTATTTATATTTAAAAATCCATCTTCTATCTTGAAATTTTCTTCCTTTAACAATTCTTTATAATCATAAAAAAGGTCAATTAATCCATTATCAATCTCTTTTTCTTCAATTTCAAAGAATCTATGTAAACCTGGAGCCTCCAAATCCCAATCAATCGCTAAAACTTTATAACCATATCTTTTAGCTAGCAGCCAAGAAACATTAGCTACAGCCATACTTCTTCCCACGCCACCTTTGTATGAATAAAAAGTTACTATTTTAGATGTTCCGTTTTCCATTACTCATCACCCCCCAACTTTGGGATTGTTTTATCATTACCCAAAAAGCTTCCCACGGAATCGAAGGCAAGAGGATGAGGTATATCGAGCGTAGGTAAATGATTTTTTAGTTGATTCTTAAAGTTTTCGAGGTCTTCTGTTCTCAATACCACGCGATGCAGACAACCTTCTTTATACTCATCAGAAACAGAAGGCCAAAATTCTTGGAATATTTTTTCCAAATGATTTTGTCCTTCAAAAGGTAATTCATAATTAATCAAGAAGCAACAGTTTCTTAGTCTTGAATTATAACACGAGAAATCAAGACGTGTAGCCAACATTTTATATTTGTATGTATACATTGCAAATATATCTATAAAAAATACCTGCACACGCTTGAGTATTCTTATGTTTGTACATTCTTCATTAAGTAGGGGAATTAATTTCATATCTGACTTATAGCGGTCTGTTCCTTGTTCTACAATATCCGTAATTTTATTATTTCCAAATGGTTTCCAATCATCTGGTAAATCACCATAAATTATATCTTTTTTATTTTCAAGCCAGTGAACTAAACTTCCGATAACCTTTATATCTTCCAATATATTTTTTGTATCCTCTTTCTTTTCTTCTTTCTCTTTTTTCATAGCCTGTTTTTCAATCAGTTCTTTTTTCAGGTGGCATAATACCTCATCAGCTTGGTCTTTAGTTAGTGAGATAACAGTGTAATAAATGATATTTTGAACCAATATATCAGTCCCCCAAATTTAGTTTCCTTAGGTTTTCTATTGACTTGGCTTTTTCCTTATTGCGAAGAAGACGATTTTTTTGATCTGGAGTTTTCGGTGTATCAAAGTAAATTTCCCATGTATATTGTTTTGTTGAATTATCACTAGCTTCTTTTATTTCTTCAATTACACTAATCAGGTTGACCACGTCATTATACGTTTGTTGAAGTGACTTTTTCGCGATGTGGTTTCCTCTTGAAACAGTAATCTTTTTTAGATTAGTTTTAATTGCCGTTGCTTTAATGATTATTTTGTCATAATCTTCATTTGTAAGAAACGAGTCATTCCAGATTTTGCTACTCTTAATTTGCATCATGTCTTCATGTAACTTTTCAATTAAGTTAACGAAATATGTAGGTGGAAGTCCTGGCAGATCCGTTTCTTTAGAAATAGTTGTCACAAAAAAGGTTGATGATATAACAAGGCTGATAACTGCCATTATGAAAGATTCTGTTACTGCTGTCCATGAACTAAAATCGAAACTATTTGTTATTGTGAAAACATATCTTCCGTGGATTATTCCTGAAATCATGCTAATTATCGTTGCTAGCAAAATAATTATTGTAGTGATTGTAACGCTTCGAAACTTTAGATAATCCTCTGATAGATACCATTTTTTTTGTAAATCCCTTATCAGTATAAAAATAGTATAGATAGGCAAAATACTGGCTAGCAAAATAAGAATAGGAGATAGTTTGTCTATTTGGGCTATTTCCACATTCAAAGCTCCAAGTAGTGCTAAATTTGATGGCAGGGTTCCGTATAATATTAACCCCCATCCTCTAATACCAAAAATCTTGTCTAATTTTGTATAATGTACTTGCAAAACTTAATACTCCTTTAACAAATAATGGATCTCTTAGCACAATCATTTGCCATTTAATATCGTAAGAGTAAACATATTATAACCTTTCTATTTTTATCTTATAGTGCTTACATTAATGTCTAAGCTTCATAAATTACACTATTAATTCCCAGATATTTTTTAAAGTCCTATATCAGCAATTGTGTTCCGTTTACAGTAAACTCACTAATAATCACACCTTTAAACACTAATTAAATTCATCTGCTTATTTTAGAAAGTGTTAATTTTTATGTAAGGACTGTAGTTCACGTTTCCCATTCTCAAATTAACCAAAAGCCTCCGCTCACCAGCAAAAATCCCCTCAAAAAAAGAAAAAGAAGTAACGGCCGTAAAAGCCGCTTTTTCACTCTAACTTAAAGTCTCCGTACTTACTGATATGTGCAGCAAGCCCGCCGTCGTTCAGGATCGTAATCATGACATCAGGGAGGGGGGTGAAGGTAAGTTCGATGCCTTTTGTCACGTCCTTGATGACGCCTGTGGAAAGGTCGATCTCCAGGTCGTCTTCGGGGTCGATCTGGTCGGTGTCGCAGATTAGGACTGGGAGGCCGACGTTGATGGCGTTTCTGAAGAAGATTCTTGCGAAGGACTTGGCAAGGACTGCGCCTACGCCGGAGATTTTGATGATCGTTGGGGCGTGTTCGCGGCTGGAGCCGAGGCCGAAGTTGCGTCCGCCTACTACGAAGTCGCCTTTCTGGACTTTGTTCGGGAACTCGGGGTCGGCGTCTTCTAAGACATGTTTGGCGAGTTCAGGAAGGTTGGTCCGGAGGTGGAAGAGGCGGCCGGGGGCGATGTGGTCCGTGCTGATGTCGTCTCCGAATTTCCAGGCTTTGCCTTTCAGGTTGTTTTGCATTTCTTCTGCCATTTAGAGCACCTCCCTGGGGTCGGTTATTTCGCCTTTTATAGCCGAGACGGCGGCTGTTGCGGGGGATGAGAGGTAGATTAAGCCTTCGGTGTTGCCCATCCTGCCCTGGAAGTTCCTGTTCTGGGTGGAGAGGCAGACTTCCCCGTCGCCGAGGATGCCCTGGTGCACGCCCACGCAGGGTCCGCATCCGGGAGCCATGACTGCGGCTCCGGCTTTGATGAAGGTCTCGATGTAGCCGGCTGCGATTGCGTCAAGGTAGACGTCTTTTGAGGCGGGAACGACGATCAGGCGGGTGTCCGGGTGGCGCTGTTTCCCCTCTAAAATTTTGGCTGCGATTGCAAGGTCCTCGATCCTGCCGTTGGTACAGGTTCCTATAAAGACCTGGTCGATCTTTGTGCCTGCAAGCCCGGCTGCGGTGCTGGTGTTGTCAACGGTGTGGGGGGCTGAGACCATGGGTTCGAGGTTGGAGGCGTCGATCTCGATTACTTCTTCGTAGACGGCGTCCTCGTCAGGGGCAATTTCCCTGAACTTATCTCCTCGCCCTCGGGATTCCAGGAAAGCCCTGGTGGTGGCGTCGGATGCTATAAGGCCGGTCTTGGCGCCGGCTTCGACTGCCATGTTGGAGAGGGTGAAGCGGTCGGACATTGCCATCTTCTCGATGGTCTCGCCGCCGAATTCAAGAGCCTTGTAGGTAGCGCCGTCAGCGGTGATCTTGCCGATCAGGTAGAGGATGAGGTCTTTT
Source organism: uncultured Methanosarcina sp. (assembly GCA_965601435.1). GTDB lineage: Archaea > Halobacteriota > Methanosarcinia > Methanosarcinales > Methanosarcinaceae > MTP4. The sequence continues at coordinate 35,779 of CBFCWE010000017.1, forward strand.
GCGCAGACGCCTTCCTTAAATTCCCCGGTCACGTTGATCCTGATTGTCTCAGGCACACGGAGCCAGGTCTTCCCAAGCGCGATTCCGACTGCAACGTCGGTTGAACCCATGCCTGTGGCAAAAGCGCCGAGGGCTCCGGAGGTGCAGGTGTGGGAGTCTGCCCCGATAAGGATGTCTCCCGGGTTCACGTAGTCTTCAACCAGGCGCTGGTGGCAGACGCCGGTCCCGACTTCGGAAAGGTCCACGCCGGTCTTCTTTGCAAAGCCCCTCAGGATCTTGTGGGCGTTGGAAAGGTCCTTGTGAGGGCTTGGAGCTGCGTGGTCAATGAAAAGGACAGTCCTTTCGGGGTTTTTAGCCTGGACAAGGCCCATCTTCTCGAGCTGCTGGACAGCCAGGGGCCCGGTCCCGTCCTGAACCGCGGCAACGTCCACCGCAGCGACCACAATGTCGCCGGCGGAAACTTCCTTGCCTGCGTGTTCACCTATTATTTTTTCTGCAATTGTCTTTCCCATCTAATCACCTTAAAAAAGTGTTTAATGATACTTTTGAATTAGCTTGATCGAAAAAGCTTATGACCGCAGGGATTTGCTGAATAATCTCCTTTACGGCTTTTTCAGTAAATTTAACTTCCTTTTGGAACTGTTGAGAGTAATCTCCTTTTCCGTATATGACATTAACGGAGTTCCGGGAACATTTTTGAAGAAGTATGGACAACAAAACCCGTATAAATCCGGGGAAATTGTCCGTGAAATGTCTATAAAATGTCTATAAAATGTCTATAAAATGTCTATAAAATGTCCAAAAAGTTGTCCACAAAATATCCGCAAAATTTTCTGTAAAACTGTTGATCTGGCCTTTATTGTCCGCCATTTTCTATCATTGTAAGGGAAGATTCCCTCTATTTCTTTCCGGGAATTCCTGCTCCCTTTTCCTCTTTATCCCCTGATCCCAATAAGTTTAAGTCCAATGCCTGTTATGGAAATGTAAATTCCGATTATCACGAAAAAAGGTTTACAAAACGGGGTTGTTTTTTTGCAGGATCCGGGTTTGTTTACCTGCAAATTTCCAATCCTAAAAACTCCTGATGAGAGATTAACATGGAACTTGACGAAGTCATCATAACACGCGCAATTGTTGAAGAGTACTCAAAAACTTTCCTTGAATACACGGACATCGACGTGGCCCTGGTAGGAGGAGGCCCTGCAAACCTGGTGGCTGCAAAGTACCTGGCTGAAGCCGGGGTAAAAGTCGCCTTATACGAGCAGAAACTCTCCCTCGGCGGCGGCATGTGGGCTGGCGGCATGATGTTTCCCCGCATCGTTGTACAGGAGGAAGCCACCCGTATCCTGGACGACTTCGGGATCCGGTATAAGGAATATGAATCCGGCTACTACATTGCAAACTCCGTGGAATCTGTCGGGAAGCTGATCAGCGGAGCCACCTCTGCTGGGGCTGAGATTTTCAACCTGGTCAGTTTCGAGGATGTCATGATAAGGGAAAACGACCGGGTCGTAGGCATCGTCATCAACTGGAGCCCTGTAACCACCAACCGCCTGCACGTCGACCCCCTCATGATCCGCACAAAGCTCGTGGTCGACGGGACCGGGCACGACGCCGTGGTCTGCAACACTATCCTGAGGAAAATCCCCAATGCAAAAATCGGGGAATTCGGGCAGATCGGGGAAAAACCCATGTGGGCCGAGATCGGAGAAAAACTTGTTGTTGAAGCCACCCAGGAAATCTATCCCGGGCTGATCGTAGCTGGCATGGCTGCAAGTGCCGCAACCCGCGCCCCGCGGATGGGTCCGGTCTTCGGAGGCATGCTCCTTTCCGGGGAAAAAGCCGCAAAACTTGCCCTTGACCGCCTCAAAGAACTCTGAAAGCGGGCCGGAAAAGCAAGTTTCCCCGTCTTAAGCCGCCGGGAAGCAGAATATCCCCTCCCTTAAGGGGTCTCTCCTGTCCTTTCCGGCAAAAACTTTATATAAAAAAACTCCTTCTATAGGTTGCTCAAGCCTGAGCACCCAATCCTGCGTGGCCGGGGTAGGGTAGCGGTCATCCTGTAGCCCTGTGGAGGCTACGATCCGAGTTCGATTCTCGGTCCCGGCCCCATTACTTTAACTTATTCTAATTAGCTTTTCTAATCCTGTTTGCTTTGTTTTCTTCGTTTTAATACAATTCAGTTTTAATACTGTTTTCATAACGTTTTTAATATCTCATTCAGCTTTTAATATCCCTTTTATATTGTTTCAAAATCGACCTTACAATATACTTACAATATATATCTATCACCTCTATCTAATCCACCTGAATTCCACCTAAATTCCACTTTGAATTCCTTCCATCATAAAAGAGGACTCAAAAGAGGACTCAAAAGAGGACTTCCATGAAAGCACTTATCATTGACGGCTATGTAGACGAACCCGCCTGCCTCGGGGTTCCTCCTTACTTCTCCCCCTACCCCCGGTACATAGCAGGCGCCCTCCGGGAGTGCGGGCTCTCCGAAACCGATATCCACTACCTGACAATCGACCGCCTGCGGGAAAACCCGCCGGGGGCCGGGGAACTGATCGGGAAAGCAGAACTCGTAATCGTGATTGCAGGCATGACCGTTCCGGGAAAATACCTCCGGGCCACGCCCATCTCCCCCGGGGAAATTGAAACCATCTTCCGGAGCTCAACAGGGGTAAAAGTCATAGGCGGCCCGATCCGGCTTGGTTTCAGCGGGGAAGGCGGAAAAGCTGCAAAAGGCCTGGGCAGCGGGATCAGCCTTGAAGGTGCCGTGCTTGCGGAAATGGACATTGAGGCTTTTGTCTTTGACCTTTTTGAGGGCAGTGAATGTATTAAAGACAGTAAAGACAGTAATGGAATCAGTTTGGGAAAGCAGCCGGGCATTAAACTGAAAGCCCCGGAAACCGTGGGACACCGCCTCAGGACGACCTCCGAAATCGGGCGCTGGGCACCGCTGGGAGCTTTTCTTCTCCGGCAGCACCCTGATTATCCTTACTGCATGTGCGAACTCGAAACCTACAGGGGCTGCGGCCGGACCATTCATTGTTCTTTTTGCACCGAACCGTTCTACGGGGCTTCGGACTACCGCCCAGTGGAGGACGTGGTCTTTGAAGTCTCGGCCTTATATTCCCATGGAGCCCGCTATTTCAGGATTGGAAGGCAGCCCGATCTCCTTTCCTACCACGGCACCGATGCAGGTGGCCCGGTCCCGAAACCCGATCCCGCAGTGCTTGAGAGGCTCTACAGGGGGATAAGGAATGCCGCTCCGGAACTTTCCGTGCTCCACCTGGACAACGCAAACCCGATAACTATCGCAACTTACCCTGAAGAAGCCGCGCAGATAATTAAGACGATCATCAAATACCACACTCCCGGGGACGTGGCTGCTTTTGGCATGGAAAGTGCGGACCCGCAGGTGATCCGGGCAAACTCCCTGAAAGCCAGCCCCGAAGAGGTCTTCGAAGCCATCAAACTCGTAAACGACCTGGGCGTCGTCCGCGGGGCAAACGGGCTTCCGGAACTCCTGCCAGGCCTGAACTTCGTACACGGACTCATGGGGGAGACAAAAAAGACATTCCAGCTGAACTATGACTTCCTCCAGCAGGTGCTGGATTCCGGCCTGATGCTCCGCAGGATCAACATCCGGCAGGTCATGGCCTTCCCTGACACTCCCATGTACGGAAAAGACGAAGCTGCCGGAAAGCACAAGAAACTCTTCCTGAAATACAAGGATCAGGTCCGGAAAAACATCGACCTCCCCATGCTCCGCCGCGTCGTTCCCGAAGGCACGGTGCTGAAGGATGTCATGTGTGAGGTGCACGAAAACGGAATCACTTTCGGAAGGCAGCTTGGCTCTTATCCACTGCTGGTCGGAATTCCCGCTTCCCTGCCCTTCCGGAAGTTCACTGACGTAACCGTTACCGGACACGGTATGCGCTCCATTACCGGAATTCCTCATCCCCTGTCGATTAATTCCGCTTCCCCTGCCCTTATCAGGGAACTTCCCGGGCTCGGCAAGAAAGCTTCGAATGCTGTTGCTGCCGGGCTGCCCTATGCCGATGAAGAAGATTTTGTAAGCAGGGTAAAGGACGGAAAAAAGTTCCTCAAATATATAGAGTTCTGAACTCCAGGCTCTTTTCTTGCGTCTCTTTTTCGTCTCCTTTTTCGTCTCCTTTTTCTCTTTTCAATCTCTTTTCAATCTCTTTTCAATCTCTTTTCAATCTCTTTTCAATCTCTTTTTTGTCATCCCTCTTCAACTTATTTATATTTTTAAAATAATAATTTACTTATTCTAACGAGAACTATATTATCTGGGGCATTTAAGGGGGGACTATTTTGAGCGAGAGCACGGACTATGTTCACAAGGTAAAAATTGCTTTTCAGTTGAGCTTTATTTTCTGGTTTGTAGTGTTTATTCTCATGTTTTACGCCACTGTCGAGGCAGGATCCAGAACGCTGGGCACCTTCTTTTTACTCTTTTCAGTGCTTCTGGCAGCTCCTTTTTTGCCGGACGGGGCGAGGGGTTATGAAGAGCTTGGAAGCTGTAATGAGTGCGAAGAGGAATGAAAAATCAGATAAATTAGAACTCAGATAAATGAAAAATCCGAGAAATGAAATCTAAAAATAATGAAAAATGGGCACTTCATACTTCGAACTCTTTTGAATGAGAATGAACTGATCCCGCTGTTGAGAGTTGGAACTGAACAGATGCTTAAGATTACTTTTCAAGGTCGTTTTTCAGATTCCTGTTTTTGTTAGCCGGTTTAGCTATTCGGTTCAGCTATTTGGATCAGATCTCTGTTTCAACTTCCCGGCTCAGGTCTCTGTTATCCCCAGAATTCCTGCAAGTTCCAGCCCTTCGCTTCCGATGTCCGAGAGCCGGCTCAGGAGTTCCGGACTTGAAAGGTACTTTTCGGTCCTGATCCCCCCGGGTTCTTCGATCTTGATGCTAATCTCGCCTTTGGTGTAGCCTCTCTCAACACATTCCCTGGTTAGTTTTCCGTATATCCCGGCAATGAGCATGAGGCAGTCCAGGACCCTGTTTTCGTCCATTACGTTTTTGCCTTCCAGCAGGACACGCCTGAGTTTTCTGGACTCTACGGATTCGTTGAAAAACTTTTTGAGCTTTTTTATCAGTTCATAGATGGAATCCATGTCTATGGAAGCTGCCAGTTCTTCATCTCCGCTTATTTCATAGTCCCCGTGCAGAATCAGGTAGGCCATCTCGTCTGCCGAAATTGTGATGCGGTGTTCGCCGTCTTTATCTTCGAACACGGTACTGAGGCTATTTCCTTCATATTCGACCGATATGATGTGGAAATCGGAAACATCGAGCTTTTTTATTTTGTCTTCCTTATGCAGGATTCCTGCCTTTACCCAGATCGGCAGGGTGAGTTCTTGCAGATCCCCGACCTTTATCATATCCTTTGCAAAAGTCAGGTCGTATTCGTACTGCATGCTGTCAATGGAACTTACCTGCGTTCCGGTCAGCTTTTTCTCCTCCACGGCAGCAGAATAAGCGTGCTTTGCCTCATAAATCCCGGCTTCGAAAAAGGGACTAAGGATCGAAAGCATCTTCGTTTCCAGTTGCTGGATTTCATTTCTGGTAATCCTTGTCTCCTTCTCAAGTTCTTCCAGATTTTCGTCCTTTTTCCCGGAAGCAGTCGCGTCAAAGGTTTCAAGCATCTTGTTCTTGATTTCCAGAATGTCCTCCGAATCGACTTCCTTGGTTAGTTTCTCAAGATAACCTGTCACTTCTATCTGGAACTCATCTATCTCCCGGATTCTTTTCTCCAGAATTGCGGTTCCTACCCTGTTCTCTTCTTTTGTTCTGATTGCCGATCTTTCAAGAGGGATGACCTCTTCCGAAATCCTCAGGAAGTCCTGCAGGTCCTGGATGAAATCCCTCTGTACCGGAAACTCGGTTGAATCCTGAAAAGTATACTTAATGCTATCCACTCCCCGGTTAATTGTGAAAAAAAATGGTTCTTAAACTTAAATTGGCGGCTTTCCTTATTTAGCTTTGTGAGTTCAAAAACTTGGAGTTAAAGGGGGATAACTAAAAAAATGTCGGAAAATAAAGTGAAATATGTCTGGGAACTAAAGTGAAAAATGTCGGAAAACCGGGGTCAGAAAGTAAAGTGAAAAATGTCTGGAAAATTAGGTATACACCAGCCGGGATTCGAACCCGGGTTCGAGCGTTGGCAACGCCCGGTGATGACCGCTACACTACTGATGTCCGAAGCATGCGAGGCGCCCCGCCAGCATTATGCAATATACATTTTCTCATTAATTAATTTGACCCTTAAATGATTCTGTTTGACCAGGGAGGTTTTTCGATCTGGAAAAAGGTTGCATTGCTACGATTCTTTCCGGACCCTGGCTGTAATATCTTTTTGTATGTTCTGCTGTATCTCTGGCTGTAGTTTTTTGCTGTTCCTGCTGTTCCTGCTGTATATTCTGGTTATAATCTCCTTGCAGGTCTGCCTGTTAAGAAAGGTATTGTGTTTTATAATATCAAGGCTGTATAAAATGACGTCCGATGTTAGAGCGACATTTGACGTGAGGCTTTTTCAGGTAAATTATTTAATTTTGTTTCCTTATTTTACTACTAAATTTACGAGTGATGGATTTTGAGCGAAGTTGAAAAACTGATAAACCTTGCAAAAAATGCGGCTGAGAGGATCCTGAAATACCAGTTTGTGCGCCTGATCTCGCATAACGATGCGGATGGGCTGACCTCGGCAGGGATCATGGCCCAGGCTTTGCTCCGGGCTGGCATCCGTTTCCAGCTTTCTATAGCCGGAAGGCTTGATGAGGCAGTGATTGAGGAGGTTAACGGGAGTACTTCTCCAGGGGACCTTGTTATCTTTTGTGATATGGGCAGCGGGTATTCTGACCTGGTAGGGAAGGTAGCGGCTGATGTTGTTGTGCTTGACCACCACAAGCCTGTAGGGGAGTCCCCGGCAAAGGTCGTTGTAAACGCGCATACAGTGGGGATCGACGGGGCAACAGACATCTCGGCTTCCGGCACATGCTACCTGGTTGCAAGGGAAATGGGTTCCGAAAACACGGACCTGGCAGGTCTGGCAATTGCCGGGGCAGTCGGGGACAAGCAGCTTTTCCGGAGCGCGAACGCTTTTATCTTGGACGAGGCCCTGAAGGTAGGGGTCGTATCCATCCGGAAAGGGCTGAAAGTGGGAGATGGGGACCTTGCCGAAGTGCTGACTTACAGCACCGAACCTTTCCTGGACATAACAGGGGACCCGGAAAAGGTCAGGGAATTCCTTGGCGGGCTCGGGCTTTCCGGCCGGATCGAGGAGCTTCCTGAAGAAGGGGTCTCGAAACTGGTCAATGCCGTTGCCCTGAAACTTGCAAGGCAGGCAAGTCCGGAAGCCGTGGAAGCCGTTATCGGGGACATCTATATCCTGAACCGGGAACTTGTGCCAAATGTCTATGACTTCATCTCCATCCTCAACACCTGCGGAAAAATGAAAGTCTACGGGCTCGCTGTCGGGCTTTGTATGAAGGACCCGGGTGTCCTAAAAGAAGCCCTTGCTCTTTCCAGGGAGCACCAGCAAAACCTTGCTCTTGCTATCAGGGAAGAAATTGAAAAAATCCGCAAGGGGGAAAACCTCTGGTACCTCAACACCGTGGACGCGCTTTCCACCGGGACCCTGGCAAGCACGGTGGTTCGCTACCTCCATCCCGAACTCCCCTTCATCTGCGTAAACGAGTCCGAAGGCATCCTGAAAGTCTCGGGTAGGGGTACACGAGAACTCGTTTCCCGGGGTCTTGACCTTTCCTTTGCCCTGCGGGAAGCAGCTGGCGCAGTCGGGGGAAATGGCGGTGGACACAGTGTTGCCTCCGGGGCTTCCATACCCCTCGGAACTGCCGAGGAGTTTCTGGGCATCGCGGACAAGATTCTCGGGGAGCAGCTCCAGGCCAGGGGAAAAGTTAAGAAGTAATGGCAGAAGCCGAATGTAAAAAGAGAAAGGAAGAACGAAAGAAAGAACGAAAGAAATACAGCGAATTATTTATATGAAAAACGACTGGAGAAACGCTTATGAAAATTACTGGAACCATCGAATTTCCGGACCCCGAAAAAAAGGAATTTGCTAAAAGGATTCTGGAAGCTCTTTCCCCGGACAACCTGAGGAGTATGGGAAGCGAAATAAGTGATAAGCGGGTAGCTGTCCACTTCCGGTCGGAAAAAATAGGGTCCCTTCTTGCGACTGTTGATGATTTCCTGATGAACTTGAAAATAGGGGAAGGAGTAGGAAAAGCGCTGGAGATGGAAAAATAAGTTTCCGGAAAGTGAAATATCTGCTTCTCAGCTCTACTATTTTCTCTATCCCTGTTTTTCAATCTTTTTTACTTTTTTTACTTTGATTTGTTCCGCCCTGACTTTTTCATCTTTCAGGTTCACTCTTCAAGCCAAATCCTGACCAGTTGCCCGAGTCTCTCATCTGTAGACTTTGCCCCGCTTTCCGGAAACTCCAGCCCGTTTAAGTAGCAGTGTATCGATTCCTGGAGTTCTCCGGTCGTGACGTTTGTCCCTTCCTTTGAGCCGGGGTTGTCCCAGGGGTTCCAGTCGCTGACGGTCCAGTTCCAGGATTCCTGATGGCTTTCGTATCCTTCTTCGGCAGTTGCGGTCACGTTATAAACTCCCGGCGCTGCCGTGCTGTCCGGGTATAAACTTTCGGAAATCCCTGCCCTGGATTCTATTTCCTCCTCGTTCAGGTACCAGCTTATCGTGCAGGGGTAGTTTGTGCTTATGCTGAATTCCACTGCCTCGTCTTCGAAGCCCTCGACATCTCCTGCGGGAAGGGTGCCGGAAATTGAAAGAGGTTCTACGCTGATGTAAGCTGTTTTTGTTTCTGCGCTTTCCCCGTTCCTGTTGTTCACATTCAGGGTGACGTTATAAGTCCCGTAGAGTTCGTAGCTGTGCACCGGGTTCCGGGCCGTATAATCAACTGTCCCGTCTCCGTCCGTATCCCATTCCCAGAAAAAGGCGTTTTCGGAGAGGTCCGTGAACCGGACTGTAAGAGGGGGGACCCCGGCTCTGACGTTTGCGGAAAAACCGGCTTTAGGGAGGTCATTGGCGGTGCTGAAGGCTTTGATGCAGAGGTTTGCGTTACTGTAGAGGCTGGTAAGGTCTTCCCAGGTCTCCCCGTCCTGACTGGTGTAACTTTGCCCTGTGGAAGCTCTGGCTTTGCTGCTCCAGCCGGGTTCCGGATATTCGTAGGCAAGGGGATATGAATATTCGGGGTTGCTGAATTTTATTGCTACTGAAAAGGCCTGTCCCGAACTGAGGGTTACGGGGGTGCTGAGCACATGGGTATGGTAGCCCGGGAAGGTAAACTCCCCGTTTTCATGGAGTTCGGGAGCCGTTGAATTTATGGGCCCTGAATCCGGGTTTTTGTATACGTATACCTCATAACTCGTGTTCGAGTCCGTGGTATAGAAACTCACCGCTTCCAGGGTATCGTTACCCCTCGCGCTAAAGACATTGGCTCCCCAGGAAGTGCTGTCCTCGTATCTCATCTGGCTGACCCAGCCGAAGGGGTCGTACTGGTAAGTGTAATCGTAGTTGCCAGAAGCCTCGGAGAGGAAGACGGCGTTTTCATCGTATCCAAGCCGGGTGTCATAATAGGAAATGTAGAAGTATCCTGCTTCTCCCCAGCCCGTTCCCCAGCTGTTTTTGATTATGAACGCTCCGTCTCCGGGAGGCTGCGGGGAAAAACACGTCATGTTGAAGGAATCGTCCCATCCGATAATTGTTATTGCATGGTTTGCGCTCCTTATTCCCGGATAGTAGTAGCTGTAATTGCCTGCAAGGTAGTAATTGGAAGTGTCCGCGTACATTGTCGAATACACGGCCCCGTAATTCAGAAGCGCCCTCTTGAGCTGTGCATTGTCCAGGGGTCCGCTCCTTTCCGGCAGGAACAATACTTCCTGGACGTGCTTTTGCACAGGCAGTCCCATTGGGGAATTGTCCGATATGTCATTGTAAAGGTCGTCGGACTCGTTTACGGGCCCGGTCCAGCGGGCAAGGTAAGCCGTGGACATGTAACGGTTTCCTCCTGCGTCGTGGGCCAGGTCAAAACCTTCGGGATAGCTGTAAGAGAGCAAGTTTTTCATGTTGTTTTCGGAAAAGTCCCGGTTTTCCCCTCCCGCCCTCAGGAGCCCGGATTCAAGGGAAGCCAGGCTTGCAAATGCCCAGCAGCTGCCTGCATGCCCCTGGTTTTTCACGGGAGTTACCTCCCCTTCCGCACGGAGGTCATACGCTTTCGGGATTTCAGGGCCTGATAGCAGGGCTCTCCCCGTTTCGGAAAGGTCTGCTGGAGCCGGCACCAGGCCGGTTGCGTACCCGTTCCCGTAGATGCCCCGGGAGTTGACGACGTCTCTTGAAAGGCTTTCAAGGGCCATCATATTCCGGTATTCCACGAATTCGGGGTTCAAGGGTGCGGTTTCTAGTGCTGCTTCCGGGGAAAAAGTGCTGTTTGCGGGAATTTCGGCGCTCCCCTCGGTTCCGGTGGCAAAACTCGAGCCGGCCATTAAGAATGTGCATGCGATAACAAGCAAAAGGAGAGTTGATTTTGTTTTTTTCAAGGTTTTTTTGCCTCCAGTAGGGTTTTCAGGTGGGGCAGGTTAGATTGATAGCCTGGGTTTGCGGGGTGGGTTGGTTGCTGTGTTGGGCGGACTTAGCAGACAGGTGGGTTGTTGGGGTAGTTTGAGCGTATCCACGAACTGAAGTCAATTTTTTAGTATAACTTTTAAATTATTTATATGTATATGAGAAATCAAAATAATGTTAAAAATGATGTGAAGTTAATTATAAAATAGTTTCTATGCACTGAGTTCCAGTAAAAAAATATAGAAAATCCTGTAGAATTAAAAAAGAAAGGAGATGCCTAATATGTAGGATAAGGGATTTATTTTCAATTTTTTTATTTCAATGTTTTTTTTGTTTCAGTCTTTTTCTCGTCCAGGGCTTCCATAAAGTGGATCCTTCCGTAAAATTATTTTAATTTGTTTCCTGTAAATAAAAAAAGGTATACATTATAGAAGTTAAAATATTTTTTTCATTTTCCTTCTTATCTTTACTCTGAAAATCGGGATGTTTGGTCAGAACCTGAAAAGTTCCCGGAAAAAACCTTTATCCCTGACTGCCATACTCTCTTATGGGGAGTGAAAAATTTGCTTTCGGAAACAATTGCCGACCTTAAAAAGACAAGATCTGAAGACCTCGACAAGGAAATTCTCAGGGCCGCCATGATTGCCGAACTGGACGCTGTCAACATTTACGAGCAGATGGCAAACCTCACAAAGAGTGAGGAGATCAGGAAAATCCTTCTGGACATAGCCAGGGAAGAAAAAATCCACGTCGCCATGTTCGAGACCGTGCTCCTGCAGGCCGACGAGGAGTTTTTGCAGGTCTATATTGACTACGCCCTTGCTAGAAGGTAATCCAGGGTTCGGGATTCCGGGAATTACTAATCAGGATTAGTACTAATTTAGATTAGTATTTTTCAGGCATGTGAGCTTTTCAAGCTTATGGTAAACAATTACGCCTCCATTTCCGTTTTCATCCGGCTTTGCTTACTCCTTTGTCCGGATTCATCCGCACAACTCTATTATATTCAGGCAGCGTATTTCTTAATGGTTCTTTATGCTCGAAGAATACAGGAAGAAAAGGGATTTCAAAGAGACTCCTGAACCTGCGCCGGGAAATTCAAATAAAGATCTGGATAAACCTATTTTCGTAATCCAGAAGCATGATGCCAGTACACTCCACTATGATTTCCGCCTGGAAATAGGCGGAGTCCTGAAAAGCTGGGCAGTTCCTAAAGAGCCGCCCTCAAAGGCCGGAATAAAAAGGCTGGCCATCCAGACAGAAGACCATCCCCTGGAATACGCTGATTTTGAAGGGGAGATACCGGAAGGGCATTATGGGGCGGGAAAGGTTGAAATCTGGGACAGGGGGACTTTTGAGCTCAAAAAGTTTGAAGAAAAGGAGCTCATTTGCGCACTTGAAGGAGAAAAGCTTCAGGGGGATTATGTTATGATCAAAACGAAGTTCGGGAAAGAGGGGAAGGGGTGGCTGCTATTTAAGAAAAAGGCAGAGTAAAGGGAGAGTTAGAAATGTAAAATATACTTGAATCAACCTTAAGTTGAACCAACCTTAACTTCAAGTAGTCTGATGGGGGATTTGTATGGGGGGAACTATAAAAATCAAGGCAGTTGAGGCTGCCGGAGGCAACTGCTGCGTTGCCCTGGGAGACGGGCAAAAGGTTTATGCCAGAATTTCCGAGGCTTTCCTTGAAAACAGGAAAGTTGAACTTTCTTTTGCGGAGGTAGGAGACCTGACCCCGGCTTTTTTGAACGCTGCGGTTGGGCAGCTTTACGGAAGTTTTCCGGAAGAGTTTATCAGGAGCAATCTGGTTTTCACGGATATTGGCCCTGGGGATGAAATTATTTTGAGAAGGGTTTTAGAGAGGGCAAAATGCTATTTTGGGAACGCCGATCATTACAGGAAGGTTGTCAGGGAAGTAATGGGGGGCGAAGATGAGTAAAAAAACCCATGTTACAAAGGTCCGTCCCCTGGGAGTTCAGGCTTCGGAAGCTTATCCTTCAGGAACCCACTCCACAGAGATCCAATCTTTAAAGACCCATTCCGAAGAGCTTGCTTTGGCAAAAGTCCGTTCGGCAAAGGTCCATTCCGTAGAGGAATACGATTTTTCGGAGGGAAGGAAGTTTTTCTTTGATACGAATATCTGGCTCTATATCTACGGCCCCATAAGTTTCCCTGACTGGCGCTCGGATGTCTATTCCCGGGCTCTGAAAGAGATCCGGGCCTCAGAAGGCAGTATCTACATAAACTGCATGATTATTTCGGAGTTTGTCAACGCCTTTGCCAGGATCGAGTTCAAACAGCAGTCGGAATTCGCGAAGTACAAGGAGTTTCGAAACTCTCCTTCCTTCCGGCCTGTCGCCGAAGACATCTCGCACAACGTGAAGAAAATCCTGAAAAATACCCTGACCTGTGACCCTGACCTCGCAGCCGTAAAGCTCCCGGAAATCATGGACACCTTCGAAGAGGGTAGATATGACTTCAACGACCTGCTTTTTGCAGAAGTCTGCCGCGCAAAAGACCTGATTTTCGTGACCCATGACCGGGATTTCAGGGATCTTGAAATTGAAATTCTGACCGCAAACGAGAGGGTGCTGAGGTGAAGGGGGAGTTGTTTTTGAAGTTTATGCTAATTTGATTACATGTTTGTTCCCACTCAAGGTGTGTCTTGCCCGAATATCAAAAAAGATGTGGGTATAAACTGTGGTGGGATTTACCGAGCAATTTATTCGAATTGAGCCTTCCCTGAATCCTCTATTTCCGCTCTTTATTTCTGCTCTTTATTTCCGCTCTTTATTTCCGCTCTTTATTTCTGCTCTTTATTTCTGCTCTTTATTTCCCTCTTCATTTCCGCTCTTTTCATCTCCTCTTTCTCCCATTACGCAAACATTTTTAAACCTCCAACTCCATCAAAGCACGAATCCGCAAAAAATAGTAAACTATAAACTTCATCCATCATTACTACACTAATATATTAATCAGACAGAATCATCCTATTAACCAATAAAGAGAATTGAGGCCCAAACCTTGGAATTAGAGTTCAACCTTAAGGCTTACTACAGGACAAGCGCAGATCCTGCTCCTGCACTGGGAGCTATTGCTGCGTTTTTTACAGAGGCGAATAAGACCATCCTCACGAAAGGGGCGCCCGAAGGGCAGGGAGCGTTAATTTCCGAATGGGAGCTCGGAGAAGACAGGATTAGTTTTACCCTGAAATCCGGCAGATACGTGCGGGTACACGATGCTGCGCTCAGGCTGAAGAAGAATCTTGCTGGCATCCTCGGGAAGGAGTTCAAGATCGGTCTCCGGGGAACCGAGGTCGAGTCTTTCTCAATCCTGGTGCCGTCCGAACAGGAGCTCAAGGAGATTAAGGTCCCGTACGTTACGAAGATGGAGAACGTGGAAGGCGGGATTGTGCTTCAGCTCGAAGTTGGGGAGGCCGAGATGAAGAACAGGGTTCCGGACAGGATCCTTACCCTGCTCGAGGACAAGATCGAGGCTGCCCGGTATGGGGCAAAAGCCGAGCACTGGAATCTGCTCTGGCAGCGGGAACCCATGGAGCACCCCTTTAAGGAAGACCCCACCCAGGCTATGATGAAAGAAGGCTGGCTCAAGCGGGGGAGCAGCCGTGGGCAGTGGATCCACGGGCCGCAGTCCACCCGGATTTTCCGTACTTTTGAACAGATTGTCTACGAGGAGCTCCTGAAACCCCTCGGGTATAGGGAAATGATTTTCCCCAAGCTCGTCCCCTGGGAGGTCTGGATGAAGTCCGGACACGCCAAAGGCGTCTATCCCGAAATATACTACGTCTGCCCCCCAAAAACCCGGGACCCTGAGTACTGGGAAGAAGTGATCGACCATTACAAGGTGACCCACGAGGTGCCAACAGCCCTCATCAAGGAAAAGATCGGGGAGCCCATAGGCGGCATGTGCTATGCCCAGTGCCCTCCTTTCTGGGGCTTTGTGGCAGGGGAGACGCTTCCCAATGACGAGGTGCCTATCAGAGTCTTTGACCGCTCAGGGACCTCCCACAGGTATGAAAGCGGCGGGATTCACGGGATCGAACGTGTGGACGAGTTTCACAGGATTGAAATCCTCTGGCTGGGCACCAAAGACCAGGTCATTGCAGCCGCAGAAGAGCTGCACGACCGCTACATGCACGTCTTCAACGATATCCTTGACATCGAATGGAGGAAAGCCAAAGTTACTCCCTGGTTCATGGCCCAGGAAGGACTGCTCGGGCTTGCCGAAGGAAACGTTGTCGGGACCACGGACTACGAGGCATGTCTGCCCTACCGCGGCGAGGACGGGGAATGGCTCGAGTTCCAGAACGTGAGCATCAACGGGGACAAGTACCCTTCCGGCTTCAACGTGAAGCTGCAGTCAGGGGAAGATCTCTGGTCCGGCTGCTCGGGCGTCGGGCTCGAGAGGTGGGCCGCTGTCTTCCTTGCCCAGAAAGGGCTTGACCCGGAGAACTGGCCTGAAGAGTTCAGGAAGAGAGTGGGCGAAATGCCAAAGGGCATCCGTTTCCTCTAAGCCCTTTCTCTTTTCCCCTACTTTTTTTCTACTTCTTTCCTACTTTTCCCTACTTCTTCCCTACTTTTTTCCTACTTTTTCCCATTCTATTTCTTCACGCCATTTCTCCATACCTTTTCTTCTTTCCTCAGACCCTTTCTTTTTATTTTCAAAACCATTTTTTTCTTTTTTTGTTCACTTTCCGCTGTGGTGAAGGGTGATGGCCTGGCTTTATGACCGATTCGTTTATATATTGAAATGATAAGTATAGTGGAGCCAGAAACTAGAATCCGCAAATTTCTGAGAATACTTCTGATCCGTTCAGATCGTCTTTTCGGGTTTCGGGGGCCTTGCCGATCGGCCATGCTGGGTGCCCTGGACTCAGGGATTGGGATTTCGCAAAAGGAACAGGCGCGTAAAGCCGCCGGAACCTGCAGACCGTATGGTTTTGGGACTGAACTACCCGGCCGCTGGATTCGCCTGCTATATCGTTCACGCTCATTGTTTAGGGAATGAACCGACTCTATCGGGCCATATTCGAAATATGGAGCATTGCCTTTTGGCAATGTAAATATAATAAATTTCAGCAGAATTCAAACTAAGTGAAATAAACACAAATTAAATCCAATATCAAATTCGGAGGAATTACTTGGCAAGAAAGAAAGTACAGAGAAAACTTGACAGTTGGAAGTCAAAGGAATGGTATAACATCGAAGCACCTTCTTATTTAAACAGGGCTCAGATCGGACTTACCATGGCAAGTGACCCGAGCCTGCTCATAGGCAGGAAGATTGAAACCACGGTCGGGGAACTTACCAACGACATGACCAAGAACAACACCAAGGTTCTGCTCAGGGTCAACAATGTTGTCGGGGACATCGCAAACACCACCCTCATCGGGCACGAGCTCACCACCGACTACATCAGGTCAATCGTAAAAAGGCAGACTTCCAGGATCGATGCCAACGTAGATGTAAGGACAAAAGACGGCTACATTATCCGTGTAAAGCCCACCTGCTTTACCATCAAGAGGGCTCGCTCAAGTCAGATGAAGGCCATCAGGGAACTGATGATCAATATCGTCAAGAGGCGTGCATCAGAGTCCGATTTCGAGACTTTCATGCAGGAAGCAATCCTCGGCAGGCTCTCCGCAGGTATCTACAGGCAGGCCAAGTTCATCTACCCTCTCCGCAGGGTCGAGATCAGGAAGACCGAGGTCACTTCAGCTCCTGTTCGCAAAGCTCCTGCACCCAAAGTAGTGCCTGAGCCTGTACCTGAACCTGAAGCTGCTCCGGTAGAAGAAGCTGTACCTGAACCTGAAGCTGCCCCGGTAGAAGAAGCTGTCCCGGCAGAAGAAGCTGTCCCGGCAGAAGAAGTTGTTCCGGCAGAAGAGGAATAAGCTTCTTTCAGGTCTTATTTCTGAATAAAAAAGGAAAATCCGAAAGGATTTTCTTTCCACTTATTTTATCCAGGGTGTTTGCAGACGGGCAAAGCACTCTGACCACTTTACTCTTTGTTCATAAGCTGTTTTTACAGGCAAGCAGGCAAGCAGCCGGAGGCTTTATCTCTTCTCTTTCCCGGCAATTCCTGTCCTTGAATTTCCTGCCCTTGAAGCTCCTGTCCCTGAAGTTTTTTTCCCGGATGGCAAAGCTTTTGAAGTTGAGCCTTTTGTTGTCGTTCCTTTTGTTGCTGCTTCCTTTGCCAGAACTCTCCTTTTCGGGGTTCCCTTTGCCGGGGCTCCACCAGGTCCGGGTAGATTTTTTTTCCAGAACTTCCTTCCTTCCTCACAGCGCCTGTTCACACAGAACTCCTCTGCTTCTTTTTCCTGTTCCTTTACCCTGAGCAGCCGCCAGCCGCAGTTCTTGCAGGTCTCTTCGAGCAGGGTCAGGCGCCCGGTCTTCGGGACCGAATGGGTGTACCCGCAGCGTTTCGTGCAGCCAAGGAAGCGGGAATCTTTCAGGGTTATCAGGAACATGCTCCCGTCGCATTTCGGGCAGGGGCCGACTATTTCGGGGGGGAAGCACTCCTTTTCGAGTTCGCAGGTGAAACAGGGCCCGATGCCTACAGTCCAGTGGTACTTGTTCCCCACTTTCATGACCGCAACTCCCCCTTCTTTTTTGCATTCTTTTGAGCGCAGGAGGTTCAGGGCTCCGGTTTTCGGGAGGGGGTAAGAATTCCTGCAGTTAGGGTATCCGGTACAGCCCACGAAGCGTCCGGAATCCGTCTGCACGATGTGCAGCACATGCCCGCATTCGGGACAGGTTCCTATAAGGTTCTTTTTGTCTTCCAGAGCGGCTTCATCCTTGATCGTGCCCGCGATGCTGGAGGTAAGTTCCGTTTTCTTGGCTTCGAGCTGGGAGTACATCTCTCTGATAAGGGCCGTGCCCTCTTCAAGGGAGGTATCGAATTCCTTTTTGCCGTCTTCCACTTCCTGGATCAGGGCTTCAATTCTTGCCCTGATCTCGGGCTTGATGAGGATCGGGACTGAAAGGGAGAGGCCGTCCATAAGGGTGAAGCCGGTGTCCAGAATCGAGACCGTCTTCCCTTTGGTCTCAAAGTAGCCGCGCTTCTTGTTGGTCTCGATATGGGAGGGGGCAGTTGCTTTTGTCCCTATCCCGTTCTTGTCCATGAGCGTGAGGAGTTCGGCTTCTGTCAGCTTTTTCGGGGGGCTTGTTTTGGACTTTGTGTTTCTGAGCTTTTTTACGCCCACGGTCTCCCCCTCCTCCACATACGGGAGGAGCTTGTCCTTCTTGTTTTCGAAGGGGTAAGCTTCCAGCCAGCCTGCGTCTTTCAGCACTGTTCCCGAGGAATCGAAGGGGTCTTCCTGTAAGAGCAGGTGCAGGTGGGTCTTTTCAAAGACTGCGGCAGGCATCAGGTTTGCCAGGAAGTGCCGGGAAATCAGGTCGTAGACCTCAGGCGCATGGGGGATGGCAACGGCTGAGCTGACCTCGCCTCTGGCAGCCGCCCGGATCGGGTGGATCGGAGGATGGTCATGCCCGTCTTTTGTTCCGTTTTTCGGGACGATCTTCCCTGAAAGGATCGACTCGGCAAAGGGCTGATACTCCTTTTTCCCCGCAAAGTCCGAAACAATGGTCTTGAAATCGAAGTCGTCGGCGTACTTGTTGGTCTCGGTCCTGGGATAACTGGTAAACCCTGCAAGGTAAAGCTGTTCGGCAACCTCGAGGGCCGCTTCCGGGCTGATCCCCAGAAATTTGGAAGCTCGTTTCAGGTATTCCGTGGTGTTAAGTGGGTTAGGGGGGGTGGTCTTTGTTTCTTTCACTGTCTTTTTCGAGACAAGCGCGGTTTTCGTGCCTTTCAAGCGCTTGAAGATCTCCGCGGCTTTTTCTTTGTCGTGGATGTTTCCTGCCCTATGGGTGCCCTCGAACTCTCCCCCGTTAGCTGCAAAGAGAGCCGTGATCTTCCAGAAGTCCTTTGCCTCAAAAGCCCGGATCACCTTTTCCCGCTCGTACACGAAACCGCAGGTCGGTGTCTGGCAGGGTCCGATGGAAAGCACGTCTTTTGTCCTTGCCTGTTCCCGCACGGAAAGGGTCACAAAACGGGTAAAGGCTGCCCCCATTTTCAGGTCCAGGATCTGCCGGGCTTCCGCTGCCATTGCCATGTTGTAGTCCGGCTCCATGGGGCTCCCGAAAGCCTTCAGGACTTCTTTTGGGGAGAGGGCTGAAAAACGAGCCCTGAAAACGGGCACATTCGTTACTTCCTCGGCAAGGGTCTTTGCCTCGAAGCCGATGTTTTCCCCTTCCCTGTCATAGTCGCATGCAAGGATTATTTTGCTGGCCCGCCTGGCGAGTTTCTTTACGGCTGCAGCATATTCTTTCCTGGTCACGAATTTTTCCGGATCAACTCCCAGGAGCACTCTGGGGTCCACGTCGCGCCATTTGTTGTACTGCTCCGGGAAGTCGTAGTTCATGATGTGCCCCGAAAGCCCCATCACGTACCACTCCTCTCCTTTCCACTTGAATTCGTACGCAGGCAGCCCTTCGATGGAAATCTTGTCCACCTGCCCCTCCCCGAGGATTTTTGCGATCTGGGCTGCTGCTTTGTTCTTTTCTGCAAATGCGACGACCGTCATGATAAAAGTCCTGAATATTGTGATTAGGATATCTGTGATTAGGATATCTGTGATTAGGATATTTGTTTAGGATATTTGTTTAGGATATTTGTTTAGGATATTTGTTTAGGATATTTGTTTAGGATATTTGT
>CBFCWE010000018.1:0-51044 GCA_965601435.1 uncultured Methanosarcina sp.
TTTTCATCTTAAGTTCTCATGTTTTCATCTTAAGTTCTCATGTTTTCATCTTAAGGTCCCAGGGGTAAGGTTTCAGGCTTTTAGGGCTGGGGGAACAAAAACATTAAATCTGAAGTTGGTTATTTTTGGGGTTAAGTTAGCTAGAGACGAGATGAATTCTACATGCCGATAATAACCCTGCATTACGACGACCTTGAAAAACTCACAGGAACCGATAAGGAAACCATCATCGAAAGGGTGCCCATGATTGGAGCCGATATTGAAAGGATCGAAGACGAGTCCATTGATATCGAGTTCTTCCCGGACAGGCCGGACCTCTACAGCGTGGAGGGAGTTGCCCGGGCCATGCGGGGTTTCCTGGGCCTCGAGACCGGGCTTCCCGAGTACGGGGCAAAGCCTTATGAGGTCTCCATTACCGTCAGCGAGGAGATTTTAAAGATAAGGCCTTTCCTTGGCTGTGCTATTGTCCGGGGCGTTAAGTTCAATTCGGAATCCATAAAGTCCCTGATGGACCTGCAAGAAGACCTGCACTGGGGGCTTGGCAGGAACCGGAAAAAAGTTTCTATCGGGGTGCACGACCTTTCGAACGTGACCCCTCCATTCAGGTACACCGCCGTTGAGCCGGGTTTCGAGTTCGTGCCCCTGGATTACACCGAAAAAATGAGTATGACCGAGATCCTGGAAAAGCACCCCAAAGGTACGCGCTTTGCTCATCTCGTCAGGGACTTTGAAAAATACCCCATCATCTTTGACTCCGAGGACAATGTCCTTTCTTTCCCGCCCATCATTAATGGGACCCTCACCAGCGTTACCGAAGCCACAACCGAGCTTTTCATCGACGTAACAGGGCTTGGGGAAGCCGTCTACACGGCCCTGAACATCGTGGTCACAGCCCTTGCCGAGCGCGGCGGACAGGTCGAGTTTGTCAGGGTCATCCGGCCAAACGGCGAAGAAATGGTCCTCCCGGACCTCTCCCCCGAAACCAGGACCCTTACCCGGAGTGAGGTAAACTCCCTTATCGGCATGGACTTTTCCGTGGAAGAGATCGTAAAGCAGCTTGAGAAGATGCGCTGTGGGGCAAAAGCCCTGGACGACGAAACGATCGAGGTAAAGGTCCCCGCTTACAGGGCGGATATCCTGCACAACTTCGACCTTATCGAGGATATAGCAGTTGGTTTCGGCTACGGCAACATCGAGATCAAGGTCCCTGAGACTTACACCGTTGGAAAATCCCACCCCATCTCCCTCATGCGTTCCGCATTGAACGAGATAATTGTGGGGCTTGGCTACTACGAGGTAATGCCTTTCACTCTCACCAGCGAAAAAGTCCACTTTGAAAACATGCGCAGGCCAAAGACCGACGACGTGACCTACGTCCTCCATCCCATCAGCGAAGACCAGACCCTTATCAGGACAACCCTGCTTCCGAACCTCATAGAAATCCTCTCCCTGAACCAGCACCGGGAACTTCCCCAGAAGATCTTTGAGGTCGGAGAAGTCGTGGTCAACGAAAAAACCGGACAGCACATGGCAGCCGTCTCCATCCACCCACAGGCAAACTTCACGGAAATCTACGAGGTCGTGGACGCCCTCATGCGGGAACTGATGCTTGACTACGAAGTAAAAGAATCCGAAGACCCGGCTTTCCTGGAAGGCAGAAGGGCTGATATCTACGTAAAAGGCAAAAAGATAGGGGTTTTCGGGGAATTCCACCCCGAGGTCATCAGCAACTTCGAACTCGGTTATGCCGTTGTCGGTTTCGAGCTCGAGCTTGAGGACCTTATTTCTTAATATTTTTATTTGTTTGATTTTTTAATTTTTTGATTAAGAAAATTGAGAAATCAACCCAACTTTTTTCTTTTTTCTTCAACCTATTATTTTCTCTCTCAACAGTTCTTCCATCTCTGTCGCAATCAGCTTTGCTTTGGAAAGGTCCTCTGTTTCCAGCAGCCGGGCCAAAAGCTCCTGCAGCTGCTCTCGTAATAATTCAAGGTCTTCGAGGGCAAGGGCGAGTTCGTAGTGAAGGGCACCGAGGCTTTTTATTTCCATGAAGCCGGCAAGCTTTTCCTTGCTGGCCCTGACCTGGAAGAGGGTCTCGGGGGAGTTCAGGTCAACGTCGTATTCTTCTTCAAAATCCCCTTTCAGAAGCGTTTTCAACCACCTCACATTCCGGACATGGCTCATAAAGGGGCTGACTTCCCTGTACTCGTAGTCTCCTCTAACCTTCCCGATAATCACTTCGTTCCGGGTCTTGAGTGGGACGGCTACAAAATCCCCTATCCTGAGCTCTTTTATGAAAGAGTTAATTTCCCCTGCCCAGGCCTCGCAGCTTTCTTCCTGCATTCCGGGGTATTTTTCAAGCATTAACTGTCTTACCTGTGCTTTATTTTCGGTACGTGATAAATCCGGAAATTCGGACCACCCTATAGTTATCACGTTGTTTTCCAGCATCGCTTCTTCATCTTCTAACGTGCCTGCGGCTTTGAGTAACCAGAGATTCATATTTTACCTCCCCTTTACCGGGTTTTTTCCTGATCTGATATGATTCCCGAATACGTTTGCACTGGTAATTAATTATTTCTCTCCCACAAACTCTCCCACAAACTCTCCCACAAATCCTGAATAAATCCTGAATAAATCTTTAAACAGGAATCCCCTAAAACCTGTAAGCATGAACAAAAAAGTCTTTGTGGGCGTGGATGGTTGCAGTGTGGGCTGGTTTGCCGTATTTCTGGCAGAGTCAGATCTTGATGAATGTGATTGGGGCAACTGCAATTTGGAGAAATGCAGCTGGGAACCGGGTGTTTTCCCCGAGTTTTCCGCCCTCTGGAACTTTCTAAAAAGCAATTACGAAGCTTATGAGCCCCTGATCCTGATCGACATTCCCATCGGGCTGAAATCCGGGGGTCGCGGGGAGAGGCTCTCGGACCCTGGCGCCCGGAAAATCCTGAAAGCCCGGAAGTCCAGCATTTTCCCCGTACCCTGCCGGGAGGCGGTTTATGCGGAAACTTATTTGCAGGCCTGCGAGGTCAATGAAAAGCTTACGGGCAAGCGCATTTCGAAACAGGCCTGGAACATTCTCCCCAGAATCCGGGACGTTGACGGTTTCCTTATCAGCAGACTGGAAAGCAGAGGTAAGAGTGCGGGTGTGAGTGCGGGTGTGGCTATCAGGGACTTAATATGGGAGACAGGGCCGGAAATCTGTTTCCAGGCTTTTGCCGGCAGGCCTATGAAGTATTCGAAGAAGAAAGAAGAGGGTTTTCTTGAGAGAAAAGAGGTCCTGAAAAAGATCGAGAAAATCCTGAAAAAGATCGGGCCTTTAGCTGATGAAACTTCTGAGTATAAGGCTCTTGTTGATGAGATTATCGAAACTGCTATTTCAAGGTACAGGCGAAAGGATGTGGCAAGGGACGACATCCTGGACGCCCTTGTAGCGGCTTTCACGGCAAGAATAGGGCACGGGTACGGGTTTGAGTATGTGCCTGCCGAACCTGAAATGGATGCTGAGGGGCTAAGGATCCAGCTGGTTTACTGCAGCCATTTTGAGAGGGATACGGACTCCGAAGGCTGAAAATTCAGAAAGGATTGGCAGGAAATCCGGTTGCTTCAGCCCGAAGTTTTTGACATTAATTCTTTTTCGTTCAGCGGTTCCGACATTTCCATGTAATGGGTGAAAAGTTCCTTTCCCCACCGTAAAGCCCCCTCTTCAAAGCACAGGAGTATCTGGTCCCTTAATTTTCCGTCATTTTCCATAAGCTTGAGGGTCATGAAACGGTCTGTCACGACTATGGAGGGTAATTTTACCGGCTTACGGCAGATAAGGAGCTTTGAATTTTCCAGCCTTGACAAATGTCCGGCTTCTTGCGGAAAATCCTTAAAAAGGCGTTCTGCAACGATTTCTGTCATGCAAAGGGTCAGTTCCGCACATTTCTCCGCAAGGCTTGCATAGAGTTCGGGGGATTCTGGATGGAAGTAAGAAACGAAGGTGCAGATTTTTTTTGAACTCGTTATATTTTCCAGGAATATGTCCGGGGTCTCAAACATGTGCTCTGCATTGGGTTCCAGGATCTCATACCTGCCCAGCTCTTCAATCCTGTCCAGAAGGAAGTCAGGGATCGGGCTCAGGTCGTGGCTTACCCAGTAATCAATATGCTCTTCCAGAACTTCCAGTGTACCCAGGAGGTGCTGCATGTTTTCAACTATTATTTCCCCGATTTCCGATAACCTGTACGACCTGTTTTTTTCGATTATCAGATTGGCATTTTTCATTCTTTTAATATGGGGCTGTATCGAAGCGGCGTTTACGCTAAGTGACTCCTTGATTTCATCGATATTCTTCGGGCCTTCTTTCAGGAGAAGGAGAAGGTCTTTCCTCCTCTCGGAAAGGAGGGCAAGGTCAATCAGTGACTGTGTCATTCGTTCTCACTTTTCGGGCACCTGCCTTCTTGTTTGTTTCTATTTAAAAAACTTTCTCGTCCCCTTACTAAATATCCGTCCAGTCATATTTATTATTTTTTACATGTTTGAGTGTTTAAGGGGGGTGTGGGAAATAAAGACACAATCGTCAAGACTTGCGATGCAGGAAACAAAGTTCTATTTGCAATAATACAAAAAAAGGGACAAGAAACTATAATAATAAAGAGAATAAGGAACTTTAACATAGTTCCTCTACATTTACTTCATGTTTACTTCATGTTTACTTCATGTTTACTTCATGTTTACTTCACGTTTACTTCACGTTTACTTCACGTTTACTTCATCTTCCTCTGTCTTCTTCCATATCCGCCGCTGCCAGGAATGCTGCGGTGAAAATTGCTGCATTGAAAGCTGCTACGGTGAGTACTCTGAACACGGACAAAAACTGGCCTGATAATTTTATCAACTCTGCCGAAATGGAATTCATCCTGGTCCCTGAGGGAGAATTTGACATGGGTTCCCCAATCCGGGAAAAGCGCAGGAAGCTCTGGGAGAGTCCCGTGCACAGGGTGAAGCTCGAAAGGCCCTTTTACCTGGGCAAATACCCGGTCACCCAGGCCCAGTGGCAGAGGGTCATGGGAAACAACCCTTCGTTTTTTAAGGGAGACAGGCTCCCTGTTGAAAGTATCTCCTGGGAAGAGGTGCAGGAATTTCTAAGGAAACTGAACGGAATAGAAAACACTTGCAGTTACCGTCTCCCTACTGAAGCCGAATGGGAATTCGCAGCAAGGGCCGGGACAACGACCGGCTACTCCTTCGGGGAAGAGGCTCCGGAACTTTACGAATACGCCTGGTTCCTTAAAAATTCCGGGCTCAATACTCACCCGGTGGGCCTGAAAAAGCCCAACCCCTGGGGTTTTTACGACATGTACGGAAACGTTGGGGAATGGGTACAGGACGAGTACCACATCAGCTACAAAGACGCTCCCCCGGATGGAAAAGCCTGGGAAAATTCCCTTTCTGCAGCCATATCAAAGCCTGTAAGGGTCAGACGAGGCGGAGGCTGGAACGGAAACGCCGGCTGCTGCAGGTCGGCTGAGAGGCTTTTTGCGGCACAGGACCGGCGTTTTAACAGCCTCGGTTTCAGGGTTGCAAAGGAAGTATAAACCCTTTCATACAGGAAATGCGTTTCCTGTTACCTATTTATCCAAATTTTTTTTCTGCCACACATTTTGCATTTTTTACACAAACTTTGAAAATAATTCTCCTGTCAGGTGTATCTGGCGGTGTCCATATTTTTCGGAAAAAAGCCTGAATTTAGAAAAAAGGCAGGGCTAATCCCCGCTATTTCAATAGTGGGATACACCGTAAAAATTAAAATCTGGAAAAAAAGATGGTTCTGGCCGCTGGTTACAGGCAGTGACAGGTCATTTACAGGCAGTGTTCAGCCAGTTACAGGCATATGCTCCTTTTTTGCACCTTCTACCCCCGCCTGCTCTTTTCCACAGGCAGGGGCAAAAACAGAACTCAGGTGCTTTCGACAAATCCAGGAGGCGTATCTGTGGATTTGTGTCTGTACCAGGTAGAGCATATACCTGTACGACCAGGTAGTATTTAACACTTTTGTAAATTTTCGTAATAATTAGTAGTATTTATATGCATATTTATTCTATTTGCGCATTGGGACTGTTTTCGGCTTTTTTCCGGGGTGCCGGTGCAGGAATATGAAAAGCTCTATCCATAGAAGGTATTTTTTCCCCGGCACAGAATACCTCTACAAAGCGGGAAACTGCCGTAAGGCAGGCCGGAGCCCGGGTATTCCAGGAAACGGCTGCCCCTACAGCTAAAGCTACAAGCTTATCTGGCGGTCTGCTGAGCCACGACAAAGCCGACAGTTACTTCAACGTCTTTGCCGATGGCCTTTTTCAATCGGTCGTCAGCTATTCTGGCAATATCCGGAGGAATTTCGTGCCCTGCTTGATACCCCACGAACAAACTCACCCCTACCGGTTTATCTAACAGGAGGTCTGCGGGTTCATAGTCGATCTCTATATTTTCACCCCGTATAATCCCCGCTTCTACATATTCGGGTTCCTCAAACATATCCTTCAACTCCTGTTCAACCTGCTGTTCAACCAGAGCGGTCTGGAAGGAGGCGTAAGTGACAAGAGCGAGAACTATAGAGAGGAAGGCAAGCGCAATTCCGAGAACTGCCGCACGCGAGATCACCGCGGCGCGGGCACGACCAACGTCCCCTTCCTCAGCAGGGCGAAAGCCTGAAAGCCAGAACATAATGAGGGCCGATGCGTTGATAACAAGCAGGTTTACGAGCACCAGCACAGCCGCTGTCGTCGCCATACCGTAGAGTCCCCAGGCGAGTCCGAGCCCCGATGTTGCTGCCGGGGGGATAAGAGCCACTGCAATTGCTACCCCCACAAGGGTAGACCCGGAACCCCGCATAATGCTGATGCTGCCGGCAAGCCCTGAGCCCAGCGCCAGGAAAAGGGACAGGAAGTTAGGGCTTATGCGCTCGGCAACCTGGCCTATTTCACGGATATCGAGTCCTGGCGGCAAAAGTAGCGTTCCCTTCATGATTGCACCTATAAAGGCAGCAACCGCGATTGCAAGCAGTAGTCCTCCCACCTGTAGCTTTACCCCGCGGGAGACAAGTTCCCGATCATTGATGACCGTCCCTACGCTTGCGGAGATTGCCGGGCCCATGAGCGGGGCTACGACCATTGCTCCTATGATTGTTGCAGCAGAGTCAAGCAGCAGCCCCCCCGTAGCGATAATAGTGCTTAGAACAAGAAAAGCAGTAAAAGTGGAAGTTGCGGGTGCGAGATCTTCCGCACGTGCGGTGAGTTCTTCCCGGGAAATTCGAAGTCCTGAATAACGTTCCTTCAATGCTCCGATACGTTGGGAAACAACAGTCTCGGGTGACAGGACGATCGTGTATGTATTCTCGCCGATTCCCGCTTCACGCAGCCTGACCATCACCGGCTCGACACCGATCGGGGGTATGGGAAACTGAACCAGGGCTTCGAAGTCCCCTCTCCCCGTTTCATCCCATACCGCATAGTCGATCTTTTCGTCGTCAAGCACGGCCAGTACTGGCTCTCGCTTCCCTACCGGAATGAGTACCTGTACAATACGCATAATATAATTTGCGTTACTATAATATATATATTTATTTTATTCATCGTCTAGTTTGAAATATAGTAGACAGTAAATAATGTATAAAGACAAACTTATCCAAATATATGAAAAATTGGAGAAGAAATCCTTTGCTGCTACAAAAGCTATGGCAAAATATGGCAAAAGCTACGGAAAAAAAACCGAATCAGAATGCAAAAGAGGAGCATTTTGGGTTACGACGCTCAGCACTAAGGATGGGAATTTCCCGTAAAAATTAATAAAGGGTTATGGTAAGATTTTACAGAAAATGTTTTTTACACAGAAAATGTTTTTTACACAGAATATTTTTTTACACAGTACACTTTTACACAGTACACTTTTACACAGTACACTTTTACAGCCCGGATAGCTCTACGAAGCGGGAAACTGCCGTAAGGCAGGCTGGAGTCAGGTTATTCCTGATCTGCTGTCCCCGTAGCTTAATCGGTGATCTGCTGAGCCACAATGAAGCCGAGAGTGATCTTAACTTCTTTGCCAGTCGCCTCTTTCAGGCGGTCGTCAGCTACCCTTCCAATATCCGGGGGAATTTCTTGCCCGGCTTGATACCCCACTAAAAAAGTCACATCTACCGGTTCACCTAACAGGAAGTCTGAGGGCCCATAATCGACTTCTATGCTCTCCCCCAGTATAAATTCTGCTTCTGCATACTCGGGTTCCTTGAACATTTTCTCCAGTTCCTGGTTAACCTCCTGTTCAACCAGAGCGGCCTGGAAGGAGGTGTAAGTGACAAGAGCGAGAACTATGGAGAGGAAGGCGATTGAAATGGCGAGGAATGCTGTACGTGAGATCACCGCTGCGCGGGCACGACCTACTGCCTTTTTCTCAGCAGGACGAAAGCCTGAAAGCCAGAACAGGATGAGAGCCGATACGTTGATAGCAAGCAGGTTTACGAGCACCAGCACAGCCGCTTCTGCCGCCACTTCGTAGAGTCCCCAGGCAAGCCCGAGCCCCGATGTTGCAGCCGGGGGGACGAGGGCTACGGCGATTGCCACGCCCACAAGGGTAGACCCGGAGCCCCGCATAATGCTTATGCCGCCTGCAAGTCCCGAACCCAGCGCAAGGAAAAGGGACAGGAAGTTCGGGGTGGTACGCTCGGCAATCTGGCCTACTTCGCGGATATCGAGTCCCGGAGGCAAAAGCAGCGTTCCCTTCATGATTGAACCTATCACGGCAGCAACCGCTATTGCCAGCAGGAGCCCGATCACCTGCAGTCTTACCCCCCGGGAGGCGAGTTCCCGTTCATCGACGACAGTCCCGACGCTGGTCGAGATTGCCGGGCCCATAAGCGGGGCAACGACCATCGCCCCTATGATTGTTGCAGCAGAGTCAAGCAGCAGCCCTGCCGTAGCGATAACAGTGCTTAGAACAAGAAAAGCAACAAAAGTAGAAGTCGCGGGTGCGAGATCCTCCGCACGTGCGATAAGTTCTTCCCGGGAAATGCGAAGTCCGGAATAACGTTTCTTCAATGCTTCTAAACGTGAGGAAACAACCGTCTCGGGTGACAGGACGATTGTGTAAGTATTCTCACTGATTCCCGCTTCACGCAGCCTGGCCATCACCGGCTCGACACCGATCGGAGGTATTGGAAACTGGACCAGGGCCTCGAACTCTCCTCTCCCCGTTTCATCCCACACCGCATAGTCGATCATTTCGTCGTCAAGCACGGTCAGTACCGGCTCTCGCTTCCCTTTCGGAATGAGTACCTGTACAATACGCATAATATAATTGTGCCACTATAATATATGCGTTTATTTTTATGTTCTGCGCCGTACTGTACCCGGGATACAGAGTCTCAGCCGTAATGATTCCCAGGAAGGCCAGCACACCCGTAAGGAAGAGCAGCGCCCCTGCAATATTTTTTACTGTTTAATGGGTTGTGAGTTCTCAACCATAGAAATCTGATAAGCCCAAAGATGCCCGGATATTTATTCGCTACGTTGAAAGGGCTTACTGTAAGGAGGAAGAGTTTCATTTGATCTCAGTATTTAATTTTTTTAATCCATTTCACATATTTTTTGTATTCATTTCTTTTTTTAAACAAAAGTAATAAAATATAAAACAGGTTTCTTTTATACATTTAGTGCATACTCTTATACATATCCGAATCTGTTCCGGCATATTAATTGGAAAAATATAATTGAAAGATAAAGGTAAAGTTTTATGGTTCTGAATGTCATTCCAAACAATTATTTTAAGCTAACAAATGGGGAAACAAAAGTCGTCAATAAGGTCAGGGCTCTGTACCATAAGGATGACAGGGAATGTTTCTTATATGTCCAGCCCAGGCTGAGGGAGTATAATCCTGATTTTATTCTTATTGACAGCTACAAAGGTGTCTGCATTATTGAAGTGAAAGACTGGGTTTTGAGCCGTATAGAGTCAATGAACAGGGTAGAAGTTACTTTTAAGAATGGAAACAACGGGGAGAACCCTGTCGCAAAGACAAATAATTATTTTAATTGTGCTAAGGATATTTTTGAAAAAGATAGATTTCTGCTTGATGAGGAGGGGAAATTAAGGTTTAAGGTTTACTCTAAAGTTGTTTTTACCGGGATGGACTCGAAGGATATCGATGATTCCGGCCTTAAAGATGTTCTTTTTCAGCCTCCTACAAGGTGCCTTGGTTCCGACCGGCTTAAAAAGCTGACCATAGATGATTTATTCAGCGCGGAAACCAGTTATCCGGGTCAAGTAATTATTTCGGTTATCCGGGCTCTTCTTTTCCCTGAAATCAAAATTCAGCACAAACAACACGAGTTGCTGGAATTTGATAATGAGCTGGACGAGATAAAGAATACTATTAAGGCGCTTGATTGCGAGCAGGAAAAGTTTGCTAAGAAGATCCCTTACGGCCATTATATGGTAAGCGGGGTCCCCGGGAGTGGAAAGACCGTAATATTGCTGGCCAGGGCTATTTTTTTCCTCAAGGAGCACCCGGACTGGAAAATTAAAATCATAACTTTCAACCGTTCCCTCGCAAAGAAGATGCAAAACAGGTTCAAGGCCCTTTATAACGACCTTCACCTGATGGGGCTCCATTATGAAAACATTTCAATTTCCACTTTCCATAAATTAGCGATGGATACGGCAGGCATCGTTCCTCCCCAGGGTGCGAATTCGAATTTCTGGAACCGGGAACTCCCCCTAAAAGCCCTCGAAAAAGCCAGGCCGAAATACGATGCCATTCTCATAGACGAATACCAGGACTTTCGAGACGAGTGGTTGAAGCTCTGCCTCGTTCTTTGCAAAAAGCAGGAATACAACGGGACGGTGAGTGAAAACCTTTTCATGGCCGGGGACCGTTTACAGAGCATTTACAATCCTCACGAACACACCTGGAAAAGTCTGGGGGTAAACGTAACAGGGAGGTCCAAACTCCTGAAACATTCGTATAGGTCCGGAAAATCCCACATTGACCTTGCCCTTGATTTCCTGATGTCTGACGGCAGCATGAAAAAGGAAGTCGAGAGATTTTACGAAGGTAGGGAAGGAATCGAAAACGAGCAGACCGGTGAGAATTTTATCGACTTTCTTGAAGGTGGCTTTGAAGTAATCAATGATATCCTGAATAAAGTCTTGCTGGATATGAGATATGATCCGGAAGATGTGCTTGTCCTTGCTCCCACCCATGCAGCCGCAGAGCGGCTTTACTTTAAACTTGATCCTTTCCTCAAGTCAAAGAGCATAATAACAAAAGACATCGTACCCGGGAAAATAATCATAACAACATATCATTCTTCCAAGGGCCTGGAATGTAAGGTGTGTGTCCTGTTGAATGTCAATAAATTAAATGTTAATAAGGCTCAGGATAAGAAACTCCTTTACGTAGGGATGACCCGGGCATCCCAGAGACTGTACATCCATGCCCGTGATTTTGAGTCCGAAAGTTTTGCCCGGCAATTGAAGTACGGAGAGTTTGATCAGGCTACCTGAATTTGGCTTGTATTTCAAAAGTTTCCGGGGGCTATTTTCCTGAGTTTCCCCGGACTTCACCACGAGAACATGCCATTTAATTATTTTTTTACATGGCTTTTTTGCATGGCTTTTTTGTACAGGCAGATTCAATGTCCGGTATTTTACCATCTGGCCTCAAAGTTCTTCTTATGGAAATTTCCATACATATATTGATATCCAGCAGGTGTATATCTAAATCTCAAAGCCGCTACTTAAAATAGGTTTACAGGATTATTTTAAATACGATTAATGAGTTTGAAAGAAGATTTCTCTGAGAATTTGCTGCTCATCAGGGGAGATGGGGTTTGCCGAAATCTCGTTTACAAAAAAGAAGCGCCGCCCCTTAAAATACAAGACTTTCTTCTTGATATAGAAGGTTTGCTTCTGAATATAGGTAGATTGCTTTTTACAAAATAATGCCGGACCGATACTATGACAAATGACCCTAAAAGAAAGACAGGAACTAAAGATCCAGGAAGAAATGCAGGCAGGACTGGTAAGGCAGGTAAGACGGATCAGACAGGTAATAATGCATCTGGCCGCCTGAAGAAGGCCCTTGAGCCTTACGAAAAAACCCTTGCGAAAAACCCTGAGGATGCAGCCGCATGGGCAGGCAAGGCAGCGGTGCTGCTCAGGTTCCACGTGTATAAAGATTCCCTGAAGGCCCTTAATAAAGCCCTTGAAATCGAACCTTTAAACCCCGGATACTTCTTTGAAAAAGGTTTCGTGCTCTTAAAGCTCGAGAGAGAGGAAGAAGCCTTGCAGGCTTTTGATTGGGTGCTCGAAATAAAACCGGAGAGTGACAAAACCTGGAACCTCAAGACCTCGGTCCTCTGCAGGCTTGGACAGCAAGAAAAAGCTCTTGCAGCCTGTGAAAAAGCTCTTGCTTCCAATCCTAAGATTGCGGGTGCCTGGCATGCAAAAGGCACTGTCCTCTCTGAACTTGGCAGCTACGAAGAAGCCCTCAAAGCCTATAATGAAGCTCTCAAACTCAACCAGAACCTTGCAAGAGTCTGGGAAGGTAAGGCTTTTGTCCTCTACAAGCTGGACCGGTTTATGGAAGCCTTAAATGCATACGATACCTCCCTCAAACTAAACCCGAACAATGCAAAGACCTGGGTTGGCAAGGGGCTTGTCCACCTCAGGCTCAGCAGGCAAAAAAGAGCCCTGGATACCTTCAATAAAGCCATCTCAATAAAGCCTGATTTTGCAGAGGCCTGGCTCTATAAAGGTGAAGCCCTGGCCCTGGTAGATAAAGATGAAGAGGCCCTGAGGGCTTATGAAAGAGCTCTCAAGATCAAGCCGGATTATGCTGATGCCTGGAAAGCCAAAATTTCCGTAAGCTCCAAACTCGGAATTGAAATGGATGAAGAGGATATGGAAGAGGAATGGAAAGAGGAAATGAAAGAGGAGAAGCCGGAAATAAAGAGGAGTACATGGACAAGGAAATCGGACATAGGGGCGGAAATTAAGAACGCCGCTAAGGAAGGAAAATATAATAAGTTCGGTAAAAAAGAAGAGCAGGGTCCGGAAATTAAGAGGAATACATGGACAAGGAAGGCGCAAGAAGGAGAGGAAACTAAGAATTATATGGGGAAAAAGACTGATAAAAAGAGAGAGGGAACAGAAAGGAAAGCAGGGAAAAGAAAAGAGCAAAAGAAATGATTAAAACCTGTTGCACGCAGATGTGAGTTCTTTCAGGTAGTTGATCAAAGACCCACTTTGAAAAGGCATTTTTGAAAGTGGGGCATTTCTTCTGTATTTTATACGTTTCAATATGATGAAAGGTTTCAGGGCAAAATCGATCATTATATTGAACGCCATTTAAGTAAAAGTATTTTTTTGGGAACCGGCTCCAGTGTTCTTGTTGTGGATACGATGAGAAGTTCTGAAGCCAGCCCTCTAAATATAATATTCACTCTAGTTAAAAAGTTTACGCAGTGCCCCCCTTAGGGGAGGGTGCGGAAAAAAACTGAACTTTTATAGCTGCATTTTTCCGGTTAAATTAAATTCGTTTTTCCGGATGTGTCGGTATAGGCAAAATTCTGAGTAATCCGCTATATTTTATTTCCTGCAGGGCTTGTTTTTGCTCCAGCCCCCGGAGAAACTTTGGAACGACCGGCTTTCTGGTCCCCGATCTCTCAACGGTCGCGCCTGCACGACCGGTCTTTTCAAAAAATTCTGGAAAAAGACGTTTTAATTTTATATTGCCAACTTCACGCTTTCTATCCTGGCACCCAAATATACTCAATTCTCATTTCATTCCTTCGGCTAGGTATACTTATATTAAGCATTTGCTTTTTCTTTTCAGTCCTGGAAAAGCCCGTGCTGCGCACGGTGACAAAAAAGGTTTGAGACAGCTATTCCGGTAATTTTGGAACAGATCCAGGCTATCAACTGCTCCGGTTCCCTTGAATCAGAAATCATAAACTATCAAAACAATCAGGGATCAGCCAGAAAAGTTTTACTGATTCCCCTCCCCATGCCGGATTTAAATAAGGTTCGAAAGCCTGCGCCCTGAAAACCCCTTAAATTCCATGGAAATAATGGCCTGTGCTGTACTCCACATCCGCGTATTTCAGTTTCCCTTTCTTGCCTTCAAGGGCCAGGCTGTATGCCCTGACGATATCCTTTATTTCCTTTTCGTGGTTCAGGGTGAGGTCCAGCCTCAGAACATCCGCACCGCTAGCTTTCAGACCTCTAATGTATTCCAGCATGGAAAGGACCTCCGAATTGTAGATCAGGGTCCGGGTGCCCCAGCGCTTTACGGGAAAGCTTCTTTCCTGCCGGTCGAGGAGCCGAACTTCGCTTTCGGGTTTGAGGACATTCCGGTCAATGAGAGGTTTGAGAAGGTCGTTTTCCGTTATGAGCAAGAGTTCCCGGCCGTGGGCCGTAAGCTCGATTTCTTCGGGTTTTCCACAGGCTTCGAGAGCCTCGCAAACAGCCCGGACCTCTTTCATGTTCAGTTCGCTTGAAAGATCTACCCTGTAGGCTCCGGCTTTTTTGAGGGTGTCGACGGTAAATGAATTAAAAGGAGTCAGGTCCTTCCGGGCTACAAAGGGGATTCCCAGTTCCTTTGCAAGCTGTATGGTCCCGAAGTCGGAACATGCGACGGTGAAGCCGGCTTCTTTCACATCTTTCAGGAGGGGGGCGAGAGCCTCCATTTCCCGGTCGTGGGCAATCAGCGGGAGGGTAAAGACAATTTCAAGCCCCTTCTTAAGCAGGAACCTCAGTTTCTTCCGGTATTCCGGAGCTCTCAGGTCATGGAACCTTTCAATGGGGATATAAACGATATCTGCCTTCCCGTCCACTGCGTGGAAAAGGCCTTCAGGGCTGTTTACCTCGACACTCAGGCGCAGGCTCCGCGGGCTATTTGCGAAAGCGGAACTTTCGGGTCCTGTGGGCTTTGCGGGGAAGGTCCCGGAAACTTCTGCCATAGAGACTTCAGCCCCGGAATCTTCGGCTTCATTTTTGCACAGGTGGGCAAGATCCGAAAGCTGCGGGTGTTTTTGCTCTTTTCTACGTATACCCGTGGACTTTTCCAGCAGCAATTCAAGAGCCTGTCGCCTTGCGCTTTTGAGGGCTCCGACAGGGATGAAGATTTCTTCATCGGCTTCTATCTCGATGGACCCTACATCGTAAGGGGTCTCTCCGAGCTGTTCCATTGCTTTCCTGATAGCCTCTTCAGTTGTGGGGGACTTCCGGGAGGGCTGGACAACGTATTCGTCCTCAAACTCCACGGGGCTTTCGCCGGGGCTTTCGACTGTGACCTTAAGCCGCTCGCCTTTCCTGGCTTTGACCTTAATGTTTACAGGCAGGGGTTTTAATTTCATCTCCTGCAGCCCTTCCAGGAAGCTCCTATCGGTTGAGAGGAATACCTCGTCCTGGGGGTTGACGACCTCTCCCGTTTTGAAACTGATTTCAAGGGTTACTTTTTCCCCTTCCCTGGCTCTTTCCAGATGCTTTCCGTTTTTCGATATTATGCCGTTTACTATAGACCCTAGCATCCCGGTTTTGGTATTGACCTGGGTGTGGATCCCGATCCCGTCGTTTACTTCGATTTCTTCATGGAGGGTGAGAGTTATCTGGCCATAGGGTTTGGAACGGACGACTTTTGAGACTTTGCCGAGGTAAACCCCATAGTTCGAGTCGTATTCGAGATGGGTGACCGTCCGGTCCCCGAGGATGAAACCCCTGGTAAACCCTCTGCTGAAAAGTTTTGCAAGTTCCTTTTCTTTCTGCTCGAGTTCTTCCAGGTCCAGGTTTTCCCCGCTTTTGCAGATCCGCTCGACCGCCTCTTTGTAAATTGCCGAACTGCCGGTTACGTATTCGGGCTTCTTCATCCGGCCCTCGATTTTCAGGCTTTCCACTCCGCTTGCCATGATTTTGTCCAGGCCCGGAAGCGTGCAAAGCTCGGCACAGCTTAGCGGATAATCCCCCCTTATCAGTTCTTTTTGCGGCTCTCCGTCCACAAGAAGCTCGTACTTCCACCTGCAGGGCTGGGCACAGGCTCCCAGATTTCCGCTCCTGTCACTTACGAAACTGCTGAAAAGGCACCTGCCCGAGTAGGAGTAACAAAGCGCTCCGTGGACGAAGACCTCGATCCCAATCTTCGAAGAGTCAACGATGTCCCTGACCTCGGCAGTGCTGAGTTCCCTTGAGACAATTACCCTTGAAGCCCCAAGCTCTTCCACAAAACGGACTCCTGCCTTATTGTGGATCGTCATCTGGGTGCTGGCGTGCAGGAGCAGGTCCGGGAAAGTTGCTTTCAGGATCCTTAACAGTCCCGGGTCCCTGAGGATGATCGCATCCACGCCGGCGGCATAGGCCTGGTCTATTAAATCAAGGGCAGACTGGAGCTCGTGTTCCTTGATCGGGATGTTGAACGCGAGATAGACTTTAACTCCATGGGAATGAGCCATGTCGATAGCCTTTTCGAGTTCCCTGGAACTAAGGTTCTTTGCGCCCCTGCGGGCGTTGAATTCTCCTATCCCAAGGTAAACGGCATCGGCTCCGCCTTTGATGGCGGAAAGGAAAGCGTCGTAATCCCCGGCAGGGGCCAGGATTTCCGGGTGGCAGTGGTTTGCGGATGTTTTCTCGGACATGTCAAATCGGGGTTTTCTTCAGAAAAGTTTTTATTATGCGTGCAGGGAGTGGTGATGGTAGTAAAAATAAGGTTTTTGGAACTCATTGGTGCTTTTTTAGCATAAAAAGGGGTGGTTCTATATTATTTTATCCCAGAAAGATCCGTTCGCCCATTTATTACGGTTTGGGTTTCTTTTCTTGAATCAGGGAAGCATCGGTATTTGGCATATTTTGACATATCGAGATTTACTCTCGGATCTATTTTTACTCTCGGATCTATCAGTATCAGCAAAACTTTGAGTAATCCGATATATCCTATATAAGCAATATATAACCAATATATAAGCAATAATTTTTTAAAGAATTAGAAATCTCAGGCACTTTAATTTCTTCCGCAAGCCCTGGCTATAAAATGTTCTTTCCTTTATGCGGATACGTTTATATATCATAATTCCGATGTAGTTCCATTGAAAATAATGAGAAGTATAATAATCTGTTGTTAAAAACCATTTTTTGTTTTTAATCAGAATTCTATACAATCTTATTTTTAAACTATTAACTAACAAATCAAAACCAAGGTGAAACAAAAATGGCTTTTAATGACAGAAATTCCAGAGGAAATAATAATTTCGGCGCACCCAAAGAAATGCACAAAGCAACCTGTTCAGATTGCGGTGTTGAAACCGAAGTGCCTTTCAAACCTGACCCCGAAAGACCGGTTTACTGCAGAGAGTGTCTTCCTAACCACAGGACACCCAGAGAAAACCGCAGATATTAAGCTCTATTTTCACTTACAGAGTTTCGCTTCATTCAAGCGGACTCATATCTTTTTTTAAATATGGTAAGTCTTGAATATTCATTTTTCGTAATCGTTATTTTTTGCGGCTATTTGAAAAATGCACTTCTTAAATTATAGATACGTTTATATATTTTAACTGCAACGTAGATGTGTTGAAAATTAAGAGACGTATAATAATCTGTTATTAAAAACCAACTTTAGTTTTTAATCAAAGAGTTCTATACAATCTTATTTTTAAACCATTAACTAACAACTAAAACCAAGGTGAAACAAATATGGCTTTTAATGACAGAAACTTCAGAGGAAATAATAATTTCGGCGCACCCAGAGAAATGCACAAAGCAACCTGTTCAGATTGCGGTGTTGAAACCGAAGTGCCTTTCAAACCTGACCCCGAAAGACCGGTTTACTGCAGGGATTGTCTTCCTAACCACAGGACACCCAGAGATAACAGCAGATACTAAGTGTTATTTGTGTAATTGAGTTTACATCAACACTTTTTCTTTTCTACTTTTTTGAATAAATCCTGGACCCGGAATCTACATTTTCCTTAACCCGTGAGCTTTTGCAGCCCTGGGAACTTGCATTTTGCATGGCAGATCAGTTTTAAGCTGTATAGAGAGATCTTAATCCGGACTATTTTTAAGCATCGATACGATTTTTCGGCATGGGTGGCTTTTCGAATTATAAGGGAGAGTTTTCCCAACCCCCCGCCATCAATTGAAATATTTTTCTTCTGTAGGCGGTCACTTCGATTGAATACCCGGAATCATTTTTCCAGATATTGGAACTCGAAAAATCGTGGGGTGTGATAATCGATGCGTAGCGACTTGGTTTGCAATCCAGTTTTGAAGGGTTCCCTCTTCTAATCTCAAGGGGGATTTTTTTGGGTTGGGTTCCTTCCATAGGGGGGTTTCATCGAGGGAAGTTAAGGTGGCTTAGTTTAGGCATTTCTTTTTAGAGAGTTTTCAGAGAGTTTTCAGAGGTTGTAAACGGTTTATCCGGATACCAGCTTACGGATATCCGGATATCAGCTTACGGATTTTATCCGGGGCACACAACCCTGTACTTGCTGATTATTTCAACGATAGGATTTCAAGGATCAGGCTTCCGCTTCAGCCCGGGGCATCCTGCCCTGCATCTTCATGGAAGTAACGGGACCTTCACGTCCCATGGGGCCTTCCCTCTGCCCGATTCCGGCTTCTTCCCGGAAAGACTCCATGATTTCCCGTACGGATTCTCCGATTTCCTGGAGAGCTCCACGGTCTTCAGCACTGTCTACCTGCTCCTGAAGGGTAGTGAGGTCAGCAATGGTTGATGTCAGCAATTCATCGGTAACATCTTCGTTTTCGATTTCCCCGAGGTTTTCCTGCATTTTTGTGAATTTCTCGATATCCCTTGCGATGGAGTCGCTCATCCCATCTTTTGCATGGGAGAGAGCTATTGCTTTGAGATCATCGAGGCTCGTTGCGTCTTCGATTTCGGAGTAAAGGGCTTCAAGTTCGGCGAGTTTCCCGGCATTGGTTTCAGCTCTTGCTTCAGCCTTTGCTGCGGCTTTCTCTTCATCCACACCTTCGGGGAGATCTTCCGGCTCCGGTATTTCCGGCATGTTGCTCATTCTCTCGATCTGCCGGTCAAGGCGTTCGAGCATTGCCGTCTGAATTTCAGAGAAATAGTCTTCATCTGCATAGTCCAGGGGTACCATTCCCATTCCGGACATCCCGGCAGGTCCCATTCCGGGTCCCATTTGCCCCATTCTTTCTTTCATCATGTTTCCGGGACATACACGGGTCATTTCATTTGCTGCACTTTCTTCCGTGGCAAAGGCGCCTGATGGAATAATACTTAAGACCATCAACACCACCGCAAAGCGGGCGATTGATTTTACTGAATTTGTTTTCATGATATATCTCCGTCAATTATCCTGTTATGTCATACCCGTTGGATCGGGGCTCACTGACTTCTCGCCAGTTGACGATTTCTTGCCAGTTGACAATCCCCACATTGTCAGGCTTAAATATAAGGTTACTTTCAGAAATAAAGCTAAAAAATGGGATATATTTACAAAATAAGCTTTAATACTGAATATATTACTTTATTAAGCTTAATTGAAATGCAGAATAATTATTTAAGCCATAAAATACCTTTATTTCTCCGCAAAGGATGAGCAGTCAGAAATACTCCCCTGGTCCGAGAATATTTTCGTTGACCCCGAAAACCGCTTTTCTATCCAATCTTTATAATTGTCCCCGCCAGCTTGCCTGGCGGTGCCTCCCCAAAAGAAATAAAAAAGAGATGTGAAAAAAAGCATTAGTAGACTGTAGTTTTTTCTTTTATAATTATGTGAAGCAGAACGCCAGGCCATATAAACCGTTTACTTTGAATTGCTATATTTTTGAAATACATTTAGTGTAAACATATCTTACCTAAAAGAATAGTTTTATATACAATATGTAATGTATGTTTGACATGCTGATGAATATGAAATTAAGTGGAGAAGTAAAGGAAGACGAAAGAGATTATCGAATTTCAGAAAAAGCCAGTCTTAGAACCTTCCAGATAATATTTATAGTCCAGGGATTTCTGTATGCGACTCTTGCCATTTTGGGCATTCAATTGCCAGCACAGCCGGTAGTAGGAGCACTTTTTGCTATTACAGGAATCTCTTATGCGGGAATCTTTCAGTGGTACAAAAGAATGTAAACATATCTTGTCTAAAAGAATAGTTTTATATACAATATGTAATGTATGTTTTACATAATAATAAATATGGACATGAGCTACAATGTTAGGAAAATAATTAGAATTATTGTTGCTGTTATTTGGGTAATTGGTGCAGCTATGTATGGGATGAAAGGGGATTATTTATTTTCAGGATTATTTGCATTAATAGGTATAGTGTTCTTAGTAAAAGGTTTAAAAAGTGAAAGGTGAACACTCAGGTTTTAGAATATTTCCAGTTGATGTAGTAAAATGTGCGGGGCACCATCTTGATTTTCTTCATGTGACTAGGTGGTTGGAAAGAGCTGAAATTAAACGCAAGATGGAACCTCGAAGTCTTTTAATATCCAAGCCTGCAAAAAAGACAAAACCGGGAAGACCACCTAAAAAGTTCATAGAATTCGTTGATGGTATTCGATCAATTCTGAAAAGAGCAGTTGAGTTCTCGGAGATAAATCCACCTTCACCAAAAGAAGAAAGCAAAGATTTATGAAAATCTTGGAAGAGAAATTTTAAATGACCGGCTATAAAAGAAGTAAATATATCTATATTTCTTAAATCTGAGTGGTTACAGTTAAAGGAAGTAGTAAAATGCTAAAAGTTAATAAATTATCTGCATGGTACAAAGAAGATAATATTATATTAAAAGAGATTACATTTCATTTGAAAAATAATACTGTAGTTGGATTATTGGGATTAAATGGAGCAGGGAAAACAACTTTGATTAATACTATATCAGGTGTACAAAAAAGTTACAGTGTAACAGATTCGAAATATTATGGTAAAGAAATTAAATTTGATGATATAGAGTGGAAGGAACAGCGCAATACGGTTTTTACGGAAGAACAGGCTTTTACTTATTGGTCATTCAGGGAGTACTTGCCTTTTGTTGCGAAGGTGTATAAAAAGCAAATTGACTATTTACGTGTAGAAGAATTAATTAAAGGATTTGGCTTTGATAAATATAAGGACTATCCTATTAAAGATTTGTCAACAGGAAATCGTAAAAAGATATTTTTGATTACGGGATTTGCTTTGGAGTTGCCACTACTTATTTTAGATGAACCATTAGATGGATTAGATTACTTAGCATCAGAATTTCTCTATAAGGAAATAATTGGATATAAGAAATATGGAACAGTACTTATGAGTTCTCATATTGCAGAAAGTATAGAAAAAACTTGTGACGAAGTTCTTGTATTAAAAGAGGGAAAAATAAGGACAGAGAATTTATCAGAAATAAAAGATATTCGTGCAGCCGTGGAAGGATGGTTGTAAATGATCAGTAAAATTTTTTTTAAAGATCTTGTAACGAAAAAAAAGGTTTTTAAATATTTGTTGGGAATGGTTTTATTTACAGTATTTGTTAAGCTTTTTTTAGCGGATTTTATTAAGCCTATTTTTCAAGAAGCATTTCTTCCCTGGATAACGTTTATTACAATATTTACATCTACTGCTTATACGATTTATACGTATTCACTGTTTGAAAAAGTAAAGATATATATAATGTTACCAATCAAAAAAAATAGATTTCTATTAGCTTTTACAATTGGAATGATAGGAATATCCTTTTTAGAGAGAGGGTCTTTTCTTATCATAGGAGCATTGATTTGTAGCAGTAGACCTATTTATAGCATCACAATAATTATATTGGTAGCAACATGGTCAATTCTAATTAATATATGGGTGTTGCTGACATTAAATAACCATAAAAAAATTAACTGGATTATAATTGCAACTAATTTTATCATGATTTTTCTTGCATTTAATTTTATTTCTTCAGAAATATTTCAATTGTTGATATTAGCAAGCGGGATTATAATTTGTTTTATTGAGATTTTACTACAGGACAGCATATCGATAGCTATAACACATATAGGGAAAAGAAGACTGGCAAAATTTCATTTTGCAGGTAATTACTTTTTAAAGGTGATTGTCCATGAAAAAATTTATATTGTAAACTCCGTTATGTTAATAGTCATGATCTGTCTCTTATCTTTTATGAAAGGAGATAATGTGATTATTTGGAGCCTTATATGGACAATAGGAGCTACCAATACTCCAGTACTAACTATGATGTCTTCTGATTTATATGTACGAAGGCAAGCTCAAATGTTCCCTGAATCAAATGTGAGCTTGTGGAAGATGTACTGTATATTTCTTATGGAATATTTCTTATTTATAAATGGATTGATTTGTGTTTTTTCTATATTTATAATTGGGAAAAATCCATGGACAACTATTCCAATTGCCTTAGTGCTTAGTGTTATAGAAGTAATTGGTGCTTATATTTTAGAGAAAAAGAAACCAATTCTTTATTGGCAGACTAAGCAAGAGCTATGGAAAAATCCTCGAAAATATATGTTATCAATTATTGTATTTTTACTAATAAGTAGTATCTATTCGGCTACCTCAATTTTTGAGTTATTTTTCGTACAAACTCAACATTTACTTTTTTCATAATAATTGAGCCTATTCCAAATTTCACAAAAACTCTTTAACTCAGCTTTCAAAGAAACAGTAAACACCCTTCTACTTTTATCGAAAAAAACCTAAAACAGGGAGTTCACGAGAAGGAAGTAGTAAAAACCCTGGTGGTCAAAAATGCGGGAATCTTTCAGTGGTACAAAAGAATGTAAATATATCTCGTCTAAAAGAATAGTTTTATATACAATATGTAATATACGTTTGACATAGTGATAAAGATGAAAGCTCAAGAAATTGCTTCGTTTACAATTGGAATCTTTTTGGTTACGATTGGGATTTATATATGGGTCTATGAACCCATCTGGGTTTCAAGCATACATGGTGCCACGGGGGGATTAATAGTTGCTGGCG
This sequence comes from uncultured Methanosarcina sp., assembly GCA_965601435.1. Lineage (GTDB taxonomy): Archaea > Halobacteriota > Methanosarcinia > Methanosarcinales > Methanosarcinaceae > MTP4. The sequence goes on from CBFCWE010000018.1 coordinate 23,009, forward strand.
TTGCACTTATTTTAATAGCACTGTGGAAATACAAAATCAGAATAAGTGGAGAAGTAAAGGAAGACGAAAGAGATTATCGAATTGCAGAAAAAGCCAGTTTCAAAACCTTCCAGATAATATTTATAGTCCAGGGCTTTCTGTATGCGACTCTTGGAATTTTGGACATTCAATTGCCAGCACAGCCGGTAGTAGGAGCACTTTTTGCTATTACAGGAATCTCTTATGCGGGAATCTTTTGGTTGTACAGAAGAAAGATGTAAAAAGAGGAATGGTTATGAAAAATAATATCAAAGTCTGGCGTGCTAAAAAAGATATTACCCAGGAAGAATTGGCCAAAAAAGTAGGTGTCACCAGACAGACCATCAATGCCATCGAAAGAGGAAAATATGATCCAAGTCTGGAACTAGCTTTCGGTCTTTCCAGGTTTTTTGAATGTAGGATAGAAGATATTTTTGCTTATGAGAAGTGAAAAACGATTTAAGATGACTAATTCAGGTTGTATGAACCAGAATTCAGGGTGTACGAGCCAGAAATCCTGATTTCCACCCGTTCGCTCTTCTATTTCAATAAAAAATGTCAGCCATATAAAGGAGGACAGGGAAAAGAGAATTTGTTTCACTTTTCCACATTAAACAAAATTTCAGGCAAAGGTCATGAGGTAGAGGGCATAAAATAGTTCCCATGCAAAATAGAGACCCGGATACTCACAAAATTTGAACCCGGAATACAAATATGCCAGATAATAAGTTACAAAAAAATTCTAAGGAATATAATTCCTCAAAATACAAAATTTAAGGATTATAAAGCATTAATTTTCAAAATATTCTGCTATAAAGTTTTAATATGAAATATAAAGCTTAAATTGAACTAAAAAAGTAAGTATGCTTTTATGTTTAAACCCGAATACTGCACCTGCCGTCAGGGACATCCGAACAGCACCCTCCCATCCGGAAAAAGAAGTATAAAAAAGTACTGCGCAATCCCCGCTGTACGAATGAAACACATCACAACATCGACCTGCAAAACAACCGCTGCCGGGTGTCCCTGAAAGGCATATCCCCCCATCGGGAAGAGCTTTTTTAACAGAATCAGAAACATTAGAAATATTGGAAACATTAGACGGAGAGGCTGAAAATGCTTGATGACCTGGAAGAAAAAATGATGGGGGAGAAACTGCCGGAAGAAAAACTGCTAATCCTCCCGCTTTCCGAAGATTCCAGGAAAATTGCCCGGATCCTTTCGAACGAGACCTCGACCAGGGTCCTGAAACTGCTGGAGAAAAGGCACATGTCGGCAGGTGATATTGCAGAGGAACTTGACGTGCGCCTGAACACCCTCAAGTACAACCTGGACTCTCTCCTCGAAGTAGGGCTGATCAGGGTCATGCAGGTTAAGTGGAGCCGGAAAGGGAGAGAAATAAAGGTCTACGAAGCCGTGGAAAAAGTAATCATCCTCCTTCCGGGAAAAAAGAACCCGGATGTTTCTTTCATCTTCACAGTTTTCAGGCAGCTCAGCCAGGAAGGTTTTGAAGGCGCAAAAATCCCAGGAGAATGTACCTGAGCCTTTTTCGTCTCCTGCACAACATTGCCGCGAAGAAAGCTTTCTAAAAATATCCTGATATCCTGAAATTCAGGCAAATATTAAAATATAAGAACACTAATAAAAAATACCTCTCAAGCTGTTTAATTTTCTTCTCAAAGGACGTGAACCCGCATGAAATTCAAATACTTACTCCTGCTCCTTATCCTGGCGGGAATAATCGTTACAACCGGCTGTGCGGTTGCTGAAGCCCAGCCCTTCACCTATAAAGCTCCTGCAGACCTGTACAGGAGCATCTTTTACCCATATGCCGGACTCCTGAACCCGGGGGCACCGTGGATGCCAGGGGAACATCCGGATTCCTATAATCCGTATCCTGAAGAACTGTCTTCCGGAGGCTCTAATCCCGAATATCCCGTTCAGAAACCTTCTCGAGATCTAAAAGGCGCAACAGTCCTCCTCGACAGCAACATCGAAAAAGCGGAAGCCATTGCCATGCGGATTGAGCCAGGAATTCAGTACCTTCGGGCAGAGGGACAGGACGTCAGCAAACTGAAAGAACTCTTTGAGGAATATACCTTCCTGGTAGAGGAGGCTAAACAATACAGATCACTTGCCGATTCGGTTTCCGGAGAAAAAAACAGCTATGAGACCCAGAGGGAATATCTGGTCAGCTCCCAGGAAAGCATGATGCAGGCAAACCTTGTGTTGAAGAAAATTTTTGAGGAATTCCAGCGCCTGATGCCGGGAAGCGAACAACTTAACGAAACAGCCTGGCTCAGGGCTGAAGGGAGCGGAAGGGCAGTCCTTACGGGCAGTTTCACGCTCAATATGCACCTTGAAAACGGGGTACTGGCCATACTGGACCTTTCCCGCGACTCTGCAATATACATTAAAGGGGATTACACATTTGAAGAGCAGACAGACGGTCCTCATTCCGTGCTCCTCTATAACATAAGGTCTGCAGACGTGGAGATCCCGGGTACCCGCAAGAATGTGTTACTCAATGCCGAAAACATCTCCCTTACCGCAAGCGAAGGGAAAGGACAGGTAACATTCTTCGGAAACGGCACTTATACCATTGAAGGTGCCGACGGAATGAAGCGGGAAGAAAACTGGGCAAGCTCGTTAATTGAAATGAGTAGCATTAATGACAAGCCGGGACCTGATAGAATGCCTCCCACTGAGCTGAGGGACGGAAGGACCGGAATGCACCGAATTGACCCGGCACAACTGAAATAAAATATTAATGTAGTGGAATAGAAAAACAATGCCAAACTTCCATGCCAAACTTCCCGGTGAACAGCCAGCAGAACAAAAAAGGTTAAATGGATAAGGATAGGCTATAGAATCCAAACCAAAATCCCGGGTTTCCTGATACCATGAATTTGAAGTTTTATATTATCTGTATTGCCGCTACACTTATGCTTACCGGCTCTGCTACAGCAGCAGACAGCCCCGCCACAATCCACGGGGTAGTTTACGGCTGGGACACCTTCGAACCCCTGGACAACGCCGTGGTCGAGGTAAATTCCACGCCTTTCCAGTCAATGGTGGCAAAATACGGCATCTATTCCTTTGAACTGGCTCCCGGAGCTTACACTATCAAAGCCAGCTATTACCAGAACGGCAGCCTCAGCTACTCCGCAGAAGAAACAATCACAGTCGACAGCGAAGGCAACTACGTCCTCGACCTCCTCCTCCTCCCGGTCTATTCCGAAGAACTCATGGACAGTTCCGGCACAGGCGAATTATCCGAAATTCCGGAAACCGGCACTGAAAGCCAATCCTCGGATGTCGAGAATGCAAATAAGGATTCAGAATCTGAATCAGAGGAAAACGGTGGAATTCCAGCTGGTGAAAGTGCAGCTTCAGCTTCTTCACCTTTGAATACAACTCACCTACTTGCAGCCTTCATGCTCGTTCTCCTGCTAGTCGGAGGATACAAGTTCTCCCGGAAGCCAAAAAGAGGAGATAAAAATTCAGTGGCAGAAGAAAAAACAGGGGAAAAACAGATCCATTCAAGAGTTTCAGTAGCGGCACACAAGCCTGAAACAGCGGTGTGGCAGGCGGCAAAGCTGGAAACAAAGGCAGCAGCAGAGAAGGCGCCAAAGCCGGATGAAAAAACAGCGGCAGAACCGGCAGTAAAACCAATTACAGAACCTGAATCCGAAATTCATGAAAACACTGAAGGATCGGCTGGAAAACCAGGCGAAGAACCTGCCGAAAAATACGAAGAAAGAGAAGCCATATCTACTCCCAAAAAGCCTCTCCCCCTCCCGGCCGACCTGCAGGAAATCATGGACATAATCCGGGGTCAGGGCGGCAGAATCACGCAGAAAGAGCTTCGCAGCAAGCTGAAGTACTCCGAAGGAAAGGTCAGCCTCATGCTTACCGACCTTGAAAGGAGAGGACTGGTAGAGAAGTTTAAAAGGGGAAGAGGGAATGTGGTTATAATAAAGGAATGGGAACGTTAAAACCTCCAGAGATCTGTACCGGCTGGGAAAAAAGGTCAATAAGACCGGCAAATACACAAAAATCTACGGAAAAGAGAAGGAGGATGCAATGGGAACCGGGCTTGCCCTTGGCATGTCATTGGGTTTGCTAATTGGCCTCATGACAGATAATATCGCCCTGGGAGTTGCTCTCGGACCTGCCCTGGGAATGGCGATTGGAGCAGCGTTAGGGGCAGACTAGAAGGAAAAATAAGGAGATTTGAAAGAAGGGTGACCGTCTCATGTTGAGTTTGTTTCAAAGAATTAAAGGTGTGTTTTAATCCGCTTATCTCAGGTACCGACGTACTCACCGGCCGAAGGCCGACCTTTCCAGGAATGAAATTGAAAATAAGTTGAAATAGAAAGCAAAGGCGGGTTTTTTAGGGTAAGCACTGGCAAGGGAAATCAATTGAGAATACAGTGCATTAAAAAATTCAAAGGCTTGTGTATATTTGAAGATAAGAAAATATTTTAACATAATGAAACGTTCGAGATCATACAATCATTCAGGTATTTTGAAAAAATGACAGAATTCATTATATATAGAATTCAAGCCTAGAAATCATTGTATTTAATGAAAGTGTGAGCAAGTATAAAAAAGAGAAAGCGCCAGAAATGTGAAAAGATTCTTTAAGCGGGGATTCTTTAAGCGGGAAGCGATTAAATGGATCAGGAAACAACACGTGACCAGGGCAGGGGAGAGGAAGAAAATTACGCTGGGGATTATCTGGACCTTCCGGAGATTCCCTATCCAGACACGGAAAACGTGTTGTATTCAATTTTAAGCTCATTAAATCAGAATATAGCAGACTTTTATACATATTTAAAATTCAAGAACTACCTGTCTGAAGATCAATTAAACCTAGAACTGCTAAAAAGAAGTATGTCCATTCACAGAGATTTTGCAGCTCTATTTCTACACACTAAAGAAGAATTAATATTAATTTATCCGGACTTTATAGAGGTAACGGAAAAGCTGTTATTCAAAGGAGAAGTGGGCAAAGATTGCATAAAGTTCACACACAAAATATGTAAAGCAATAAATGACTATAAAATAGCCTTACATAGAGAAGGGTATTTACCGGATTTTAAGAGACAATTGCCACTAACTGAGATATGATCATTCAGCAGCTTTCTCCAAATTCCGAAGATATAAGGGAGAAAGGTAAACAGACAGCCACTGGTTCCGGATCTTGGTTCTCCCCCTGGTACGGTGCTGGGAGTAATAGTATCGGGTAAAAAAATATTGGGTAAAAGTTATTGAGTAATCCTTCTGGCCTCAACATAATATCTTTTTTCGTTTTCTTCTCCGAGTGAAAAGGACTTCTTTGGAAGAACGCCTTTCTTTTCTATGAGAGAGAAGAATTCGCTCTTTTTAAAGGACGGAAGGAAGAAACCAATATTATCCGGCTCTGTTCCTAGTTTTTCTACAATTTCTGGGTCATGTTCATACTCAACCGGATAAGCATCAATGATCTCGTCCAGGGTTTCAACCTCCAGGTCATTCCCGGGGTTGTCAAAGACAAGGGTACCACGCCTGTCTTTTGTAATGAATCCGATTGAATGAACAGATGGGGATTCTGTAACTGAAGGTTCCGAAACCGGAGATTCCGAAACCGGAAATTCCACGATTCTTGCGTTGAATCTTTTGAGTAATTCCTCGGGGTCAACGCCTTTTACGACCCTGTGGATCGGTTCAAAGGTCAGACCAGGGTCATGAATGTTTACGAGTTCGACCATTGCGTACCTTGCAGGATGCTTGTCCGGTACGCTTCCTTTGATGCTTTCCCAGAAACTCTTTGCTGCGGCAAGGCTGTGGTTTCCGTCCCCGACAAGAAGGCCCCCAAGGCCCTGGATTTTATCGGAAATTTCTTTAATTGCACTTTCATCATTGACTCTGTATCCGGTGATGTGCCCACCGTCTTCCATGAGGTTAAAATCATAAACATGATCTGCTGTAATTTCGGGGAGAACGGAAAAGTCCGAATCCTCATATAAAACCAGGACATGGGAAAGCTCTAATTCCGCATCCTCTCTTATCTTGACCCTTGTAGGAAGTCTTTCTTTTATTGTCTTTTCAGTTGGCTTGATAAAAGAATCGGACCCATCGAACTCATAGTCTTCCAGGTCGACCGCGACAACAAGCCCGGTTCTTTCCTTCCCGGAAACCAAGCGCTTTACAAGAATAAAACAGGGGCCGTGATCAACAAGAATCTCTTTATAATCACGCATGGCTTGATGAATTTCTGTTACCCTTATTTCATTTAATGGGAGATATATTTCCGGATAAATAAGCCTAAGAGCAGAAGGGGTATTTCCAACAAAGGCTTCGACCCTCTTCCAGTATTCGATGTCCTGGGTGTGCTGGTCACAAGCGATTACTGCCCACTTTTCCCAATTACCCTTCGGAAGAAGAATGTGAGGAATATGCAGCGTCATGGTTAATGAAAAAAGAAGATATGATATAAAGATTTCTAAGATCATTATTTACGAATAAATATATAATATAAGGAATGAGAAACCTACTTCTCATCTACAGCTTCTCATCTACCACTTTTCAAATGCTTAATTGTTAACTGCTACCAGATTCTCCTCCACACAATAAGTCCCCCGCATTATAAGTCCCGGCAAAATAGTATTTTCTATAGCACCCATTCACTTAAAAATACTTATATACTAATGAAGAAAACTCAAAATAATGGTCACTCCGGTAGTTGCATTAACAGTTACAATTGTTTTTATCGTCACCACAATAACTGTTTTCCTGGTCTACAAAAGGATGGAAAAAAAGGCTAAAGAGACTGGCAAATACACGAAAGACTTCGCAAGGAAGAACCGAATGGGACTCGGGCTTGCCCTGGGAATGCAGCTGGGTATGCTAATTGGAATTATTATGGGCAACATTGGCCCTGGAATTGCTCTTGGAACTTTCTTTGGAATGGCGGCTGGTGGAGCGTTCAGGGGAAGGGATGATAAATAATACGAAAAAATACTTTTCCATTTCCCAGAGACAATTCCCGTCAACCCCACTCCCGTACTGATTTGCCATGGTTTGCCGCCACCTTAACCATGACTTCGGAAATTCAGACGCCAGGCCAGAAATTACTAACCTGTGCAGGGGTGATGAGATTCATGACTCTCATCAGGGGAGTATTTTATAGCCAGTACCCGGATTATGCCCATCACCAGCAGCAAAGCCGCAAGGCTCAGGATGAATTCATACCCTAACTCTTTGGCGTAGAGGCCGAGGGCAAGTTCACGCATGATAATTAAAATCGTGGCATCAGCTACGTTGGTAAGCTTAATCCGGTCGTGTTCATGGAAATCAACGAAGGTCTTAAAAAGGTCAATAACAATGAAAATCGTGAGGACGCTGGCCACTATATGCCTGAACCCGCTATCAAGGGACTCAAACATGATGAAACGCAAATCCAGCAGGGTCTTTGCCATCCCCAGAATTAGCGCCAGCACAAGTACGTAGAGGATGAAGGTGGTAACAAAATCTATGACTTTTTTGAATATTTGTACGTGATCTATTTCTTAATCCTCCTTGCAAAGTTCCTGATAAAGTTCCGGGTAAAGTTCCTGGCAAAGCTTCTGGCAAAAGATATGGAACTTCAAATCTCATTAAAAGATATATACTTTTTTTATAAATATTAATATTTTAAGACGGAGGCATATAGATAAAAAGATATATATGTATATTCTTAAAGATGACTGGCAAGGTCATACCGGTGAGTAGGAAACACAAAATATCAGTTGCTTCATATGATTCCATTCGTTTCATATGATTCTAGCTGCTTCAGGTATGTATTGATACCTAAGCAGCGAGGAATTGACTTAATGACCAGAAACTTTTCCACTTTACAAAAAAAAGGAATAATCGGAAAACAAAATATATAACTAGAGATATATATGAGTATTTACTATAAACATTATATCACAGTGTACGCCCGAAAACCCGAATGAAAACGACTTTTAAAGATGATCAAAATTGCACTCCTCCGATAAGCCCAAAATCCTCATCGTTGATGACGAACCAGCTCAGGTAGAATTACTGTGTTTGCAACTTGAAGATGACTATCTCCCAATCCCTGCTAATAGTGGAAAGGAAGCCCTTGATCTTGTAAAAAACCTGAACCTGGACCTTATTTTACTGGATTTGATACTGCCCGGGGTCGACGGGTTTGAAGTTTGCAGGAGAATCAAAAGCGATCCGGCTTCCAGGTTCATACCTGTGATTATCATTTCCGGATTTTTTGAAAAATCAAATAAGATAAAAGCAGTCGAATACGGGGCTGATGACTTTATCAATAAGCCTATTGACAGGTTTGAGCTTAAAACAAGGATAAAGTCTCTGGTCAGGATAAAAAAGAATTATGAAGCCCTTCAGGAAAGCGAAAACAGGTATAAGCATTTTTTCAATAACAGTCCTGCAGTAACGCTTCTGTTGGAACCTGAGAAAGGCCTTATTGTTGACGCTAATGATCCTGCATGTTCCTATTACGGGTATACGCGGGAAGAACTGACCGCAAAAAGTATTTTCGATATTCATCTAATGTCCGGCGAAAAAGTAGAAGACCTTCAGCAGCTAATCTTCCTTGAAAGAAAAGGCCACTTCCATTCCTCTCACAAACTTGCCAGCGGAGAAATCAGGGACGTAGAAGTGTATACTAACTTTATTAATATAAAAAGCAAAGAACTGCTTTTCACCAACGTTTACGACATCACTGCCAGCAAACAGACCGAAAAAGACCTGCTGGAATCCGAAGAAAAATTCAAAAATCTCGTAGAGATGGCAATTGACGGGATTTTTGTAGAAACCGACCGGGGAGAGATTCTCGACTGCAACAGTTCAGCTTGCAGGATGTTCGGGTATACCAAAGAAGAAATGCTCGGACTGACCATCGCAGACCTTGTCCCCGATGAATTTGCAAAAAACCTGCCCGAGAGAATAACAGCTGAAGATATCACCGGGAATGTGGCGGTCGAAAGGGTAAATAAAAAGAAAGACGGGACTATATTTCCTACAGAAATCAGCACCAAGCTCTTCAAATTGGGAGGGGAAGAGAAGCTGATTGCATATGTAAGGGACATCACGGAGCACAAAAAATCCGAAGAGGCCTTAAAGGCAAGTGAAGAGAATTTCCGTGCCCTTTTTGAGCATACACCTGACGGTATATTGATCCTTGATTTCGAAGGCAATATCCTGGCCGCAAATGCAGCTGTCGGAAAAATGGTAGATGCTCCGCTGGACGAGGTAATCGGCTCAAACATCTATAAGTTCCTGATTCCCGAATCAGGAGCAAAGGCTGCGAAAGACCAGGTAAACGTTTACAACGGCAACGGCGGCTACTTAAGTAACTATAAAATTCTGTCCTCTGATGGGGAAACCCACTGGATTGAAGGCCTGGGCACCAGAATAATGTACCGGGACAGGCCGGCAAATATTGTGGTCGTAAGGGACGTAACCGTAAGAAAACAGGCTGAAAAGACCCTGATAGATGCAAAAATAGCTGCCGAAGAAGCAAACCGCACAAAAAGTGAGTTCCTGGCAAATATGAGCCATGAACTCAGGACACCCCTGAACTCAGTAATCGGTTTTTCGGATCTGATTGCCGAGGGGACAGCCGGCCCCCTGACAGAAAAACAGTCCAGGTACATTGGATTTATTTCCATAAGCGGAAAAAACCTTCTCCGCATCATCAACGACATCCTTGACCTGTCAAAAGCAGAATCTGGAAAAATGGAACTCGACAGGGAAGAGTTCTGCGTTGGCAAATCCGTCGAGAAGGTAATTTCGACCATGCTTCCTCAAACAAAAGAAAAAAACATCAATCTAAGCCACAAACCCGAAACTCAGGCTTTAAGCATCTGCGCAGACCCAAGCAAATTCGAGCAGATCATGTACAACCTTTTAAGCAATGCTACAAAGTTCACCCCCGAAGGAGGTTCAATTGATGTTTTCTCAAAGAGGGAAGGGGAAATGGTCCGGGTAGTTGTCAGGGACACAGGTATCGGTATCACCGAAGAAGACCTGGACAAAATATTTAACCCGTTTATCCAGATTGACTCTTCTATGAAGCGCTCTTTTGAAGGTACCGGGCTCGGACTTGCCCTGGTTAAGAAGTTTGTCGAAATGCACGGCGGAAACATCCGGGTGGAAAGCAAATTGGGCAAAGGTACGGCTTTTACCTTTGAATTACCGGCTACTCCACAGTCAGGAATGTGATGCAAAGCCAGGCAAAAACCTGCAAGCCTGCCCTTTATCAGTATTCGACCTTCATCAGTATTCGACCTTCATCAGTATTCGACCTTCATCAGTATTCGATTTTCATCAGTATTCAATTTTAATTAGTATTCAATTTTAATCAGTATTTGATTTTATTCTCACATAGTTCCCAGGCTTTGAAAGCCTCAAGGGCTTCTTTCCGGAGAAGCTGGCGGGACTCGATGCTTCGATTCAGTAGAGGGAGTGAAATTTCCTCGTAAATAAAGGAATCATCAAATCCTACGTCTCCGGCATCAGACCTGCTTCCGGCAAAATAGATTCTGTCAAGCTTTGCCCAGTAGATAGCTCCAAGGCACATGGGGCAGGGCTCGCAGGAAGCGTATATCTCGCAGCCGCTCAGGTCAAAAGTGTTCAGTTTCCGGGCTGCGACCCTGATGGCATTGACCTCGGCATGGGCGGTGGGGTCGTTAAGCAAAGTGACCTGGTTATGGCTTTCCGCAATAATTTTCCCATTTCTGGTAATCACGGCACCGAAAGGCCCTCCTCCTTTTTTCACACTTTCACGGGAAAGTTCGATAGCCCGTCTCATAAACAAAAAAGCATCGTTATCTGACATGTTTTTCTCTCATTTTTGCGTTTTCAAAAGACCTTCTAAAATATAAAAAAGTTTTCTGTTTCCTGTTTGAGATTATATGAGGACAAATACAATTTATTAATATAGTGGGCGATCAGAGAATTAGAAACCAGAGAATTTCAACTCATATATCCAAACATCTCCACTATTTTTCCCGGCAAATTATCCCGGTTCCCCTCGTCAACCGTCAAAACCTCAAACTCTTCCCTTACCCTCTGCGCCAGCGGATGTTTGCTGGACCGGTGAAGCACCGCGAGCACCGGCCTGTCCGATTCCAGGACCTCTTCCACAGCTAATATGAATTCTTCCGATTTAAGTTCCATAGGCCCTATTTCATCGATCACCACCAGGTCGCAGTCCAGCGAGTTCCTGAGGGCATCTGCCCCTATCCCGGCAAGGTCTTCCAGATTTACGTGGTATTTTCCAACCCTCGGACCGCTCCCTTTGACATGGCTAAGAATACCGGTCATTCCGGTCACCAGGTCTTCGATTGAAAAACCTTCTCTTTTCCCTTCCTTCCGGATTTCAGCAGTCCGGATGCCACCGATTTTGAGCCCGAATTTATCGGCTAGTTCCCCGGCTGCCTTTGCCACGACTGTTGATTTCCCCACACCCGGTTTTCCTGTTACTGCAATTCTCCGCATGAAAACACACCCTCTATCTGTCATGTGCCAGAAGACGTTAACTTAATTGTGGTTTACCAGACCGCGTTTATCAAATTGTTGTTTCCCTGAGATATAAATGACAAAAACAAGTATCTTCACGACGCTGCCTATAAAAACATTGATTTACACATATTTACATATAGTATATTACAACTGAATTACTTCAAAATTTACCAAATACAACTGCATTCATGCAGATTAAACCCGGGGGAAATAATTTTGGCTACAGATCAGGAAATTCTGGCAAGAATTGAGGGAATAGAGAACCGGCTGGAAAAAATGGAAGCGACTCTTGAAAGCATAAACAAGACCCTGAAAAGGGTTGAAGATATCACAAACTTCGGATGTACGGTGGAAGGCGGGCAGTACGACTAAAGAAAAACGTTGATTCTGCCCTTTTATTTTTGGTTTATATTGGCTGGTTTTTTGGGCGCTCTGTAGAAATCCCGTTATATTGCTTGAAATGGCCCCGGTTTTTGTGACAGGGTTTACTACTGATTCCAATTGTGGGGATTTCTTTCCTCGTATCGATAACAAGGGCCCTCACCGCCCGCAAAGCGGGCGGCCTTTCCCGAAAATTCTTAAAAAAAGTGCTTGTAAAATGAATTACCATTATTAGTTTTTCCTTTTATTCTACTCACTTCACGTCGATATTCTGATTTTATATCTAATTTTTATGTTCCCGAAATAACTTGAATTGATTGAGAATTTCTACAGAGCCGTTGCTTCTTCCTTTTTTGTATGCTCTTTTTAATTTTTATTCTGGAAAAGCCGGACGCCTTTGGCGTCCGGTGAGAGTCACGGTACCTGAAAGCAAGAGAAAAAATCAGAGCCTGGTATTTTTTAAGGAAAAATCAGAGAGTAATGAAAAATCTCTCTTCTAACTATAGTCTTGAACGCAAATATTTACACTTCATTTCTCATAACGAAATAAAAACACAATGTTTCGGACTAAAAAATGGGTCAGTCCAATCTCAAGTGTAATTCTTTGCGTAAATGACTATAATTCCCGTTCTTCTAACTTATTCCCGGTTATGAATAATCTCGTAAGTGACCCTTCTTTTGTTTATGCAGTCCCTTACAAGTTTCTCTCTCTGGGAAAGGACAGCGGTCTTTCCGGACTTCACCTCTACGAAAACCACTTTGTTCATATCCCCTTCGGAGAGACCATCAAAAACTATGAAGTCCACAGGCGAACCCAGGAACCGGGCGTCCTTCGGGTTATATTCGAAGTCCGGGAAATAGGGAATGAGGTGTTCCGTGACTTTGCCGCGGATGACGGCTTCACTTTTCTTTACGGCATCCTGGCGGATCTTTTTTTCTTCGTCTATTTTCCAGGACCTGAACATGTTGTCGGCTCTTTCGGAGACTTGCTTTTCCATCTCACGGGTCTGCCAGGTCTCGAGGAGGTCGCGGGCCCGGGACTCCACCCTGCCTTTCATCCGGATGTATTTGAACAGGAGGTAGACGGCGAAGAGAGCAAGAAAGATGATCAGGGTTGGAATGAGCCAGTCGTTCATAACAAATTCTCCGAAAAGGGTTGAATTTTTTAGATATGTAAGGGCAAGTGACACACAAAGCACAGGATTTCCGCAAATGGTTATTGAATTAAAAATAATTGGTACAGCTATTTAAACATTCCAGTACAATTTCGGTGTTTACTGGCGCATTCTGCTGAGAAGGGAGGGGCATTGATTCATAATTTTTCGGACAAATTTGGCAAAACATAAATACAATAAATATAATTTCTGGTTTTCATTTCAACAAAAAACAATGAAAAGAGTTATCGAAGAAAGGAAAAAGGAAGAAAGGAAAAAGGAAGAAAAGAAAAAGAGGCAACAAACAGAAGGGACAGGAGATGAGTGAACAGCATAAAAACCTTTTCATGAGCGCCTTAAAAACCACAATTCCCGTGTTTCTCGGCTACATCCCCCTGGGGATGGCTTTCGGGTTTTTGCTCGACGGGGCAGGATACCACTGGATATATGCCCTCCTGATGGCAATTTTTATCTATGCGGGCTCTGGGCAGTTCCTGGCAGTAGCTCTGCTGGCGGCAGGAGCCGGACTTACGGAATTTGTGGTGGCAACGCTGCTCCTGAACCTCAGACATTCCTTCTACGGCCTCTCCCTTCTTGACAGGTTCTCCGACGTCGGGAAGGTCAAACCCTACCTGATCTTTGCGCTCACGGACGAGACATATGCGCTCCTTACTTCAACGGAAGTCCCGGACGGCGGGTCGAAGGCAAAGTTTTACCTCTACATAGCCGCCCTCGACCACCTCTACTGGATAACAGGCTGCGTCCTCGGGGCAGTGCTCGGCTCCCTGCTCGACCTCAACCTGGAGGGCATGGCTTTCGTGCTGACAGCCCTTTTCGTGGTGCTCACCATCGAGCAGTATTTCAACGCCAGTTCACGCTTCCCCTTCATGGCAGCCCTCGGGGCAGGGGTAGTCTCCCTAGTGATCTTCAGCCCTGAGAACATGCTTCTGCTTTCGATCATCCTGGGGACTCTTGTCCTAATTGCACATGAGAAGTTTATGGAAAATAAATCCGGCAATGCTCCGCAAGCTGCTGCTACTGAAGCACACCCTGTCCCTCGGCCTGTCTCTCAACCTGTCTCTCAGCCTGTCCCCCAGCCCGCTGTGCAGGTTGCTGAAAACAAAGTACCGGAGGAAAGTTCATGACAGAAACGCTGGGAACAATGGAAATGCTTGTAATCATCACGGCCACTGCCCTTGCGACCTTTGCCACAAGGGCACTCCCCTTCATCTGTTTCAGCTGCAGGGCTCCCCCGGAAGGGCTCTCTGCAATCGAAAAGAACCTGCCTCCGATGATCCTGTTGCTCCTGGTCATCTACTGCCTGAAAGACGTTCAATGGTTTGCCGCACCCTACGGGATTCCGGAACTCTTCACCATCGGGATGGTTGCAGGCCTGCACCTCTGGAAACGAAACGCCATGCTCAGCATCTTCGCAGGGACCGGGCTTTACATGTTACTCGTGCAGTGCGACGTGTTTTCATTTATTTGAAATATAAATGATGCATTAATGCAAGATACAATAATGCACTACCCCTGCACAAGTTTTATATAGGTCACCCTCGATGCATCCCGCTGAAGTGACCTTCATGAATGAAAAAAAAGTTGATTTAACTTCACTCAAAAGCAAAGGTTTCCTGCCCCAGAAGCAGGAAAAAACTTTTTCTATGCGCCTGCACAGCACAGGCGGCCGCGTCGAGGCAGCACAGCTCCGGGCTATTGCCGACGCCGCCGAGAAATACGGGGACGGGCACATCCACATCACTTCAAGGCAGGGAGTCGAAATCCCCTTTGTCAAACTGGAAAACACGGACAGCATCAGCGAAGCAATGGAAAACGCCGACCTTTTCGGGGGAGCTTCCGGCAAAAAGGTCAGGGGAGTTGTTGCCTGCCAGGGAAACACCGTCTGCAACCACGGCCTGATCAACTGCCCGGAAATCGCGGAAAAAATCGACGCCATGTACTTCGGGACCTACGCCCCCAAGAAGTTCAAGATCGCAATCACGGGCTGTCCCGCTGCCTGCATGAAACCCCAGGAAAACGACTTCGGGATCATGGGCACGGTCCTTCCGACCTGGGTGGAAGAAAACTGCGTGGACTGCGGGCGCTGTGTAAAGACCTGCAAGGCAGGTGCCCTCAGCATCGAAGACGGAAAACTGCAGATCGACAGGGAAAAGTGCATCCTCTGCGGGGAATGCATCGCAGCCTGCCGGAAAGATGCGCTTCGGGCAGAAAAGACCGGCTACACGATTTTTGTAGGCGGGAAAGTAGGCCGCTTCCCAAGAGCCTGCACGAAACTCCTCGAAATGGCAGATGAAGCACAGCTCTTTTCAGTCCTTGAAAAAACCCTGGAATACTACCGGGAACACGGGATGGAAGGAGAGAGGTTCGGGGATTTGCTGGACAGGCTCGGGTTCGAGAAATACAGGGAGAAGGTTCTCCCTTAAACAACATTTTTTAACCTATATTCCCGGGTGTATTACAGATTTAATAAATTCAATAACCTCTCTTCACTCCGGATTCGGCAAACCATATCACTATCGCCCCGAACCCCAGGAGCAGCGCCACAAATTGGATAAACCAGCCAAGGTAGGGAATTTCGTAGACAATCGCGAAAACGACTGCCCCTATCAGGTAATACATCAGCTCTCCGGCTTCCCTTTTAAAGACCCTCTCGTAGATGAGTTCTCCTGCCAGCAGTTTCACCGGGACCGTGGCAACCAGGAGGGCCAGGGTTGTTAGAAGAGTGAGCAGTATTGAGAGGCTCCACCCGAAAATCGTTATGAGGAGGACAATGGATAGGACAGGGATAAAGATTAGCATCACAAGCCCCAGGAGCCCGGCTTTCAATGCGGATTCCCGGACGGTTTCCGCAAGTCCGGCCACGAAGTCCCGGAAGAGGTAGATCAGGACCAGGCCGAGGGCAAGCGAGGACAGGATCCCTACGATGAAGCCGAAAAACCCGAAACCTTCGGATGCGTCTGCTACAAACTCATCGGTTTCCGCCCTTTCGACAACCGTAAGAGAGCCTCCCACATTTTCTTCAAGGTCAGGCGGGACGTTTTCGGCATTGAGTTCAAGGTCCCCTTTAAGCTCGAAGTTCTCCCCAGTGCGAAGCGTGCCGGCGGAGATCGAACCGTCCCCGTTGATAACTCCGTCCAGGCTAACCTCGCCTCCGGTCAGGAGGGCGTCTCCTTCCACCGTGCTGCTCTCGGAAAGGGAGATATCGCCCCCGGCTGCCACGAGATCTCCTCCTACGTTGCCGTTCACCCCGATACTGCCGCCTAAAGCAATAACATTGCCCGAAACGTCCCCGTTTACGATGATCATTCCCCCGGCTCCTGTAAAGTCGTCCCCTACATCTCCTTTTACATCCAGCCGGGAGCCGGCAAGCACAAGGTCTCCTTCGATATCCTCGTCGATTACCAGGTCATCTCCGCCACCGAAAGCATTTCCTGAACTCGTAACCCTGAGATAGGACTCTTCGTTTTGAGCCCCTGCCGGAAGAGCCAGCAGGGAAAAAAGTATTATAAGCAAACTCAAACCGTACGCCATCTTCCTTTTCATGAGTATCCCTCTTTTAAGCTACCTCTAAATTGATCAAAACCCCTGAATCAATAAATTCGATAACATAAATTGTTCCCGGATTGCATAATAAATCTTACTTACAATAAATCAGCAGGAAGAAAAAGAAGAAAAGAGATGAAAAAAGAAGAGAAAGGGTAAAATCATCGGAACTATTTTTTATCAATGAAGATATTTTTTGGGCACTAAAACACTATTTTTACTCATGTAAATTTTATATATGGAAAAGCCGGTCGTCTTTGACGACCGGTGAGAGCGCCGGTACCTAAAAAGCAAATCAAAAAAAGGTTATCAGAAATAACTGAAAAGGGAAATTACAACTACCCTTTCCGGGTTGATTTAGATTGTTATCTACAAAGCCTAAAAATGTATAAAAAAGAATAGAAAAGTCGGACAGCAGAATTGGAAAATGGGAAGAAATAGAAAGGTAAGAGAAAACCCTTACCAGGTATTTGAATGGATCCTCGAAGCGTCAAACCTCTCCTTGCTTTCTTTTTCTTCAGCAGGATGACCGACAGAGATGATTGAAAACGGGATAATGTTCGACGGCATGTTCAGGAGCTCCCGGATTTCCCGGACCATTCTTTCCGCAGGGTAAATTCCGAGCCAGACGGCGCCTAGCCCCAGGGCATGGGCTGCAAGGAGCATATTTTCACTGGCTGCCGAACAGTCCTGGACCCAGAAATCTTTGAACTTCTCCATACTTTCGTCTCCGCATACGATTATTGCTGCCGGTGCCTGCTTGAGCATCTTTGCATACGGATGGATGTCTGCAAGCTTATCGAGCATGGGACGCCTGTCGATAACAATAAAATGCCAGGGCTGCTCATCTCCGGCTGACGGCGCGTTCATGGCAGCCTTCAAAAGGTCCTCAATCATGTCCCCGGAAACGGGTTCTTCGGTATATCTTCGAATACTCCTTCTGGACAAAATAGCTTTCATGGTTTCCATAATATTCCCCCTATTCACTAATGCCGTTTTATAACGGATAAAAGTATTGTCAGGATAAAAATATATTTAAAAGTAAAAAAGAGGGAAATTACATAAAACGCTCAAACCTTTCCTTTTTCGCCTTGCAGATAGGACAGTCGGCAACAGGCTCGTCCACGGCACAGAGATAACCGCAGACCGGACACCTCCAGACAGGTTTGGAAAGTTTTCCCGTAAAAGAAAAAGCTTCGCCTTCCCTGGCTTTTTCAGCTTTCCGGGCTTCGGGGGAAGGGCGCCTTTCGGGGATGGAACCCAGTTCCTTTTCTCCTTTCAGGACCTCTTCGGACACATAGAGGGCGCAGTAGCAGGCCCCGTACTCGCTCAGGTCAGGGTCCCGGTAGTTGCAGGGGCAGATTATGTCCAGATCATCCTCTTTGATCCCGGAAGCCAGCCTGCAGGGACAGGCCCAGTACCCGTAGCGTTTTTCATTTACCAGGATCCCGAGGACCAGTTCTTTCGTAAATTCAACATCAGGGTTCAGGTGATAGCCCGCACGTTCAGCTTCCCTATTCAGCCGGACGTAGAGTTTTTCCACATCTTTCTCCGTTATCCCGAACCCCTCTGAAATATCTTCTCCCATCTCAATCCCCCTTCTGAAAGCCAAGGGTCTCACGAATCTGTTTTTCCTTGAACCCTACAATTGCCTTTTCATCATTGATAATCGTTGTCGGGAAAGAAAGCACCTCATTAAAGCGTCTTACTTCTTCAACGGCCTTCTCTTCCTCATCCCCCTCAAGCCGGTCAACATAGACATAGTCAAACTCCACCCCCAGCTCGGTAAGCAGTTTCTTCGTTCTCTTGCACCAGACACAGGTGCTGAGCCCGTACATTACAATCTTTCCCCTGTCAATTCCCTCTACATGCTTTCCTTTCTCTTTATTCCAGCCAAAAAGATCCATTATACACCCCTTAATTACGTTAATTTTGCCTTAATCGTATGAGTACTTTTCTTGAAAAAACAAATCTTCCGTAATTGCAGTCCTCAAAATTCCAGATCTTCCCTAACCACATCCATCAAAACCGTCCCCTAAAAATTACCACAAATATTTATATAAGTTATTCCCATCATATCGCGTCCCTGAAATACCAATCAGGGTACGGAAAAGTCAGCAAATAATACAAAAGATTCATCGGATCGACGGGCACACAAGATCAAGTAAGAAGATCGAACTATAAGATCAAGTAAGAAGATCAAGTAAGAAGATCAAGTAAGAAGATCAAGTAAGAAACTTGATTGAAGATCGAACTATAAGATCAAATTATAATAACCTAAAATATAATATATAAAACAGGTACAACAAACCTGCGCTTACAAAAACTAAGAAATTCGGGGTTACAGGCTTCAATGAATGTTATTTTCACCTGGATATTGATCGCACTCTGTCTGGTCCAGTCCGGAATCTTTTCCGGACTGACGATAGGGCTTTTCGGATTAGGGCGGCTGAGGCTTGAAATCGAAGCCGAGGCAAACAACAAAGAAGCCCTGAAGATCCTGAAAATCAGGCGGGACTCTAACTTTTTGCTCACAACCCTGCTCTGGGGAAACGTCGGGGTTAACGTTCTCCTGACCCTGCTCACGGACTCAGTGATGGCAGGAACTGCAGCCTTCTTTTTCTCTACATTCGGGATTACCTGTTTCGGGGAGATCGCACCTCAGGCTTACTTTTCGAGAAACGCCCTGAAGGTCGGGTCCAGGCTGGTCCCTCTTGTCTACTTTTACCAGCTGCTTCTCTATCCCGTGGCAAAACCCTCGGCCCTGCTTCTGGACTGGTGGCTGGGCAGGGAAAAGCTGGAGCTTTTCAGGGAACAGGCCATGAGGATTATGCTTGAAAAGCATATCGAATCTTCGAGATCTGATATAGGGACGTTTGAAGGTATAGGAGCCCTGAACTTTCTCTCAATCGACGATGTCTCTATCTCCGACGAGGGCTCGATCATAGACCCGCGCAGTATCATATCCATGGAGGTCAAAAACAACCGGCCCGTATTCCCCCCTTTCAACAGGGAACCTTCTGATCCCTTCCTGCAAACGATCGAAGCCTCGGGAAAGAAATGGGTTATAATCACCGACCCCGGAGGAGAACCCGTGATGGTGCTCGATGCCGACGGTTTCCTCAGGGACGCCGTCTACAAGAAAGGACCCTTCCTTCCCTTCTCATACTGCCACTTTCCGGTCGTTGTCAAATCTCCGAAGACCCGACTTGAAAAAGTCATCAGGCAGTTCAAGGTCTATCCCCAGCACCCGGAAGATGACGTGATAGACCAGGACCTGATCCTCTACTGGGGCGAAGAAAAGCGTATTGTGACAGGTTCGGATATCCTTGGCCGCCTGCTCAGGGGAATCGTAGTGGAATGTGGAGAAGAAAAGGGAGAAAACCGCTGTATCCCCGCCACCATGAAAAACCTCAAACGCCGATAGTGAAAGGAGCTTCTTCGGAAACCGGAAGAAAAAACTTCACAATTTTCTAATTTCCCGGTACTTTTTTGACGTACCATAGGCTTTGATTCCGTGATCTTCCGGATATGCGGGCAGGGATGAAAACCCTTTTTCCGGCATAGGAACTCCCACTGCAAAGTGGTATAGGTCCTGGTATTCGTGTCCTTCAAGTCCCAGGGTCTCGTGTACGGGGTTATCAAAGAAGCAACCTATCCCACAGCCCCTGAACCCCCGGGCTTCTGCTTCCAGGTAAAGCAACTGCCCGAGGATTCCGCATTCCCAGAAGAGATAGGGGTAAATCCAGGAGCCAAACTTGCTGAGGGGGGCTTCGAATTCCGAGATCATGCAAACGGTAAAACAGGCATCTGCCGCCTTTCTCTGTGCACAGGAAAGCTGGGCGGCAAAATAAGAAAGGGTCTCTTCCACAAGCATGTAGAATTCAAGGTCATGAGGACAATTATCCGGGCGCTCCCAGAGGAAGTCCCCGCGCATGGCAGCTTTAAGCTTCTCCTTTTCCCCGGGTTTCCGGAGGAAGATATAGAGCCCGGGAAGCAAACCTTTTACCCGGTTTACGAAAATGAGCATGTGGGAAAAGGGTCCGAAAGCCAGGGTGTTGAACGGGGGAATGTCAGGGTTTCGAAGCGTCCGCCTGAGAATACCGTAAAAGGTTTCTTTTTCCATATAGGCACTGTTGTTCATTTCCAGGGCGCTTCTCCTGGAACGGATAACCCTGCGCAGGGAAACTTCAACCAGTTCCTTTTCCCTATCCATTTCTTTTTCTCGATCCGTTCCCATTTCCCGATCCTTTTCCTTTTCTTTTCCAGCCCTATCTTTTTGTCCTTTATCTCCCCGTTCCAGCCCTGGCCCTCTTTCTCCGGATTCCGGTTCCGGTCCAATTTCCCAGAGAAAATCTGTTTCCTCTTTCCAACTTGCTGATGCGGCTCTTCCGATTTCCACCCATTTAACATGTTTATTACTCAGGCGGCTCGGGTAGCCTTTCCAGGAAAGCTTTTCAAAGGCAGGAAGCGCGGCAGAATTAACTTTACTTCTCCCACAACTTTTCCCGGAGGGGCAGATTGCGAGCAAGCAGGCAGGTTCCTCTTTTTCCGGCCCTGAACTTCCTGAAATCCCTAAAAGGGAAGCTATCTCCTCCGAACCCATATCTTCAAGGAGCTTTGCCTCCCAGCCGAGCCCTGCCGCAGCAAAACCGAGGGCTCCCATAGCGTGTCCTATATCGTGATTGGAATACCTGAATGCCCGGATGCCGTATTTCCAGGCCACCCTCCAATGAATGGAACTCAGGCCTGCAAAAACAGTACCTTCCGGAAAGCCGGAACTCAGGAGTTCCCAGGTCTCGGGGGAGAATTCCGCCCTGAGCTCAAGGGTGTGTTCCAGAGGAGAATAATGACAGACAGCCGGCTTTTTCAAAAGCCCCTCGACAGGGCCGGAGATCAGGTAGCCTTCCGTAGGGTGCAGGTTCCCGCTGGAAGGATTGACCCGGAGAGGCCACTTTGAAAAGCCTGTTTGCTTCCAGACTGAAATAGCGAGACTGTCGAAAAACAGCCTGGAGATGCTCTTCCTGTCCAGGGGTTCGGGTGGGACATACCCTGGAACAAAGACCTGTTCGTAAGCCGGGAAACTTTCTTTTAATGCGCCCAGGCTCCCCGTATCCAGCTTCAGAAGCGGGGTTCCCCCGTAGCGGAGAAAGAGGTCTGGCTTTGTCTCCATGTCCAGGTGATGCGGACCAGAGGCATAGGCTCCGAAGTTGTGTTTGCTTGCCTCGTGATAGGCCAGAATAGCTTCAAGTTCCGTCGACATGTTGCACCAGTTTTGCAGGCAGATATTTTTTGCAGGGTTAGGGTGATTTTGCAAGGTATGGCAAGTCTTGAAGGGTAGGATGCTTTTGCAGGGTATGGCGAGTCTTGAAGGGTAGGATGCTTTTGCAAGGTATGGCGAGTTTTAAAGGGTTGAAGTGCCTTTTAGAGAGTTTCAGCCCTGTTTAAGGGCTTCAAGCACGGCTTTACCGAAAGCTTCCGCACTCTGCGGGTCCCGGCCTGTTATCACCCTCCCCGAAACGATAACTTCCCTGTCCTCATGGAGGGCACCGTACTTCTTTAGTTCACGCAGGGTCTCGGGGCTCTTGAAAACCGTACTCTTCTTTCCTTTGAGGACCCCAGCTCTTGCCAGGACCACAGGCGAGATGCAAATTGCAGAAACCACCTTGCCTTTAGCATACGCGACCTTAACCAGCTGCTGCAGGTTTTTGTTGTCCCAGAGGTAGGTCCTGGAACCCGCACCACCGGAAATTACGATCGCATCATAGTCGTCCATGCTGGCCTCGGCGACCCTGATGTCGGGTTCAATCGTTCCCCCGAGCATTCCTTTAGCAGTATCGGTAAACTCAGCTGCAACCGTAACTTTTGTCCTTGCAGCCTCAAAAAGTTGCTTCGGGACAAAACATTCCTCATCTCTGAACTGTTCCTGGGCAATCACAAGCAGGATTTTTTTGCCTTTATACTCAGATTCTGTCATCTGGTTACCTTCCTGGCTTTACTGGATTTAGAGAATATCCTGTGCTCTGGAAAATGCGGGGGTTTCGAATTCAGAGGCCTGACCGACTCATAATTGTCTACTACTCCTGATGCCATGGGTAAACTCGGAACCATTGGCAAAGCAAACTATGGTAAGAAATATTACAATAGGAATTACCACAGTAACCCACATAATATCCCCGGCATAGTAACACTACCCCACATAGTACATTATTCTGCAGCTATAAATTAATACTTGCCCTAAAATGAGTTATTTATCCCTAAAATGAGTGATTCCTTAAAAATTCCAATTATGCATTCGAGGAAAGTGAAAAGATGAAAAACTTCCCTTAAAAACCTGCGACAAGCAAGTAAGCCCCACCGGAAATCCCTGCCCCGGCAAAGGTCGCAAGGAAGTTGACCCCACTGTTTGAAAGTTTACCCCATTTCTGAAGGGTAGCCCCGAGCAGGCTGTCAACATTAGTTCCGAAAAAGCCCCCTACCGTCGTAATCAGGACAGAAAGCAGGAGGTTGTCCGAGACCCCGAGCAGGTATGCCAGGAGTCCTATTACCGCAGAGCCCAGAATTGCAGCAAGTTCCCCAAGCCCCGAGACTGCCCCGTCTTCCCCGGGCTCTGCGAATTTGAGGGTGGTAATCATTCTGGGCCTTCCTTTTGCCGTGGTCCCTATTTCACTTGCCAGGGTATCTCCAGTTGCCGTAGCAACGGTCCCCAGGTAGGCATAAAGAATGGGTAGGCTAAGTGCCGGGAAAACCCCGTGGGCTACGGCAAGGACAAGGGCAGCCGTACTGTTTGAAAAAACGTTTTCATAGCTCCGGATCCCGCCCTTGGTCTGGGCAATCCCGATGGATTCCTTGTACGCATACTTGTACCTGGTAAACCCGCCTCCCAGGATGAAAAAAGCCAGAAGCAGGATATACCAGGAAAGTCCACTGAAAACTATGATCAGGACCCCGAGAAGTGCCGCACTCAGGAGAGCAGAAACGTCGGCAATCTTTGCCCTGTAAGCCAGGCAGCCCAGAAGTAGGGAAAATGCAAGGGCTATGAGTATTCTTTCCGGGGGTACCCAGTACCTGAATTCTTCGAAAATCCACATTGTCATTCCCGCCCCCAGAGGCACGGAAATGTTACTGTCGATCCTGGAGGGGATGGACTCAAAGAGTGAGCCGGTCACAGCTCCTATTACTGCTATGAAAAAGACCAGGCTGGGAGACACAGGGAAACCCTGCCAGTAAATTACCCAGTACCCCGCAAGGAACGCCGCAAGGATCCTCAGCCCAAGGAAAACGGAACTCCAGAGCAGAGAAAACCCCTTCCGTTTCACCCTTCCCTTCCCTGAACCAAAACCACTGTTTTTACCTGATTCCGGAGAATACCAGTTATGGCTTCCTACCACCGAAATTGCAAAAGCTCCCAGGACGATGTAAAGGGGAAGCTGATAGGAGAAACTTTCGAAAACTGCCGAGACAAGGAACATAAGAGACATTGAAAAAGCAAGGCTGATCTCACCTCTGTTATCGGATGTGGCCCTTCCAGAAAACCTCAGCCAGAAAAAAACACCCAGGGAAAGAAGAAGCAGGACATGCACCCCTGCAAAAGGGGCAATCAGAATAAGGAGGAGATAGGCGGCATGCACCAACGTAATTCCCAGACCTGAATTTCTTTTTTCAATATTGAGGCTGTTTCCATTCATAGTCCTGTATCTTCTGTTTTTTCTGGATCCTTTAAAGAAGTTACATAGAATAGGATTTCATTTATAAATAGCTAGTTGTTTTTCCGGGATAAAAAAGTTCACTTTCAATTTTTAACCCCGAAAAGACAGACCGCTTTTCTGCTTTATATTTCCCTCAAAAGCTTATAAATAAGAGCGTAAAACCCCTAGGTCTTTAGCCTAGTACTGTGATTCCAAATTATTGCCATAAATTTGGACTTTGAAATCAACCTGCATGTCAAAGTAAAGAACCACGTATGGACATGGATTTAGGTCATCCGTGTTTATCTGTGTTCACGTGGTTTATTCTCATATTTTGGAATCGATACACTAGGGGATATAAGCGTAAACTTAACCCTGATTCCGTATATACATTTCTAAAGTTTCCCTGCTAACTTCTTTTTACGTTTACTAGAACGTATTTAAACAGTTAAAGCATATGGTGATATGATGTTAAAAGCCTATAAATTCAGGTTGTATCCTACAACTGAACAAAAAACAATGATAGCAAAACATATAGGTAGCTGTCGATTTGTTTTTAATTGGGCTTTAGAACTAAAAATTAAATCATACCAAGAAGAAGGAAAATCATTTTCCAGATTCGACATTAATAAAATGATTCCTGAACTAAAAAAAGAACATGAATGGTTAAAGGAATCAAATTCTCAGTCATTGCAAGCAATGACTAAAAATGTGGAAAATGCTTTTACTAAGTTTTTTAGAGAAAAAGCAGGTTTTCCAAACTTTAAATCAAAAAAGAATCAAGTTCAATCCTTCGAAATACCTCAACATTACATAGTTGATTTTGACAAAAATATAATAAAACTTCCTAAAATAGGGGAAATTAAAGCTGTCCTGCATAGGAATTTTGAAGGTAAATTAAAAACAGCAACAGTATCCAGAACGTCAGCCGAAAAATATTTCATTAGTATATTGGTGGATGATGAAAAGGATTTGCCCGAAAAGCAAACATTCACAGAAAATAATACAGTAGGTGTTGATGTTGGAATAAAGGATTTTGCTGTTTTGTCAAATGGAGAAAAAATAGATAATCCGAAATATCTTACAAAATCTTTACAGCGTCTTAAGGTAGTTCAAAAACAAGTAAGTAAGAAGGTTAAAGGCTCTAATAACCGGAAAAAAGCAATAAAAAGGCTTGCTAAAATCCATGAAAAGGTAACAAATCAAAGAACTGATTTTCAGCACAAAGTTTCATCAAGATTAATCAGCGAGAACCAAGCAATAGCGTTTGAAACTCTGAAAGTCGAGAACATGGTAAAAAATCACTGTCTTGCACAGGCTATAAGTGATGCTTCATGGTCAAGCTTCATTACAAAAATGGAGTATAAAGCCGAATGGTACGGAAAAACCATTCTGAGAATAGGCCAGTTTGAGCCATCAACAAAATTGTGTAATGTTTGCGGCTATCATAACAAGGAAATTACCCTAAAAATAAGGGAATGGGTATGTCCTGAATGCAAAACAGAACATGCTAGGGACATAAACGCAGCTATAAACATTAAAAAGTTTGCTTTGCAAGATCAAAATTTGATAGTCATATAATCCCTATGGAACGTGGGGTTAAGCTTGTGGATTCGTCTAGGATGCTAGGGGAAATGAAGCAAGAAGCCCGTTAAATCTTTAGATTTAGCGGGTAGTTCACAAATTACCACATACACGATAAAACCGGCAACCATGAAGATAATGACAGTAGGAATATGATCCACGAGATCTAAAATTTGTGGAACCTTTCCCTAAAAAAACGCCCGTATGCTTTCGATTTTTCAATATAAAATATAGAGTAGATAAGTATTTTGTTAAAGAGACAGACGATTGACCTGTAGTGAACTACCCCTGGACTAAAAATCCCGGGATTTCCTGCTGAGGCATTATGAATTGGGGATTCATATAAAAAATTTTCCAATCAATAGGTATAACCGCCAATATACCCAATATTATTCAGGAAATACGTACGATACTATTTCGGGAACATTCTCAATATTATTCAGGAATATGTCCGGTGTTATTCCGGTTATTCCGGTGAACTTTGTTGTGAGGGGGAAGAATGAAAAATTACGACCTGATTGTGATAGGTACCGGTTCTGCAATGAATTATATCAATGCGATCATCGAATCGAAACCCGAAATGAAAATCGCGGTCATCGACAAGGACGACCCCGGGGGGATCTGCCTGACCAGGGGATGCATTCCTTCAAAGCTCCTGCTCTACCCTGCCGAACTTTTAAGAGAACTCGAAACTGCACCGCTCTTCGGAATCGAACTGGAAATCAAAAATATTGATTTCCGCATGGTAATGGAGCGGATGAGGGGTAAAATCAGGGAAGACATCGAGATGATAAGGGAGGGGTTAACGGAGAGCCCGAACCTGGACTACTATCCCGATACCGCAGAGTTTACGGGTCCGTATACCCTGCAGGTGGGCGGGGAGACAATCTATTCCGAGCTGATCTTCCTCTGCCCGGGTTCGAAACCGGCGGTCCCGCCCGTGAAGGGGCTTTCGGAAGCAGGATACCTCACCAGCGATTCGGTACTTGAACTCAACGAATGCCCGAAGAGCCTTGCAATTTTAGGCGGAAGCTACATAGGTGCCGAATACGGGCACTTTTTCTCGGCTATGGGGGCAGAGGTCACGATTATAGGGAGAAACCCGCAGTTTTTACCGGAAGAAGAGCCCGAAGTTTCGGAACTTGCCAGGATAAAAATGTCGGAATACCTGGACATCCTCACAAACCATGAAGCCGTTGAAGTGGTCAAAGAAGAAAACGGGCAAAAAACAGTTATTGCAAGAGAAAGGAGCTCGGACACTGAAGTGGAAATTACCGCTGACGAGGTCCTTGTTGCGACAGGCAGAGCCCCGAACAGTGACATCCTCCATCCGAAAAAGGCAGGGATCAAAACGGACAAAAGAGGCTGGATCTCCGTAAACCGGCACCTGGAAACTTCCCAGCCGAACATCTGGGCTTTCGGGGACGCAAACGGGCAGTACTTGCTAAAACACGTGGGGAACTACGAATCCGGGGTGGTGTATCGGAATGCCATCCTTAAAGAAAAATTAGAAGTCGACTACCACGCCGTCCCACACGCAGTATTTTCCTACCCCGAAGTCGCAAGTGTGGGTATCAAAGAAGCCCTGGCGATCGAAGAGTACGGGAGAGACAACGTGCTCATCGGCTACCACCGTTTTGAAGACACCGCAAAAGGCACGGCAATGGAAGCAGAAGACTATTTCGTAAAAGTCATCCTGGAAGAAAAAAGCGAAAAAATTCTGGGAGCCCACATCATCGGCCCCCATGCGTCCATCCTGATCCACCAGATAATCCCGCTTATGTACACGGAAACGGGAAGTGCAGCCCCCCTCATGGACAGCATGGACATCCACCCTGCTCTGAGCGAAGTCGTAAGCAGGGCATTTTATTCCAGAATGCCTCCGGAATACTATCACCATGTCCTGAAACACCTGGGGCTCGAGGTGTAAAAGGGGATTTCAGCACCCCTTTTCCTTATTATTACCCTGATTATTTCCCGGATTATCACTCGATTAGTTCCATGATTATCTCTGATTATCTCTGATTATCTCTGATTATCTCTGATTATCTCTGATTATCTCTGATTATCTCTGATTATCTCTGATTATCTCTGATT
>CBFCWE010000019.1:0-48524 GCA_965601435.1 uncultured Methanosarcina sp.
GTATGAAATTCCTTGGTATGAAATTCCTTGGTATGAAATTCCTTGGTATGAAATTCCTTGGTATGAAATTTCTTGGTATGAAATTTCTTGGTATGAATTTCCTTGGTATGAAATTCCTTAGTATGAAATTCCTTAGTATGAAATACCCTAAATGAAATAACTCAGGGTAGGGGTGCGAAGTAATTCTGTAAAAGAGTTAAACGGAAGACCTCGAAGCTTCCGGGTTTTCCATGGCATGCTCCTTGAAGAAATTCCTGAAATAGTGGGGAAGAGCTTCCATTTCCACGATCTTTTTCAGGGGGGTCCAGGCGTATTCTATATGTTCATAACTCAACTGCACATCTGTCATATTGAACCCACCGTCATAGACAATGGCAATAACTTTTTTTGCTGGGAGCTCGAAAGTCACCTCTCCTGCAATTCCCCCCGGATTGATCGATATCCCGGTTTCTTCCTGAACCTCCCTTGCAACTGCTTCTTTCAAGGTTTCCCCTCGATCCACCTTTCCCCCCGGCAGGTCCCATTTTCCCGGGTTTGTGCGGGAATTTTCCGAACGCCTGAGCAGCAGATACTCTCCTTTCTCATTACGGACAAGGGCATAGACTGAAATGACGTAAGGTTTCTTGAGTTCCATACCTTAATATTTAAGGTTCCCCTGTTTTAAAGTCTGGCTTATTCAATATTTTTACATACTCTATAACTTTATTTTTTAACCCTTTTCAAATTTGTTTTCATCAGTTTCAACTTTATTTTGACTTTTATGGTTTTCTCTCAGAGGTGGGGAGGACAAGCATTTAAAATGGGAGGCGGCATAGAAGAATAAAAATCCGGGGAAAGGAAAGTATTACCGGAAAAAATACAGGGGATTTTACATGGAAAACTGGACAGGAAAAACCGTGCACATTGACCTGAGTTCCGAATCGATAAGGACTTCCCGGACAGATGGGGAGCTACAGGACAAATTCCTGGGCGGCAGAGGGCTCGGGGTGAAACTGCTCTTCGACCTCACAGATCCCGGGGCTGATCCTCTCGGTCCGGAAAATCCCCTTATTTTTACTTCCGGGCCTCTGACAGGGCTTGCTCCTATGGCAGGGCGTTTTGTCCTTACCTCGAAATCCCCTCTCACCGGTACCGTGTTCAGCTGGAATGCCGGAGGAAATTTCGGACAGGAACTGAAAAAAGAGGGCATTGATGCTCTTGTAGTCACAGGAAAGGCTAAAAAGCCGGTCTATATTGAGCTTGGGGAAGGAAATGTTGTGATCAAAAATGCAGGAAAGCTCTGGGGAAAAAATACGGGAGAATGTACCGATATTCTGGGTGGAAAGGGGAGCGTTGCCTGCATAGGCAGGGCAGGAGAGAAACTGGTACGGATATCTTCCATCGTATGTGATTCCGTCCACAACGGGCGAGGGGGCCTGGGAGCCGTAGCAGGCTCCAAAATGCTAAAAGCAGTTGTCGTAAAAGGCAAGGACAGTAAGGGTGAGGAAGGTGAGGGCAAAGGGCTTACGCCAGCAGACCCTGAGGGGTTTAAAGAGGCGGAATCAAAGGTTTTGAAACTTTTTGAGGCAAACCCCGTGCTGTCCAAAGGGCTGGCAAACTACGGGACCCCGGTGCTCGTTAAACTGCTCAATTACCTGGGCCTTATCCCTTGCAGGAACTTTTTAAAGAGGGGCACAGCGATTGCGGACCGGCTATCGGGAGAATGCATCAGAGCCGGATTCGAACTTGAAAAAGAAAGCTGTCCTGCCTGTCCCCTGGGCTGCATGCACAGGATCAAATCTACAAAACAACTGGTTCCGGGCTACGACGGGCTCTGGGCATTCGGGTTAAACCTGGGAAACCCGGACTTCAAATCCGTACTCAGGGCAAGCCGCATCTGCACGGACTATGGGCTTGATCCCGTATCTGCAGGGTCTGTCCTCGGGGCTTATGCGGAACTCGAGTCCTGCGTCCTCGATCCACGGAAAACCGAAGTCCTCCTTCTTAAAATAGGGGAGGGAGAAAGTGAACTTGGGAAGGGCTCCCGGGGGTACCTCTCTTCAAGAGGCAGGAAAGAGCTTAGCATGGACGTGAAAGGGCTTGAAATGGCTGGCTTTGACCCTGGGGGGATCAGGGGGCAGGCCCTCGCCTATGCGACATCTCCCCATGGCGCCGATTACCTTACGGCTTTTATGGTTGGTCCCGAAGTGCTTGGAAAACCCCTTGGCCTTGACCGCCTGGGCCTTAGCGGGAAAGCAGGTGTCCTGCAGGTCTTTGAAAATCTGACAGCGGTGCTTGACTCCCTATCCCTCTGTCCTTATGCGGTATTTGCCCTGAACGAAGGGTCCTGTTCCGACCTTCTGCTTTCCATTGCAGGAAAGCAGCTTTCCCCGACAGAACTCCTGAAAATAGGGGAAAGGATCTGGAACCTTGAGAGGCTTTTCAACCTGAAAGCAGGATTTACGCGGGCAGATGATACCCTTCCGGAAAGGCTTCTGGAAGTATTCGGGACAAAAAGGGGGGGTAAAGGAAATGATGTTGAAGAAGGAGACAGAACTGTAGCTCTGGACGGAAATGTAACTGGGGGCGGCAAAGGGGAAGGAATACCTCTGCATGAGTTTGAAGCTGCTCTTCTGGAATACTATCATTTCAGGGGCTGGAATGACGATGGAGTGCCTTTGCCCAGAAAATTGAAGGACCTGGAACTCAGGAGTTGATGGGAACATTCATGGAGATGAACAGAACCCTCTCCGTAACCGCCGACTTCTTAAAATAATGCTTACTCAAAAATCCCGGTTTTTTATCCTCAAAATGCCGGGAATTTTCCGAAAATCCTGGGCAATTTCCCTTTAATTCCCTGCAGTTTTTCCGGGAGACAGATTAATAATGGGGTCTCTCGCATAAGCATTATATAGTCTAGGATAATTAATCGTATTAGTTTCGACCCGGTTTCGGTTTAGATGGGCCCCGGGTTTCCATTACATTGCATTTAAACTGTCACAAAAGGCATGTAAATACATAATGATAAGCATAAAACCAGGGCAGCATGTCTGTAAAAAGCCCTGTACAGAAAGTCTCTGTCGGGCATTCCCCTTGAAAAGACCCGCAGCGGCGTTTACGTTAACCAATTTAACCGTCACATTGCATAATTTAAAGGAAGGATCATCATGAAAGAACAGGTAGAAGTTAAGAACCTCAAAGAAGGCAAATACGTAATCATCGACGATGAAGCATGTGTCATCAAGAGCATTTCCAAGTCCAAACCCGGGAAACATGGGTCCGCCAAGGCAAGGGTCGAAGCAATCGGGCTCTTTGACGGCCAGAAGCGCTCTTTCATAGGGTCTGTTGCAAACAAGATCTACATGCCCATTGTGGAAAGGAAGAACGCTCAGGTCCTCTCAATCACCGGAAGCATAGCCCAGCTCATGGACATGGGGGACTTCACAACTTTTGAGATCACAATCCCTGAGGATTTAAAGGAAAGGGTCAAGGAAGGAGAGGAAGTCTCCTACATCACCGCTCTTGGTAAGATCAAGTTCGACATCAGGACATAATATTCCGGAAAATAATTATGAAAAACTCAGGTTTTTATCAACCTGAGCCCCTCTTTTTTATTAGCGTAATTTTTTTTCTTATATTTTATCAGCATTATTTAAGGTAGATCAGAACATGTTTTTTCCCAATACCTTTGTAGACGCCTTTGCAGATTATGAGTCCGCAAGCTACGTAATCTTCGGGGTGCCCTTTGACAACACCTCTTCGTACAGGGCGGGAAGCCGCTGGGCTCCGGACGCAATGCGCCAGGCTTCCGCGAATTTCGAAAGCTACAACCCAACCTTTGATATCGATCTTGCGGACCTGCTCATCCACGATGCAGGAAACCTCGATACCTCTGCATCCGTTGACGAAACCCTGCAGGACCTTTACGAAGACACAAAAGACCTCCTTTCCGACGGGAAACTGCCCATAATGCTCGGAGGTGAGCATTCCCTGAGCTTTGCAACGGTAAAGGCCTGTGCCGAGTCCGCAGGGGACGACTTCGGGGTCCTTGTCCTGGACGCTCACTTCGACCTCAGGGACGGGTACCGCGGCTTCAAGAACAACCATGCCTGCGTCTCCCGGAACATTCTTTCTGAAGTCACTGAAAACCTCGTATCAATCGGGATCCGCAGCGGCCCGGAGGATGAATGGGTCTTTGCAAGGGAAAACAAGCTGAAATATTACACTGCCGATGACGTGGAAGCAATAGGCATGGTCGAAGTCCTGAAAGAAGCCCTTGAATGGCTGGACTGCTCCCGGCTTTATCTTTCCCTGGACATGGATGCCCTTGACCCTGCGTACGCCCCAGGGCTCGGAACCCCGGAACCCTTTGGCCTGAGTGCACGGGATGTCAGGACCGCGGTCAGGACCCTCGCTCCCTTCTCAATGGGTTTCGACATAGTGGAAATTGCCCCTGAATATGATTCCGGACAGACGGCAATGCTGGGGGCAAAACTCATGCGGGAATTTATCGCCGCCCACGCTGCCAGTCACAGGTAAACATAATAAGAAGGCTCAGGCACAGGTCTGAAAAAAGTTATGTGCAAAAGTTACGCCTAAAAATTAATTCTAAAAATTAATTCTAAAAATTAATTCTAAAAATACCGTAAAAAATACTGATATTTAAAATCAGTAGGAAAAGAACGAAGTCTCTGAACTTCGTGGCTTTTCCACTTCAAGCACTATCTCTTTGAGATATCTGTCATCTCCTGAGGAGATCTATAACCCCTTTGCGAGATTCTGACTATTTTTTTCGTCAGGTTTTACACATAGCCTGCTTTTAAACAAATCCTAAACAGGATCATGCGCGCCAGAGGGCTATGATCTTGTCGATGGCTATGTGGGTGTATTTGTCCCCCCTTACAAGAGTGAGCACGTTGTCTGCACAGGCTTCGACTTTTCCGCTGAAAATGTCAGGGCCACCACAGTAGACATCAATTACTTCTCCGAGATGGTGTTCTACGATAAAGGACTGCATTTCTTTTCACCTCAAATATTTCTTAAACTTTTAAATTTTTTAGTTGTAAGATTTATTTCGTTTCCGTTGTTTTTCAATCCTCTGCCCGGCTGCACATTTTCCTTCAGGTTCAGGACCCTTCAGGTTCAGGACCCTTCAACTTCAGGACCCTTCAACTTCAGGATGCCTTTTTCCCGAATAGCTTTATTCAAGTGTGACGGTATTCATGCATACCTGTATTCAGGTGTGGCTGTGCAGTTTTAGGACACTTTGAGCCTGCCTGCCGAACATGTACTCAAAGAAAATCGAAAAACTTAAATTGACTATTATTAAACATTTATAGGGATCGGTAAAATCCCTTTTGTATTGAAGTTGTACCTTTGCTAGCGACTTTGAGGAATTACTGAGCCCATATGGCTATCACTTTATCGATGGCTATGTGGGTAAGTTTTTCATCTCTTTTGAGAGTAAGCACATTATCTGCGCAGGCTTCTATGGTTCCCCTGAATACATCAGGGCCACCACAGTAGACATCTACGGTCTTGGTGAGGTAATGTTCCACAATAAATGGCTGCATAGCGTTTTATTCTCCTGTAAATTTACTTATAAGGGAACTTTGCATCCTCCGTACATCCGCAGGTGCCATAACTTAAATAACAAACTCATTCCTTATAAATTTGTTTAAAAACTAAATTTGTTTTTCGGGATGCGTCGCCGCATTTTGTCCCAGGGAAAATTACCTTACTTAACCCAAAACCCGCTTCCTGCGCATGCTGCCGTTTCCCCGGGAAATAAGCGGGATAATATATGTCTGATTATTTCAGTTTTATTTGCGTCAGGAAACTCAGGAAAGCTAACTTTACTTTAAAAAAAGACCGGAAGATTGTATTTTCGAAAAATCGGCTAAAAAATATAAAATCCTGCAGAAAATCTATATATAGGGGCTCTAATTGCCCGCCCCTGGCAGGGGCAACAGGAGGGGGTAAATTAAAGCCTTTGCAAAAGCAAGAGCAATAAGGAAATTGCAAGAAATCCAGAAAAGCAGAATAAAAAAAACGGGACTGAAAAAAGAGATTAAGAAGAGGGGTTTTTACCCTTCTTCAAACATTTTTGTAGTGGTTCTGCCTGTTTAGTCTTCCTCTTCAGATCCTACAGGCTCTGTCATCTGGGCCTGGGATACGGCGGACTGGGCTTCCGGACCAAGGCTTGCCTCTTTTGTGAGGGCTGCGATCAGACAGCCTCTGGCAATTGCGTAGATCGGGTCTCTGGAGTCGCCACCGTTTGAGGAGCTTATATACCTGGTCTTCCTGACGCTGGAAATCCTTATCGGCAGGTCTGCTTGTGCCAGCCTCTTTTCAAACATCTCAACAAAGCCTTTGGCCCTGGTGCTTCCGCCGGCAATTGCTACCTGGAACTCTGCATCAGGAGGTGCGGTCTCGGAGAGTTTGCGCTTGAGGTGCTGGAGGACATAGGTTAAGAGGGCATCGTAGTAGACTGCAAGGGCTCCCTGAACGCTTCCTATCTCGTACTGGGACCCAATGGCGAAGTCCGTCTCTTTGATTGCGGTGATCCTTTCTTTTGCCATGCCGGTTGCGATTGACACCTGTTCGTCTATCCAGTCGCCGCCACGGGCAATGCTGAAAGAGACAATAGGGGTTGCCATGTAAGCCACGGTGACGTTTGTCATCCCGGCCCCTATGCTTACCCCGACACCGGTGAAGTTGGATTCGCTGAGGTCGGAGTAGACCACTGAAAGTCCTTCATCGATCAGGTAGGTGTTGTAGCCTAGCTGTTTTGCAAGTGCCTCTACGGTTTTGCTGTGGTAGAGCACATTGAGCTGGTTGTCCACGGGGTTTGCAGGGACGGAAATGTACGCGATTTCACCCTTCTTTTCAGGAGCTCCAAGCACCCTTTCGATGATAACTTTGATCATCGTGATGGATTCCTTTTCCTCGGGGCTGATGATACCTTGCTTCATAGGTCTTCTGATGCTTTTGTTGAAAACATTGGAAAACTTGAAGGCATCTTCCCCCAGGATATTAAGGTTGCTTCCCCTGTGGGTGTAAAGTACCTTTCCATTGTCAAGCATGTGCTTTGTCAGGTCGTTGGATTCCATCTCAAGGAATGCATTTCTCTGCTGCGCAAAGGAAATCGAGCCGTCCCCTTTGTCCGCACAAATAATGTTCATGGTTCCTACATCAAGTCCTTTAGCCATTTTTGTGCCTCTTGAACATCTTCATTTTACTTCTGAATATGCCTTTCTTATTGCTACTTTGCGTAGCCGGATCTGTATTGATGGCCTGAGAAAGCAGCATTGATGCCGAATCAAGCCCATCATCGCTAACTTTTAGCTTTCCGCTTCTTGCAAGCCGCAAGCTTTCAACTTCTGAAATGTCGTCCTTGACAACAATCTTCTTTTCTTCTGAGTCAGTAAGTGCTTTTCCGAGAATAAAATCATAATCTTCTTTTTTAATTCCCAGGTCAAAACTCGAAAAACCGTCTCTTTCGGATAGGGATTCTTCAAGGGTTCTCTGGACTTCTCTTTCGATTTCTTCTTCACTATACTTCTGCGTATTTTCAGCTTTCTTCTCAAAAAGTTGTCTTGCTCTCTCTTCAATCTGATTCAAAACCGAGTTCGCAAAGGCGTTTCCTGCGAGCAAGCAGGTCCCTGCAACATAGGTGCCTGCCACGTAGGTAACGTTTGGATATTGCCAGCCTTCGGGGTATATCAGGGTAAAAGCCCCTACTCCGATAAAATTGAGGACAAGCCCTCCTCCAATCACATAGTTGTGGTACTCCTTTGGTTCCTTGATCATCAGGTTAATACCTGTAAGGATGAGGGATAACCCTAAACCGATGAAACCATAGGTTATGGTTATCTCCCCCGGGTCAGATCTCCTCGTAAGGTGTACGGAGAGAGCATAAACAATGCCCGCTAACGCCAGAAGAAAGCCTGACAGCAGAGTCATAGACGAAAAATAGTGGTTTAATTTTGATTTCATCGTATCCACTATTCAAAATAGTAAGTGTAGATAAATAGGTTTTGGTTTTTTTTTGGAAGACACTCATATTCTTTTAAAATTTAGTCAAGAAGATACTATTTGAAAAAATATGCACCCTTCTGCTCTCATATATCGACATATGCTAAATCCATCTTCGTTTCGTATATCTTATACCTCATCATGTACCTTGAGTAACTATACAAGTTTTCGGTGAATATCATCTTATTTAAATTCAGAAGTCTTAAGACAAATAGAATACTTTATATCTCATAATCTTTCAAAAAATCCCCCTCTTAAGGACACAAACATTTTAAATATATTATATATGTTCCTCAATTTCTCGGAAATATAACTCATCTTGAAATCAAATTGCCTGCTTACCGAATGACCTGATTGTCAGCTAGTCTGCTTACTTCTTTCCGGCAAACAAAGTCTCAAAACCTTCTATTTTTTTTGGAGGGTTGATTGTGAGCAGGAGGTCGCCCGGATGAAGCACGGTTTCAGCTTTCAAGTCTGGAATTATCCTGTGATCTCTGGAGATGGCAAGGACTGAAACCCCATATTTTTTTCGGATATCAAGTTCTCCCAGGGATTTTCCTGCAGCCAGCGAACCTTCCTCCAGCCTCAAACTTCTAATTTCCACCTCGGCAAAATCGAGAGCAAGGTCACAGATCCCTGTCCTGCGAATTCCGGGACTGCGGAGCATCCGGTAATGGTCTGTACGGAGTTCGGAGCTGAGGTTTTCGATCTCATTTTCCGGGACAAGGTATTTGTGAAGCACTCTTGAAAAGAGTTCTATCGAACTTTCAAATTCGTCCGAGATAACATCGTCAGCTCCCAGCGCGTATAGCCTGTCCAGTTCGCTCAGAAAATGGGTTCTTGCAATAACATGTACGGAGGGGTTCTGTCTCCTTATCACTTCAATGATCCTGCGGGTGCTGAAAGGGTCCCCGGAAGCAATAATCACGGCTCTTGCGTTTTTGATACCTGCGTGCTCCAGCACTGCTTCCTGGGCTGCATCTCCGTAAAGAATCGGCTCTCCCTTCAGTTTCTCTTTCCGGACAGTTTCAGGGTTAATATCGATTACCTGGTAGGGGATCATAGCTTCCCGGGCAGCCGTTGCGACATTTTCTCCATTGATCCCAAAACCGATTATAATCAGGTGGTTTTCAGGCCTTTTTTCGGCTTTTCCTTTCTCCAGTTCCCCGTACCTGCCGTGTTTCAGCAACTCTGGCAGCGAAAGTCTCTGCGAAAAAGCCGCAAATCGGTGCCCAATTCCCATTGAAAATGGGGTCAGGACCATTGAAAGCACTGTTACGGCAAGAAAGTCCTGGTATACTTCCGGCGAGATCAGTCCATTTGCAAATCCCACATTTGCCGTTATCAGTGAAAACTCCCCTACCTGCGAGAGGGAAAAACCGACAAGAAGCATTGTATGGAGAGGGAATCCTATAAGAAAAGTTGCCAGGGCATTTATGAACGTTTTCAGGAAAATCACAATCAAGGTAGCTCCTATTACCAGAATGAGGTGCTCTTTCAATAAATCCAGGTTAAGGAGCATCCCTATGGAAATGAAAAAGATGCTCATGAACATGTCCCTGAAAGGAATGACATTCCCAAGAGCCTGGGCTGAATATTCGGATTCCGATATAATGAGCCCTGCAAGGAAAGCTCCAAGGGCGAGGGAGAGCCCGGCTAGAGAGGTTAGCCAGGCAACGGAAAGCCCGATCACCACAACACTGAGCAGGAAGAGTTCACTGTTGCGTGTCTTTGCTACCTGGTACATAAGAAAAGGTACCGCAAAGCGGGCGCTTAAAAAGGTGAACAGGATAAGCCCCAGCCCCCGGAACGCGAGTTCAATGAATATATTTCCAGAGGCCTGTGTTCCTGCAAGAAACGGGGTCAAAATGATGATTACCACTGCAGCAATGTCCTGGAAGATCAGGATCCCGAGTGCAATTCTTCCGTGAGTGCTGTATATTTCCCCCTTTTCTTGAAGAAGTTTCAAAACAATTGCCGTGCTGCTGAGTGCTATCAGAAACCCCATAAAAAGGGCCTCTTCCGGAGGATAAGCTACGAAGAAATAAAAGAATAAAGCAACGGCAAGCGAAGTTATAATACCCTGAAGGCCTCCGCCGAGCAGCACTATTTTCCGGATTTGCAGAAGATCGCTCAGGGAAAATTCGATCCCTATCGTAAAAAGCAGGAGCACTACACCTATTTCAGCCAGGAGTTCTATCTCTTCTCCAGACGTAATCAGCCCCAGGCCAAAAGGTCCGGCCAGGATTCCTGCAATCAAAAAACCCACCAGAGGAGCAATCTTCAAACGGGAAAATGTATAGACTACCGGAATCGAAAGCCCGAAAATTATCAGTAGGTCTCTAAGCAGAAGAAATGTCATCACTTATAGATTGATTTTCAATTAATTATAATATGGCATCAATTTCTGTATATGTTGCATTCCAAATCCAATATTTAATTATATCCCGGATTTATCTCTTATAATTTGACTATTTTTCGATTAATTGAATATAACAAAATTTAGTCACAATCCATTCTGCTTAACAGGAGTATTTTGGGATCAATCGGAGTTAATGGACGTATAATGCATATAATTGGGTTTTATGTTGGTATTATATGATTGCTTTGAAATGATGGGGTAATTTGAAGATTGCTTGAATATAAAGGGGACTTCTAATGATTAATCATGTATCATTGGAGTATTTTTATATTGTTTGTGGGTAATGGAAGGATTTTAATATTCTTTGCGGATATAGGAGGCATTTTAATGTTCTTTGTGGCTAATGAATGTATTTGAAGATTCATTTATGTTAATTGGCTTATTTTATAATTAATATCATCTAAATAGCTTATTTTACGATCTATTATGTTTAATAAGTGGTTATCAGATTCTATTACAAATAAAAGGCGTTTTTAATTGTCTCTTTTTGAAAAATAAGCAATAATATATCTCCTTTTAATGAAAAACTATATATTTGATGCATTTAATGATAATGTGATTGATTTAAAACCCATTTTCTTTAATGAAAGTCGGAAAGATTCGCTATTAGCAATTAATATTTTTGGGAATTTTAAGGTTTAATTTACTTTCCGACTCCCACTTGAGGTTCTATTGTGAAATCTAAAATAAATGAAATTTATGACGTATGTGATGAAGTATATTCTGACTGGAAATGGCAGTATAAACACCGTGTTACGACAGTTGAAGAGCTTGAAAAGCTGATTCCTCTTTCAGATCTGGAAAAAGAGGACATAAAGGAGGCTCTTGAAGTATTTCCCATGGCGATTTCTCCCTACTATGCCTCCCTTATGGACCCCGATGACCCTACATGTCCTATCAGGATGCAGGCGATACCTCAAGCAGCCGAACTCCAGACATTTTCCTGGGAGTTCGAAGACCCGCTTTGTGAAGACGCGGATTCTCCTTCGGAAAAGAGCTGTATCACCCACAGGTATCCGGACAGGGTTCTCTTTCTCATTTCAAACCGTTGTGGGATGTACTGCCGACACTGCACAAGAAAGAGGAGGGTGGGGAACCGCGAATGCGACTTTTCCGAGAAGATAATCCGGGAAGGAATCGAATACGTAAGGGAGCACAGGGAAGTCAGGGACGTGTTGCTTTCCGGTGGGGATGCTCTCCTTGTATCCGATGAGAGGCTCGACTGGCTTCTGGACGAACTATTTTCAATCCCCCACGTGGAGATTGTAAGAATAGGGTCAAGAGTGCCTGTTACCCTTCCTCAGAGAGTGACTCCCGAGCTGTGCAATATCCTGAAAAAGTATCCGTCAGTCTGGTTAAACACCCATTTCAACCACCCGAAGGAAGTTACCCCGGAAGCAACAAAAGCCATAGAAATGCTTGCAGATGCAGGGGTGCCTCTGGGGAACCAGTCTGTTCTCCTGAGGGGTGTGAACGACTGTCCTTTTATAATCAAGAACCTGTGCCAGGAAATGCTCAAAATAAGGGTCAGGCCTTACTACCTTTACCAGTGTGACCTGTCCTACGGACTTGAGCATTTCAGGACAAAAGTTTCCAAGGGCATAGAAATCATAGAGATGTTGAGGGGACATACATCAGGGCTTGCGGTCCCGACTTTTGTAGTGGATGCTCCCGGGGGCGGGGGAAAGATCCCGGTGGGTCCGAATTACCTGATCTCAAGCTCGGATACGAAGGTCACTCTCAGGAATTATGAAGGTGTCATCTGCGTATATCCGGAACCTGAATACACAGGGGAATGTCCCGAGAAATGCCAGATATGCGACGACCATCCTAAGCTTAAGAGCCAGGTCGGGGTTGCAAAGCTTTACGACGACGAGAACAATACCATTGCCCTTGAACCCGAAGGACTCGACCGAAAAAATCGCTTCTAAAATGGCTGAGATGCATCTAAATAACTATCTAATAATTCATTCATTTCTAAATATATACATCGAAAAGGGGCTAAATAATCCTCTTTTTCGGCTTTTGGATGCTCAACCACTGAGATACTCAACTACTGAGACACTCAACCATTGAGGCGCTGAACTTTTGAGACAATCAACTTTTAAGGTTCTTTTAAATGCTTAACTTTTGAATGTTTGCCTATAAAATACACCGGCTTTAAAATGTGCCACCCATCAATCAGAGGAGGAATTTTTTATCGAAAAACAAACACCTTTAAACCTAAACAAAGAAGAAGAACTTCCGGGGTACTGGAAAAAAACAATACTCAAAATGCCAGGCCTTTCAGCAGACCTTGTGATTGATTATTACAGCAGAAGAATTAAAGTAATGAACTTCAGGGGGTCTTTCAAGGTTCTGAACCCTTTCCTTAAAGAACTTGCAGACCTGGAACAGATGGGGAAAATCATAGTATACACTCCTTCAAGAGAAGTGCATGCCCTTGAAGCTTGCGGATACGAAAAAGAAGGTCTGATTACAGGTTATTTTGCCGGGGAAGACTGTCACATCTTCTCTACATTTCCGGAAAAATCCAGAAAGGAACCTTCCTTTCCCATAAAAGAGGACCGAATAATAGATGAATGCCTTAAAAAATTCGAAACTCATGAACATAAAGAGCACCGCAGGGCTCTGACCTCCAAAAAAAACACCCTCCCGGAAGGCTATATCCTCAGGCCCGCAGATGAGGCAGATGTCCCTGCAATGGCTGCTCTGTATTCCCGGGGATTTCAGCTATACCCGAGTCCCCTTCATAAAGAAAGCTATCTGCTGGAAGCTATGGGTTCGGGGGTCTTCTACCTGGTGATTGAAAATAGGGGGAAAATCGTGAGTCTTGCATCTGCAGAAACGGAAGCTAATATGAAAAACGCCGAAGTAACCGACTGTCTTACAGTTCCTGAAGAAAGGGGAAAAGGCCACATTAAATCACTTATTCTGGGCCTTGAAAATGAACTTGCGGCCCGAAACTTCAAAAGCCTCTACACCCTGTGTAGGGCTCCCTCTCCCGGAATCAACCAGGCCTTTTCCTCCCTCTGTTATTCCTATACCGGCAGGCTTGTAAACAACTGCAGGATCGCGGAAGGTTTTGAGGACATGAATATCTGGTGCAAACCTCTTCGGTAAAGGGCAAGGTTCTGGAAAGTGGCTGCCCTGGCAAATATATTGAGAACTTTGGCCAGAAACTTTTCAGGGCAAATCACTTATTTGGTGTTGAAGCTGGTCTACAACGTTCTTTGCCGCTTCTTCAGCAAGGTGCTTTCTATAGGCTTTTCTGGAGACAATTCCTTTTGTGGAATCTTGCAGTTCCAGTTCCCCGTCCGCCAGTTTTTCTCCTTCCTGTGAACCTGTGTTTACGAATCTCACGGTGACGTTTCCTTCTTTGTATTTTTCAAAATATGTGGTGTCTTCTCCTGTGGAGGTATAGAAATATATAATTTCAAGGTTTGAGGATGCATAAAATGGCGTATACAGCCCTTCGGATTCCCTGACATGTACCAGCAGAGCCTGAGAATCATACTTTTCCTCGAAGGTTCCGGCCTCCTCCACATCCATCCCTACCTTTTCCAGTTCTGTCTTGATTTTTTCCCGAAGAATCCCTGAAAGGGCATCGTTACCTTCTACATAGAGATAGATCCTGCCCGGAAAGTCTATTTGAGGCTCTCCTGTAGAGTAAGCCGCTATCCGGGAATTTGCCCTGGTTTCGCTCTTTGCAGCCTTAAAGTCCAGAACAAAAAACGAAGAAAGGATGACTGCCAGGATGAGCACGGAATGAAGTATTTTTTTCGTGTTTGCATCTTCCATACTTTTTAAGTTAAAACTTCATTTTTTAAAAAAGAATCGGATAAAATGATATCTGGTCCTTTTATATAACTCATCAAAAAAAGTGGGAGTATGCGCGAAATAAACATCGCATAAAAATCTCTGAAAAATCACAAATCTCTGGAAAATCACAAATCTCTGGAAAATCACAAATCTCTGGAAAATCACAAATCTCTGGAAAATCATAAATCTCTGGAAAATCACAAATCTGAAAATAAACACTCCAAAAAAATAAACACTCCGGAAAAGTTCCGGAGTCTCAGAGAAACACGATGAACAGCACATAGGCTAAGGTCATCATGCCAAGGGAGTACTTGAGCCCTGAAGCAAGGCTTCCGGATCCCATTTTTCCTGCTACAAGCCCGGAACCGAAGCCCTGGAGGAGGGCTGCGTGGAAGAAGAGCATGTTGTATTCTTTTATGTCGAAGCCGCCCATGGACATTGCCGGGTTGCTGGAACCGTCCAGGGCAGGGAGGAAGAAAGCCGCAAGCACGTATACGATGACCAGGAAGACGCAGAAGGTCACGAAGATGATGAAAACATAGATGAACATCTCGGCAGAACGTTCTTTTTTCAGGTTTTTCTGGACATCGGAATCTTCCGCAACGACGCTTATTACCTCGTGGATGTTTCCTGTGGACTCGCTGGCCTGGGCAATGAGGGATATGCTACGGCGGGTAAGATTGGTCTGGATGCGGGACTCAAAGCGCTTCAGGGCATTCACCATATTTGAATTCCAGCGGATATCTTCAACCATCCTTTTAATCTCGGGTTTTAGCCGGCCCATGTTTGACTGGGCAGTGATGGCAATGGCGTCAGTTAGCAAAATTCCGGTCCCGTTAATGCTTGCAAGCCTTTTGAGAAACTCTGGCACCTGATCTTCTATCTTCCCTATCTTCCGGACTTCAAGTTCATGGAAGATGATGTAAGGAATGAAGAGGATTAGGAGGCTTGCGTATATGTAGTCGTCAAGAGTCGACGCAATTTCAATGAACCCTCCATAGTAGGGTCTGTTATTCAGGTAGGCGGATATAAAATATCCGAAGGTCAGGGGGGCACTCACGACAAAAACATACAGGGGTTTCTGGATCATTACCCGGATAGGGTGAAAAAGGGTGTTTTTGACCCGGAAGAGTTTTTCATAAAAGTCCATTTTCTTCATCAGTTCAAGGTCATGTTCCGTTTCCGGTTTTACCCTGACGTCACTGTACGAATCGGGTTTAGTCCGGGTAATGATTTCCTCCGGCAGTTTTTCGGCCTCTCCGGTAAGCATGTCCAGGAAAATAAGGAAAATGACTGTCCCGAAGGGAATTGCCCCATACACCAGAAGGTAGAGTTTGGTGGGACCCCCGTTATCAATCAGGTTCATAACCACAAGAATTATCATAAGGAAAAGGGGGCCTACGACAAACACGGTGATATATACCTCTGCCAGCAGCCCCAGGGTTTCAAGGAAACGCTTGTGAGCTTTGTTGGCTTCAGACTTGTAATGCTCTGTCTTATTTTTCAAATAGAGGGTTACGTCCCCTCCACTGGAAACGATGGAAATCAGCCCGTCGACCAGGTCCTTGAAATGCTCGGAAGGTGTCCTGTCGGCTGCATCCCAGAGGGAGTCTTGCATGTCCTTTCCGAAATACTCCATATCCCTGATAATGTTTCCGAACTCCCGGGAAGTGTTCCCGTAAAGGTGGGCATGCTCCGCCAGAGATTTCATAGTATCGAAAATCGTCATCCCACCTCCCCTCTGCAGAACAAAGAGGAAAGCGGTTGCATGAGGTATGACTTCATTTATCGCCCTTTTCCTGCTGTCAGCTTTCATGGGAGGATAACTCATGATTAACCCGTAGGTCAGAGTAGCAAGCAGAAGAAAAAGCAAAATCCCCCCTACAAAAGTGAGGAGAAGATG
Source organism: uncultured Methanosarcina sp. (assembly GCA_965601435.1). GTDB lineage: Archaea > Halobacteriota > Methanosarcinia > Methanosarcinales > Methanosarcinaceae > MTP4. Next base: position 16,164 of record CBFCWE010000019.1, read on the forward strand.
GAGATGAGCTTCGATAAAACCGGGAGTTTCAACAGCTCGGGTAACTCTTGAAGAAATGTGCAAAGTGGAAACTATGGATTCGGGAGTTATACCCCTGAACAGCAGTCCACCCAGAAAGAGGCCTATAAGTCCTCCAAATAAACCCACAAGCAGAGAATACAGGACCGCTGTAGATACGTACTGCTCCACAGGAAGAGGGATCTGAGCCTGCCTTAACTTAACCCTGAACATGGAGAAACGGTCCTCATATTCGAGGATTTTTGCCCCGAAAATCCGGAAGGCAAAGGTATCAATAGCGCTCATGCCACCACCACGCCTCAGTCCCTATGCAGGACCATTTCTTGCAAGTTATCATTTTCAACCGCTTCTATTACAAACCCGGGATTAGTGGCGTACATGTGCACGATTAAAGAGATACTTACGTAATCCCTCATATTATTCTCAGCCATGTATGCAAGGATCTTTTCCCTTTCCTGAAATTCTGTAAAGAGTTTATCCGGGTTCCAGCCCCTTGCCCTCATAATCTCGTTTAGCACATAGGAATCCCCTGCCCGCTTGAAAGTGTCATTCTGGGGGTCCCAGGTGTAGAGTTCGTTGATCCTGAGACTGCCGGTCCTCGCATCAAGCCCGGTGATTTCAACAATGGTCTTGGTTCTCCTCACCCTCACCTCATTCACATAGGTCTGCATCTGGATGGAAATGACCCCAAGGGCCTGCATCATCACGTGTGGGACGTTTATTGGTTCGTTTTCAAGCCTGTTAACAACCGTCTGTACGTCACTTGCGTGCATGGTGGAATAGGTGGTATGCCCCGTGGACATGGCCTGGAAAAGGGTCAGGGCTTCCTTTCCCCTGACCTCTCCTACAATGATGTACTCAGGACGCTGCCGGAGGGCAGCTTTAAGGAGTTCGTACATGGAAATTTCCCCGGTGCCTCCCACCGTAAAGGACTTCCGAGTAGCGTCTGCAATCCAGTTTTCGTGGTGGAGCATAATTTCTCTGGTGTCCTCGATGGATACGATCTTGGCAAGCCTTGGGATAAAGAGAGAAATTGCGTTCATAAGCGAGGTTTTCCCGGAAGCTGTCCCACCTGCAAGGAGTACGCTGGCATTATTTTCGATGGCAATCCAGTAGTAAGCCATCATTTCAACACTACATGTACTATAGTTTATAAGGTCGATCGGGGTAATCGGGTCTCCCTTGAACTTCCTGATGGTGTAGGAACTGCCCCTTGTGGTAACCTCTCTTCCAAGGGTCGCCTGGATCCTTGACCCGTCAGGAAGAGTAGCATCCACAATTGGTTCCCCGATTGAAATATGCTTCCCGCTGCGCTGGCAGAGCTTGACCACGAGAGAATCAAGTTCTTTTTCCCCGAAAATAACGTTAGTCACAATGTTATTGTGCTTCATATGGTAGAGGTAAATCGGGATTTCAACCCCGGAACAGGAGATATCTTCAATGTTTGGATCCTGGATCAGGGCGTTGATCCGTTCGTACCCGATAAAATTTCGCCGGAGGAAGTACATAATCTTGTGGAGAGAAGGCAGTTCAAGGGTGTTGTAATACTGATCAAAAAGGCGCAAGGCCTTGTTTGTGAGTATGACTTTCTTTTCTCTTCCAAGCTCCATGTCTTCCTGGGTCAGGGTATCCTCAAGGTTGTCCCGGACACGTTCAAGGATAGCTTTTTCATATGCAGAGAGAATGGGCTCCACTACATTGTAAAACTTCATCTCCCTGTTTTCGATGATGCTTACAAAAGCGTATGGTTCTTCTACCCAGTAGCGCTCTACTTCAACAAAACCCATCGGGATTTCGTATTCCAGAAGAGGGCCATAGGTTTCCGGGTCGTAAGGAGGAAGGGTCCTAATCTCCTCTTCCCTCAATTTTTTCATTATTTCGGCAAACTTACTTTTTGCTCCTTCGGGAGTCTTTACTTCCTCCAGGAATTCCTTTACTTTATCCCCTAACTTTTCGTCTCCCTTTACTCCCGCAATATCATAAACCAGTTCCTTGAATTTAAGTGACGATCCGGCGTTTTTTTCTTTCTTTTTCTCTTTTCCTTTCCTTTTTCCTTTCTTTTTTCCTTTTTCTTTCCTTTCTCCCCCCTCTTTTGCTTTTTTTTCCTTTTCAATTCCCTCTTCTACTTTTTCTTTCTTTCCTCTTTCCTTTTTTGCTGTTTTTTCCGCCTCTACTATCTTTTTTTCAGAGATATTTTCCAACTTGCTGGGATTATTAACTTCCGTTTTTTCGCTCATTTTTTTGGGAACCGTGTCAATTTTTGTTTTTTGTTCGAGATGCAGCTTATTTTCAATCTCTGGTTCGTGTGCAGGAGGAAAAATTCCTTTCTTTTCGGTTTCTATAACAAGCCCGACTTCTATTCCGAGACCGTAATTTTTGGAAAATGCTGATTCTTCGTTCGAATCAACATCTTCCTCGGAGATGTCTGATAATGGCTCATCCACCTTATTTTTGATTTTTGAATTGAGAGTGCCCTCTTCCCCATCTGGACTTTCCTCTATTACCGGTTCCGGAATGTCTTCGGAATTCCGGGGAGTTTCAACTCTCGAATCAGCAAGCAGAACTTTTTTATCGGGTTTTTCTTCCCGATTTTTTCCCTCATCTTCCCCTGAAACCTCCTCTTCAAACCTGCTGTTATCGGCGGCTTCCTCGGTCAGAAGAATTTCTTCGTTACTCCCTTCAGAAGAGTCTTCTTCAGAGTCCTTTTCCCCCTTGCTCTGTAGCACCACCGAATTTTCATCCTTAACCTCCTTTTCATCGGCTTTTTCAGCCTGGAGGTCTCTTTTATTGTCCATTTCATCCGAGCTCTTATTTGAGCTTAAAGTATTTTCTGAGTGATTCTCGTTTTTATTATTCATTGAGACTCATCCCACTAAGACCTGTACCCCTATATAAAAATAATTTTACATGTTGTGGATATAATCTGTCAATAAAAATTTATAATCTTTTTGGTGAAATTCCATATGTGCTTTTTATAAATTTGTACCTTTCGGACGATTGCACTTTGCTTAATATTTAAAACAGCAAATGTATATCATCATTATTATTTTTTTTAAACTTATATTCATAATTATATAAATAGTTTGACTCCGACGTGGTTTACGTTGTCAAAAACAGTTGGCCTCATTTGGATAAATACTAAATTATGTAAAAGATTATGAAAAATTATGTGGGAAATTAAATGTAAATATAGATAAAAAGAAAATTGAGTGGGATTATATGATTACCAAATCTAAATTATGCAGGGTAACTATCTAAAAAAATATTAATTATGTAGAGGGTCACAAGACAAAGAATTAAAAATTGTGAAGCTAATTACATGATCACAAAATGAAAGGAGAAATGTGAATAAAGAAAGGAATAAATAAAAGTCTCAAAGTTTGCTTCCTTTCCTTATTATTACCGATTCCCCGGTCATTTCTGTAGGTTTCGGGATACTCAGCAGGTCAAGCAGGGTCGGGGCAAGGTCACAGAGTTTCCCGTCTTTCAGGGCTTCGACCTCGTCGTTGCCCACATAGATGCAGCGTACCGGGTTTGAGGTATGTGCTGTGTGGACATCTCTTGTTTTCTTGTTTTCCATCTGTTCGGCATTCCCATGGTCTGCGGTGACAATTGCCACTCCACCCGCTTTTTGCAGGGCTTCAATGGTTTTTCCAATGCAATTGTCCACGGCTTCCACTGCTGCGACCGCAGCGTCGAAAATCCCTGTGTGGCCAACCATGTCCATGTTGGCGAAGTTCAGGATAATTACGTCGTATTTTCCAGACTTAATCCTTTTGATTATCTCTGTTGTTACCTCGTAGACGCTCATCTCGGGCTGCAGGTCGTAGGTGGCGATTTTCGGGGACTGAATCAGGCAGCGGTCCTCTCCTTCATAGCACTTTTCGACTCCCCCGTTCAGGAAAAAGGTCACATGGGCATATTTTTCGGTTTCCGCTATGCGGAGCTGTTTTATTCCGGCTTTGCTCAGCACTTCCCCCAGTACGTTTTTCAGAGTTTCAGGAGGGTAGGCGATTGGCAGGTCCAGGGTTTCGTCGTACTGGGCCATACAAACGTAGTGCACTTTTGGGATGGCTTTTCTGGGGAAGTCTTTGAAGTCTTCGTTTACGAAGGCCCAGGTTAGCTGCCGGGCCCGGTCAGGCCTGAAATTGAAGAAGATTACGGAATCATTGTCCTGAATGGTGGCTGTCGGGTTGCCCTCCGCATCGGTAATTACTGTAGGTTTTACGAATTCATCGGACTCGTCCCTGGAATAGGCTTCGGCGACTGCGGCAACTGCATCAGGGGTATAGTAGGGCGCAATTCCCAGGGTAAGGGCATCGTAGGCGAGTTCTGTCCTGTCCCAGCGCCGGTCCCTGTCCATTGCATAGTAGCGCCCGGATACAGTAGCTATTTTTGAAACTCCACCTTCCCTGCAGAAGGTTTCGAGTTCTTTGAGGTCTTCCAGGGCTGCCCTGGGGGGCACGTCCCGCCCGTCCAGAAATGCGTGTATATACACTTTTCGGAGCCCTTTTTCTTTTGCAAGCCGGATAAGGGCCTGCAGATGGGTCATATGGCTGTGTACGCCCCCATAGGAGACAAGCCCCATGAGGTGCAGGCCTGAGTCATGGCGTTTCGCGTTCTCTATTGCATCCAGAAGCACGCTGTTTTCGAAAAAGTCCCCCTTCCTGATAGAAAGGTTGATGCGGGTAAGGTCCTGGTACACGACACGCCCTGCCCCGATGTTAAGGTGTCCCACTTCCGAATTCCCCATCTGCCCTTCGGGCAGTCCCACGGCTTCTCCTGAGGCTTCAAAAAAGCAGGATGGGTATTCTTCCACCAGGTGGTCAAGGTTCGGGGTCCTGGCTGCCAGGACTGCGTTTCCTTCCCTGTCAGGCAGGTAGCCCCAGCCGTCCAGGATCATGAGCATAAGAGGTCTTCTTGCTTGAGTCATATGGAGGGAATTTCCGCATCCGTCGATAAAAACCTTGTTATGAAAATATATGTAATATATTTATGTTGTGTTGAAAATATAATAGAAGTCCGTAAATATAAGTATTAATAATTACATAATCTTTCAAAAGGCAAAAACGAAACTGCAAAATTTGTTGAAATTCGCTGTGAACATTTATGGAAAATTCCGGTAAATCTCCTGGTAACTGGCCAGGGGGATTGAACTTCAGGATCTCCAGGATTATTGAGTTGGAGGAATGATTATTATGAATGGAAATATTGCTGACGTAAAAGTCAAGGACTTAACCGCGAACCCGGCTCCTCTGGGGCTGATGGGTTTCGGGATGACCACGGTGCTTTTGAATTTGCACAATGCCGGGTATTATGGCCTGGGTGCAATGATTCTTTCCATGGGCATCTTTTACGGCGGGCTGGCCCAGGTAATTGCAGGGATTGAGGAATGGAAGAAAGGTAACACCTTCGGAGCTACGGCTTTCACTTCTTACGGGTTTTTCTGGCTCTCCCTTGTTGGAATTGTCCTGATCCCAAAGCTTGAGATGTTTGGGGTTGGCTTTGCAGCTCTGGCTCCGGCCAAGACGACCATGGCAGCATACCTCTTCATGTGGGGCCTGTTCACTTTCTTCATGTTCATAGGCACGTTGAAAGCTAACAGGGCACTACAGGTTGTTTTCCTGACCCTTACTATCCTGTTCTTCCTGCTTGCTGCGGGGGACTTCACAGGCAATGAAGCAATTACGAGGCTTGCCGGGTATGAGGGTATCTTATGTGGCTTTTCGGCTATTTACGCGGCCATCGGTCAGGTTCTGAACGAGATGTACGGAAAAACGGTGTTCCCTCTCTAAAAACACTATTTGCTTTTATAGATAACAATTTTTCCGGGCTTTATACCCGGACCTTTTTTACCTTGTCTTTACCTTGTCTTTACCTTGTCTTTACCTTGTCTTTTTACCTTGTCTTTTTACCTTGTCTTTACCTTGTCTTTTTACATTCTCCCAATTTCTTTGAATATTTTTAATTTTTTTTGGAAAATTATTTATCTCTTAATACTTATCCGTAAATTTGTATTACGTGGGTTCATTTAGGGGAAAACGATTGAGGAACGAAAATGGACACAAAGAACATTGACTGGAATGAAATGTGGAAGGACAAAATGGAGGCCCAGAAAAGGGCGTGCCTTAATACTGATTGCGGAAGTATCTGGAAGGAAAAAGAAAGTGCAAAGCGTTTCTGGGCGATGTCCCGGAATAATGGAGATCGGATCGAAAAAACGATACAGGGTATGGCCCTGACTCCTGACTCCCGGGTTCTTGATGTCGGGGCGGGCCCTGGCAGTCTTGCAATCCCTCTTGCTGAAAGGGTTGCGCACGTTACAGCGGTGGAACCTGCTGAAGGGATGATGAGTGTCCTTAAGGAAAATATAGATATTTACGGAATTGAAAATATAAATTGTGTGTATAAAGATTGGGAAGTCGTTGATGCTAAAATGGATCTCTATGGTCCTTATGATGTGGTTTTTGCTTCATACTCCCTCGGCATGAAGGATATCCGCTCTTCAATTCGAAAAATGATTGATGTCTCTTCTGGGTACATCTACCTCTACTGGTTTGCAGGGGAGACTTCCTGGGACATGCACTCCCTAAACCTCTGGCCCTTTCTGCATAGTTATGAATATCAACAGGGCCCCAAAATCGATGTCCTTTACAATGTTCTCTATGATATGGACATCTATCCCAATATGGAGGTTTTCCCCTTTGAACACGTCCAGACCTTTACAAGTCTGGATGAAGCGGTTGAGAACTTTAAACCCCATTATGCTGTTACGTCGGAAGAACAGGAAGAGATTCTCAGGGCTTATCTCAAGGAGTTACTTGAAGACGAAAACGGAAACATTGTGATCAGGGGCTGGAGCACAAGGGTAAAATTGTGGTGGAAAAACCGGGGTCAAGAGGATTATAAGCTGTGATACTCCGGGGATACGATCTCCGTTTATCTCAGCTTTTTTGTGTTTTTATGGTTTAATATACACTTAATTGCCATATAATTGTTCAAAATCCCTTAAATTGCCGTATTCATTCCCCATATTTCTTCAATTACTGTATAATTTAAATTTTACTTTAGATCTTCAATTAAGTCCAAGGATGGATTTTCTCTGCTGGTTTTCAAAGCTGTTATGCAGTTTTTTTCTTCAGACAGGTCCTTATTTTTGAACCCTGTCCCTTCCTTTTGTGAAAAACTCAAGCCTTGGAACGAAGCAGAGCTGTTTTCCAACAGAAAGGGGACCAAGATGGGGTAGTTCACGTTATGGTCCTTTGGTATTCACTGGTTTTTATGCTGGAGGACCAAAAACATTCTGTAAAATATGCTCGAAGACATGATTTTTTCTATAATGTACTCTCTGAAATAAGACATTGTCAAAAATACAACTTTCAAATATTTTGTGCAATATCTTCTCTTTTTATGCGGATTAGTTTTTTGCTTTTATTGAAAATACCGGATCACAAAGTTGAAAAACAGTGCTAATTATTTATCATTTGTTAGTTTATTGGTATAATACTTTTCCTGTTTTCAGTTTAATACATCGTAATAATATTTATTATACCATTGTTATAACCATTATCAAGATCCTTTATTAGTTGGTTTGTTCTCTACATGTTATACTATTCCTTCAATATTCTATTCGATTAATTATATCGAACTGTGATGCAGTATTAGCTTTATGAACTCTAATATATTTTTGGGAAGTTTTGAAAAGGTTTTAAGGCATAGCAAGACAAACGTGCCAGAATTCGGGGAGCAAAATGCTACCCTTGAGTTATTAAAAAGTTCTGTACTTGTTGCTTTTTCCGGGGCTCTCCGGATTCATTTAGCTTTTCTGTTATTGCACATAACGTCCAGTCTGCTTACCTGCTTTGCAGGTGGTCTTGTGATCTATACTGTCTACACCCTGGACCGGGCCCTGGAGTCTGCAGAAGATTCCGTTAACCGGAAGGAATTGAACGGATCGAAGCGGTGGGTTGCACTTGCTGTTTCTCTTCTGGCTTTTGTCATTGGCGTTTTCATCCTGGCAAAAGAAGGGTTGTGTGCACTTGCGTTTTTGCCTTTTATAACCGGCTACCTTTACAGTAAAGGTATAAAAATCGGAAAATTTTCCCTGAAACTCAAGGGTGGACTCGGGGTCAAGAATCTTGTTGTGGGGCTTACCTGGGGTACTTTTATTGCCGGACTTGCCGGAGGAAGTTCCACTCATATGCTGCCTGTTATTCTGGTCTTTGCCTTCTTCGGAATCAAACTCTTCATTAACTCTGCAATCTATGACTTCAAGGATGTCAAGGGAGACACCCTTGCGGGCATCAGGACCCTTCCGGTTGCCCTTGGGGAACAAAATACCCGCAATCTTCTTATCACACTTCATTTGACTTCTCACATGGTACTCGGAGTTGCGCTAATTCAGGGATTGGTTGCATTCGAACCTCTCATCCTTCTATACAGCTTCGTATGCGGACTCATGTGTATCGAAAACTATACCCGGCCTGAAGAAGAGGAGCTTCCTTTCCGGAAACTCGAACGGACCTTTATGGTGGACGGGGAATCAACCTCAATTTTGGGGTTGAGGGCAGTTGCCAGGGCTTTTCTGGCTTAAAAATTTCCTTATCTGAAATCCTATCTAATTTTCATAAGGAAAGGGTATTGACTGTGTGACCGGAAACCCGGATAACATTCCCTTAATTTTAAAAATAGAGTGGGCAGAAGATCAAATGGTTTTCTGGTCCTGTCCTTCCGTATTTCGCCTGCTCCTATTTCGGGGGAGAAGGAAACTTTTGGAAGCTTCTTTTTTTAAGGGAATCAAGTTTTCCTTCTTCAATTCAACTTTTTTGATAGGATTAAGTCAAGCCTCTCCGGAGTGCAGCGTGTGCTTTTCAAACCGGCCTTCACGGTACACGAAAACCTCTATTTCGGCCCTACCTTTCAGGAATTCTCGAATCCTTTTGTCATAAGTTCTCTGGACATGTTTCAGGCCGTTTTTCTCGAATTGAGCCTGCACGGCTTTGAAGAAATCAATCAACTGCAGGAGGTAGGCTTTTTCATACGCTTTCGTCTCCCGGACGATGGCGTCACATTCGGAATCTTCAAGCTCCGAGTGATAGCTCCCATGCTCGTTCAGGCCGCTAATCTGCCGCCAGTCAACTTTTCCTGTTTCGTCAGCTTCCCTGTGGAGCATGTAGGGATATACCCTGCAAATTGAGGGACGCTTCCCATAGATTTTGCAGCGCTTGTTTTCGAGAAAGACGCAGGACCCATCGGCTTTTGTTTTCAGGGCATAGCCCGATACGTAAAACCTACCTTTCTGGTCGCAAAACTCATAGTAGGGGGCAGGTTCGAGAGCAGCAGGATCGATTTCTTTTATTATAGCTGCATCGGAGTCGAGCAGGAAGACGTGGTCGTTGAACTCTTTCGTACAGCAACGGGCGCAAAGTTCGCATTTGAAGCCCAATTCTTTGATGATGCAGGCAAAATCAGAGTCCGGATAAGTTCTCAGGCCCTCGAGTTCTTTTTTAGCTTCGGCAAGCTCAGTTTCAATGGATTTGTTTATTACGCTGACCACCTTTTTCGAAAAATTGTCATAAGGAATGCCTTAGCAAAAACTTTTCATAAGGAGATACCTGGTCTCATTTCCGGCAAATCTCCGCAACATTTAATTACTAGCATTTCTTTTTATGATAGACCCAAGGCTTGATAACATTTATATTTTCGCAATTTCAGGCTTGCAACGGAGAATCACAAATTTTCTTCAATATCATTAATCATAGAGATATATAATCGAATCAAGACACTTATATTGCCAGAGAAACGCTGATGAGATCTCAAAACCCGCGGCTCTCGGAAGCTGGGAGCAATAAAGTGCAACAGGTTACGAAAAAACCATCACCTGATCCGAAAATAATCGGGTCCGGAACAAATCCAGATTAAAAATTACGAGGCATGATAATGGGCAAAACCGGCAGCATTGAATGGATAAAGGCAAAAGGCAGAAAAGGCAGAGTAATCAAGATCGAAAAGTCAAAGGCACATAAAGCACACCCAGGGCCTGCACAGCGCTTCACTTCCTCAGGGCACAAGAGGCGCTTTATGAGAAGGTCACCGAAAGCTCTTGTCAAGTGATTTGAAGGGCTTTCCCCTTACACTTTTTTGACTTTTTATATTTTGCTTCATTTTTTTAGGGAATCGGATTTCAGTTACTTGGTTTGTTATTGATTTTACGCTATTAGCAGTTACGGGATTTCAGTTGTTGATTTTTACGATAACTTAATGTTCAGCCCGGGCTCAGCTTACAAACCACCACTTTTGCCTGCAGACATAAAACTCAGCTTACAAACCACAACCTTTGCCTGCAGACATAACCCGGCCATATCCCCCTACTTACAGGACCTGAATTTAATATCACATTTTAAGAAACAGGTATGCAACACTCACACCTGCCAGGCAGAGCGTGACATTCAGGAAGATATTCAGGAAAAAAGAGATATTTTCACCTTCTTCGAGGAGCCGGAAGGTTTCGTAGGCAAAGGTGGAGAAAGTGGTGAAGGAGCCAAGCATCCCGATATTCACCAGATAGACCATGGACTCCGGCTCGGAGGAAAGAGTCAGGAGTGCAAGGACGATGCTTCCCAGAATATTTACCATAAGGGTTCCTGCGGGTATGCTCCTTATTTTCGGGACCCGACTTGAAACCGCATATCTGAGGGCTGCTCCAATGAAGCCGCCGGTACCAACAAGGAGGAGTTTCCCCAGAACAGGCGGGAAAAACAACTCAGATCCTCCGACTTGAAATTGATTTTATGACGCTCCTGCCAAGGAAAACCCCTGTGAGGGTCAAAAGAAGGTTTAAGCTGATGTTACCCATAGCAGGAAAAAAGGACATCCCGAAAGACTGAACTGCAAAGGTAGAAAAGGTGGTAAATGCTCCCATAAACCCGGTCCCAAAAGCGATTTTTCCTTTCGGCCCTATGAACCCCAGGTATTCCGTGTCGTACATGATCATTCCGAGCATGAAACTCCCGAGAACGTTTACCGAAAGGACCCCTAATTCCGCATCCACAAATTCGCAGAGCAGGAACCGGCACACTGCACCCAGAAAACCTCCGGCTCCTATAAGGAACATCTTGTCCGTATCTTTTTCCAGGAAGGGCATTGTCTTCACTTTTAAAAGTTGTAATTCTTCCGCAGGTTATAAATCTTTCTGCATATTATAGTTTTGTGTATAAAATTTTATCTATAGGCAGTAGGAAACCGGGTTAACCCTTTCCTGTACCATTGAGTTTTAGGAAAGAACTTCATATTCCACATAAGGCACCAATGAAAAAAAATCATTGAGAATGAAAGCCGAAATCATTCGATCAAAAAGACGGAAACTTCCTCTCCGGCATCATAGCCTTCCACATTTTCGGGCACGAGTACATAACCGTCGGCTTTTGCAACAGAACTCAGGACCCCTGCCCCGGCACCCATTAAAGGTCTTACACGATCTCCTTCGAAGACGACCCTCACGAAATTAACATACCCAATTCTGGAACTGAGCTTTGCAGCCAGACATTTTTTCAGAACAACGTCCGGAATTTCAGGAATTGCCCCAAGTTTCCTCAGCCCGGGCCTGGCAAAGAAGTACAGGGCGACAAGCCCGGCTACAGGATAGCCGGGGAGGCAAACAACGGGGACCTCTCCTATGACCCCTAAAGCGGCAGGTTTTCCGGGAACACTTCCCACACCGTGCACGAGCAGCTTCCCGAGGGACTCCACTACCTGCGGGGCATGATCCCGCTTTCCCACTGAAGTGCCCCCGCACAGAAGGACCATGTCCGCATCAAGGCTGGCTTTTACGGCATCTGCGATCTTTTCCGGGTCATCGGGAACGATTTCGGTGCAGCGGGGAATTCCCCCCCACTTTTCCACATAAAGAGCTGTCATCAAGCCATTTGTTTCGAGCACCATTCCCGGAGGAGGGACTTCCCGGGTATTTTCCCTGCTAACAAGTTCGTTGCCCGTAGGAATGATTGCAACTAGCGGTTTTCTAAAAACCCTCACACTGCTAAAGCCCAGGGATGCGAGCACGGCAGAGTCGCAGGGACGCAGGAAGTGCCCCTTTTCAAAGATCAGGTCACCTTTTTTTACGTCTTCCCCTACCATGCCGATGTTCCGGTTAGGATAGACCTGAGCCCTGGCCTCGACCATATCGCCTACAACCACCGTATCCTCAACCATGAGTACGGCATCGGCTTCGTCAGGCACGGCTGTCCCAGTATGCACCCAGATGCAGGTCCCTTCCCCTACATTCTCCGAAAGCTGCAGCAGCACGGGATTAGAAGGGGACGCTCCCAGGGTCTCGGAAGCCCTGACCGCGTATCCGTCCATTGCTGAACGCCGGTAATGGGGCACGTTTCGCTCTGCGATTACAACCTCTGCCAGCACCCTGCCTGAACAGGCTTCTAGAGGCACCTCTTCAGACTCACGAATCGGAGAGATATTTTCAAGAAAAAGTTTTCTGGCTTCCCCTACAGGGGTCCGCTCCCTGAATATTTTGCCCATACTCTTCAAGCACTCCTTAAAGGTAAATCAGCCTCCAGAAACCGGGGGCAGGACTGCTATTTCATCGGCCTCGGACAGAAGAGTATCGAGCCCATCCAGGTGTCGGACATTGTTTCCGTTGATAAGGACATTTATGTATCCGCAAAGGGCAGGGTTTTCACTTTCACCTTCCGCCTCTTCAAAAATGAGGTCTTTTAGCCCGGGGAATTTTTCGGTGAGAGATAAAAGAATATCAAGCACTTTTTCTCCGGAGAGCTGCAACTCAGGGGTCCCGGCAGCCTCCCGCAAATTTGCAAATAATTTGATTTTAACCTCAGCCATGAGGTAGACTATTTCATTCTATCCCTTAAATATACCTATGTATAAGAGGACCGGGAACCCCGGAGAATGGACAAAAACAGAATAGAACAGAACAGAAAGGAGAAAAACGGAAAAAGACAGATATCCGCACGCCTCAAACAAAAGGTCATACCCGGAACAAAAGGTCATAAGAAAGAAAACGAATATTATAATTGTGCAGGGGGCCTGCCAGGGTGAAATTTACAGAAGGAAAAGAAGAACCGGGGGAAAAAGAACCGGGGGGAGAGAAGCTTATGGAAAATTACGGCCTCTTCGGGGCCAAAGGATCGGAAATTTCCAAAAATCAAGCGGGAAAAAATAAAGAGGGGCCAGGATTTAAAGAGGAGCCAGGATCTAAAGAAGAGCCGAATTTTAAAGAAGGGCAAAATTTTGTCAGGGGCTCAAAAGACATAGACCCCCCGGGTAGACCGGATACCAATCTGGTGTGCAAAAGCTGTTCAGAAATAAAAATCGGAGAACTCATGACCCGAAACGTGGTCATAGCCCATGAAGACGCCCTGCTTGAAGAAATCTTCGCCCTTTTTGAAAAGCACTCCTACCACACACTACCCATTCTGAATTCCGAAAAAAAGCTTGTGGGGATCATTGACCAGGACATAGTCCTTGAAATCCTGCTCTTTTCCCAGATTCCACGGGCGAAGCATACTCACCTTGCTGCAGTCAGGTCTCTGGGGGTACACGCAAAAGACATCATGATTACCCACCCCATGACCATAAATCCGGATTCCAGTCTTACATATGCCGCAGACCTGATGATGAAACACCGCTTTGACCGGGTCTGCATAACCGAGGATGGAAAACTTGTAGGGGTCGTATCCAAGAGGGATATCGTAAAAGAAGTAAGCAAAAGAATGGCTCTGGAAAAAGGATAAGAAACGACGGTCGAAAAACGATGGAATCCAAAAATAGAATTAAAGAATGGAATCAAAAAAATAGAATCAAAATATATTGATTAGAAACATTATGGAATGAAAGGGGAGAATAAATAGCGGGGGTCAACAAACAATTAGCGCTTTATTACAGGTACTGTTTCTCCTGTTTGCCGTGAAAGTCTTAGGGGAAGTATTTGAGCGGGCAGGAGTCCCTGCAATCCTGGGAGAAATCCTTTCCGGGGTAGCTTTAGGAGCTCTCTTTCTGGACGTCGAGCTTGAAGTAATCTCTTTTTTTGCCGAACTCGGAGCCATCTTCCTGCTTTTTACTGCCGGTTATAAGGAAGTTCACCTGAAGGACCTGAAATCCGCATCAAAAACCGCCCTGATTCCGACCCTCTCCCAGATAGTCCTTGCCTTTGCCTTCGGCTTCGGGATAGGCAGGCTCTTTTCTTTCGGACTCCTGGAAAGCCTCTTTATGGCTGTTGCCTTCAGCCCGACCAGTATAGGAGTGGTGGTCCGGACCCTTATTGACTTCGATTATCTTTCCAGCAGGCCTGGCACGGTAATGCTTTCCTCGGCAATCCTGGACGACATCATCGGAATCTTTCTCCTCTCCATCGTGGTCACCTTCACCCGCTTAAATCAGATACCTCCGGCTGCCCATATCCTCCTGCTGGCTGGAAAAATCCTGGCATTCCTTGTAATCATGTACTTGCTCGGACATTACCTGTTCCCCCGCCTCTTCAAGTACGTCCAGCAGATGCATGCAAAAGAAGCCATCTTTGCATTCGTGGTCATGACAGCCCTTTTTTCCGCCTACCTTGCAGAACTCTTTGAACTCCATGCCGTCATAGGGGCTTTCGTAGGCGGCATCATGATCTCGGAAATCCCCCTTGCAAAACTTGAGGACGTCCAGAGCAAGGTCAGTGGGCTTGCTCACGGGATCCTGATTCCCCTTTTCTTCGCTTTCATCGGTTTTTCAATAGACATCTCAGCCCTTGAAGGAAACGGGCTTTTCACCCTGCTGGTAACCTTTGCTGCCCTTTCGGGAAAACTAATTGGGGGCTTTTTGGGGTCGAAAGTCGTGGGGTTCGATTTCTACGACAGCCTGATCTTCGGGATAGGAGTGATGCCCCGGGCAGGAGTCGAACTGGTCGTGCTCTCCATCGGGAGAGAACTGGGAATCATTAGCCATGAGGTTTTTTCAGCTATCGTGATAATGGTTGCGGTTTCAATTATTGTGTCGCCGGTCTGTTTGAAGTGGGCGATTCTTAAGAAGAAAAGAACTGATTCCCACTCAACCTGAATATTTCGAAAATCAAACTTTACCATGGAGTTCGGATTTCATTTCAACTCAGATCTCATTTGTACCACCTGGAACGCAGGAACTTTATAAGTTCCATTGCAATCAATGTGGTCGAAGCCAAAGGCAGGATTACTCCCCACTCGGCAAGTGAGAGAGGCACGGTCCGGAAAGCTGTCTGCAGGACCGGGGTATATATTACCAGGAGCTGGAGGATTAATGTGAGTCCTATGGCATAGATCAGGGGTTTGTTTGTGAAGAGCCCCAGAGCAAAAATCGAATACCTGTCCGAGCGCCAGTTAAAGGCGTTGAACATCTCGGACAGGACCAGCAGGGTAAATACCAGGGTCTGGAGCTTTTCAAGGGAAAAACCACTTTCAAGAGACCAGATAAGGACTGCAAGAGCCTGGAAAGCTATCAAAACCCCTATCCCAACGCCTGCAGTTATTTCCCGCCGGGTGATAAGGCCCTCTTCGACATTTCTTGGTTTCTGTTTCATGAGACCTCTGTCGGGAGGTTCCACGGAAAGAGCCATTGGAGGCAGCCCGTCCGTTATCAGGTTGATCCAGAGGATCTGCACGGCGATCAGGGGGAGGATTTGCCAGCCCAGGACTGCGGCAAGGACGATCAGGACTTCCCCAAGATGGGTTGTCAGGCCATAGGTGATGAAGTTTTTTATATTCTTGAATATGTTGCGTCCTTCTTCGACTGCGGCGACAATGGAAGCGAAATTGTCGTCGGTCAGGATCATGCTTGCGGCTTCTTTGCTCACATCGGTGCCTGTTATGCCCATGGCAATGCCCATGTCCGCAGCTTTCAGGGCAGGGGCATCGTTTACCCCGTCCCCGGTCATGGCTACCACATAGCCTTTCTTCTTGAAAGCTTCCACGACCCTGAGTTTATGAGTCGGGTATACCCTTGCATAAACCGAAACTTGCTCCACCATGGCTTCAAATTCACTGTCCTCAATACGGTCCAGTTCGGTTCCGGTGAGGGCGAGGTCTCCTTTATTGAAAATCCCGAGTTCCCGGGCAACAGCAGAGGCCGTGACCTTATGGTCTCCCGTAATCATTATGGTCTTGATGCCGGCACTCGCGCAGGTCCTGATTGCTGCCTTCGCCTCTTCCCGCGGAGGGTCTCGCATCCCCATAAGCCCCACAAAGACCATTTCTTTCTCTACATCCTCCAGGGAAATGTCTTCTTCAAGAGCACGGTAAGCAACAGCAATAACCCTGAGAGCCTGATCTCCCATGTCCCCCACGAGATCAAGGATTTCCTGCCTGAGTTCGGGGGTTAAAGGTCTCTCCACACCTTCAAAAAAGGTTTTCGTGCAGGAATCGAGGATTATTTCAGGGGCTCCTTTGGAATAGGCTATGAGCCCGCCCGGTTCTCCAGCTCCGGGAGAGTTGTCAGAGCTATTGGGAGCAGCTTCAGTTGAATTGGAGACTGAATTGGAAACTGAATTGGATATTGAATTGGAGGTTGAATTGGAAGTTAGATCGGAATTTGAGCTGGTGATTGAATTGAGAGTCGAATTGGGAGTCGAATTGGGAGTCGAATTGAGAGTGGTCATCCTCTTGCTCTCAGAAGAAAAAGGAATCTCCTCTACCCGGGGGTATTTTTTGTCAAGTTCGTCTTTTAGAAACCCTGCTTTGGCTGCCGCAACAACAAGGGCAGCTTCGGTTGGGTCGCCTTTGATCCCCCAGGCCCCTTCATTTTTGACAATGTCTGCATCATTGCAGAGAGCACCTGCAAGCAGCAGCCTCCTGAGGTGCGGTTCGTCCCTTGATACCGGAGCAGAGCCCTCTTCTCCGAAAAATTCCCCGGTGGGATCGTACCCACTGCCTGTGACTTTCAGGTTCTGTCCATTCACATAGACCCTTTCAACTGTCATTTTGTTCTGGGTAAGGGTCCCGGTCTTGTCCGAACAGATAACATTGGTTGCTCCCAGGGTCTCCACAGAAGGAAGCTTCCTTACAAGGGCGTGCCTTTTGACCATACGCCGGACCCCGAGCCCCAGCCCCACGGCCACAACCGCAGGGAGAGCTTCGGGAATTGCAGCAACAGCAAGGGCAACTCCCCAGAGGAACATGTCAAAAAGGGGAAACCCACTGAGTATTCCAAGGACTGCGACAAAAGCCACTACCACAAGAGTTGCAGCCCCAATCCACCTGCCGAAGCGGTCAAGACTTTCCTGCAAAGGAGTCCTTGACCTCTCGATTGTCCCCAAAAGCTTTGCAAGACTCCCGAAAGCAGTACTCATGCCTGTTGCCGTGACCAGGGCTTTACCCCTACCGTAAGTCACAGCCGTACCTGTATAGACCATGTTTATCCTGTCAACTTCAGGTGTTTCGGGAGGCAGGGCCCCGGTATTCTTCTGGACGGGCAGGGATTCCCCGGTCAGGGCAGCCTCGTCAACTCTGAGGTTAAAAGCCTCTACAAGCCTTGCATCTGCAGGGATGCGGTCTCCCGCCTGGAGCAGGATAAGGTCTCCGGGCACAAGGTTTCTTGAAGGAATTTTTTGATCATGCCCGTCTCTTATTACCAGGGCTTCGGGGGCTGTAAGGGACTTGAGGAGTTCTATTGCCTTTTCTGCCCGGTACTCCTGGAAGAAACCAAGGACCCCCGCAAGAAAGACCGTAAACATAATCACAACTGCGTCAACAAGTTCACCAAGAGCAGCGGAGACAAGGGCTGCAGCTATAAGGATCAGGATCAAAATGCTTTTGAACTGTACGAGGAAGAGCTTAATGACTGAAATTTGTTCTTCCTCTTCAAGCTCATTATTCCCGAATTCCAGAAGCCTTTTTTCGGCCTCCTCGGAGCTCAAACCCGCCTCTGAAGATCCAAGTGCTTCAAAAACAGAGCCTGTTTCCTGATCGTAATGCACCCTGACGACTCCCCCGACTGATTGGAATAAAGCTTCACTTAAATCTACTCATGAAGCTTTAATCTATAATCTATTTATGAAATAAGACGGGTTAATATATATATACCGGACAGACATATCAAGAATAGATGTTAACATTTTTTGAAGCTGTTGTACTCGGAACCATCCAGGGGATCGCGGAATGGCTGCCGGTAAGCAGTGAGGGGATGACATCCCTCATTCTAATCAACTTTTTTGGGAAATCACTTGCAGAAGCAATCCCAATTGCAGTATGGCTGCACCTGGGAACCCTCCTGGCAGCTCTTGTATATTTTAAAGATGATGTAATTTTAATTACTAAAAGGCTACCTGAATATTTTACTGGGGTTGTTTACCGGAAAAGGATGCAGGAGATTCCTGATTCCGAACCATCCGGAGCCGGGGAAGACCGTCTAATAAGCTATCTTATAATATCCACTTTCCTGACAGGGGCAATCGGGCTTCCAATCATGCTTTATATTACGGAAAAATCCGAAATTTCGGGAGAAGGCGCAACTGCCGCAGTAGGGGTGTTTCTAATATTAACCGGTCTTTTCCAGCGGCTTTCGACAGGTGCAAAAGACCCAAAAAAAGAGCCAGGAATGCAAGATGCCCTGTTCGCAGGTATAGCTCAGGGTTTTGCCGCATTCCCCGGGATCAGCCGTTCGGGAATTACGGTAGCAGCCCTTCTCTTCAGGAAATTTGATTCTGAAAAAGCTCTTAAATTGAGTTTTTTAATGAGTATTCCGGCAGTCCTTGCATCCGAGATCGGAATAGGGATTATGGGCCTTCTTGTTGTAGATCTGAACTCCCTTCTTGCAGTAATTTTTTCGTTTATTTTCGGGCTGCTGACGATAAACATCTTATTAAAAGTCGCCCGAAAAATTGATTTTTCCTATTTCTGCATGATTCTCGGCTTCATGAGTATCTTGCCTCTTTTTTTATGAACAACCTCCAGCCCCGTGAAATAAATCAAGTGTCTTTTTCACCGGCTTTCCTTTGAACTCACCAGCTTTCTCCAGAACAAATACGCAGAAAATATCATTGTAGATTTTTTTGGAACTAACTATTATATAGCCTAAGGGCTGATATTATATTGTAAATTACCTGCGGAACTTATTTCCACAGGAAAGCCTGTCTAACCGGGTTTGTCATTCATACTCAGAGGGGTTTTTGGGGAATGATAAACTGCAGGAAGGCAACAAAATACATAAAAAGCTTTTAAAAGGGTCGCATTTAACCGGCCTTTGGGGCTCAGATACCGCATACCTGCTCCGGCAGAGCGGTTACAGGGGGAAGCAATACTGTTTTCACTGAAGCGGAGCCTATAAAAAATATGGAACCCTGGGAGCGGTAAAGCGCTGCCCGAGCTTCCAGGTTAGGGGTAGTTGGCAGCATTCGTGCAACAAAGAAAATGGAGTGGTTAAAAGATGTTGTTTTTGGACATTAGTACCTGGGATCCGGCGGACCGCGATAAAGTTATGGAACACTTCAAGAAACTTGAAGTTCCTGATGGAATTGATATCATCAACCAGTGGATTGACCTTTCAGGCAACCGTTACTTCGTTCTCTATGAAGCGGAAAGTGCCGAAGCCTACGGAGCCTTCAACCTGCCCTGGACTGATATCTGTATAATCGACAGCGTACCTGTTATGGAAGCTGCCGAGTTCATGCAGCTCCTGCCCAAGTACAAGTAAGTTCTCCAGGCATTTCACAGGTACCGCATAACTGTTACGAATACCGGTTTCTGCAGGAAGAGGTACCGTAAGGCGTCGAATCCTGCAGGTGCCGAAAACGGGCATAAAGCCAGAATTTCGGATTAATTTAAACTCGGTATAATTAAACTCGGTTTAATTTCGATGAACCCGGCTTTTGAGGCAGGTTCATCGGAGAAGCTTTCTTTTTTGACAATTCTTCTCTTTCAAGTCCAGGTCCTGATCAGGTCCTGATCATGACGGTTTTGCTTTCCAGGTAGTCCGAAAGAGCGTAAGGTCCGTTTTCCCTGCCAAGCCCACTTTCTTTCGTACCGCCGAAAGGAAGTTCCGGGGCAACCTTGAGGTGCTGGTTGACCCAGACCGTACCTGCCTCAAGCTGTTCGCCTGCCTGCCGGACCCTATCAATGTTCTTTGTCCAGACGGATGCCCCGAGCCCATACTTTGTCCTGTTTGCCTCTTCAATTGCTTCGTCCAGGTTCTGTACCCTGACAACCGGAAGCACGGGCCCGAATACCTCTTCTGTCAAAAGCCGCGAATCCGGGGAGACTTCACTTATCAGGGTCGGTTCAAAGAAATAACCGTTACTGTAATCCTCCCCGGCAGGGACCTTTCCGCCTGTAAGAATTTTGCCTTCCCCGTGCTCTTCCACACCCCTGACAAGTTCCGCAACGTAGGCTCGCTGCCCCGCATTGTTAAGGGGGCCCATATCTATTTTTTCCAGCATACCGTTTCCTACCCTCAGGCTGCGGACCCTTTTTTCAAGTAGCCCGAGGAATTTCTCTGCGACCCCTTCGAAAAGATAGAGCCTTTTTACCGCCGTACAGGTCTGTCCGCAGTTGTAAAACCTGCCCCTGAGCACCCCGTCCACTGCAATTTCAAGCTCTGCGTCGTCACAGACGATCATGGGGTCACTTCCTCCCAGTTCCAGGGTCAACCGCTTCAGGGTGGGTGCCGAAAGGGCTGCAACGCGTTTCCCGGTCCCTGACTCCCCGGTAAAGGAAAGTTTCCTGATGTCCGGGTGCCCGGCAATTGCCTCCCCTACAACTGAGCCAGGCCCGGTTACAAGGTTCAGAACCCCTGCAGGGAGCCCTGCTTCCCCCAGGAGGGCTGCAAGCTTCAGGTTCGTTAGCGGAGTAGAACTTGCAGGTTTCAAGACCACGGTGTTGCCCGATACAAGCGCAGGCCCGAGCTTCCAGCCCATTATCAGGGCAGGCATATTCCAGGGAATGATTGCTGCACAGACCCCCAGGGGCTCATTGAGGGTAAAGGAATACCCGTTCCCCGGAACCCGGATAAATTCTCCTTTCAGCGTACTTGCCAACCCGCAGTAGTATTCTAACACCGAAGCAAAGCCTCGGATTTCGTTCCTTGATTCAGGAAGGGTTTTCCCCTGTTCCGAGGTAAGGAGCAAGGCCAGTTCTTCCCCACGTTCCCGCACAAGCCCCGCAGCCCTGTAAAGGAACCTGGCCCTTTCCTGCGGGGAAAGAGACGCCCAGGAACCGTACGCCCTGCTGGCGGCATTCACTGCGGCATCCACGTCTTCCCTGCAGCCAGCCGGTGCACTATCGACCAGCTTTCCCGTTGCAGGGTTCCGCACCTCCATATATTCCGAACTGCAGGAATCTTCCCTCTTTCCGTCTATCCACATTTTCATACTATCATCATCCGTGGTTTTCTAATCCCTGAATATAGAGTAAACAGTAAACATCAATGCATAACTTTAACATATAACTCCAATGTACAGTTTCTCTTGCAAACCCTTCACCGGGGGATTCCGATTCAAAAACATTAAATATCTTAGAATCGGACAAAGAGATAACTGTCTATTTATTAACATACAAATTATTTAAATAATCAGTAAATTTATATCTAGAAAATTTATATCTAGAAAATTTATATCTAGATAATTTATATCTAGAAAATTAATATCTAGAAAATTAATATCTAGAAAATTAATATCTAGAACAATAATGTTCAAAATGATATATTTTAAAAGATACTTTTACCCTGATCAGCGTTATTAAGTGGAATAAATGTCTGAAAAAAAGCTTATCGAAGTCCGAAACTCGTACGCCCTTCCAGAAGATGTAATGGACGCCGTACATGAAGCAATGAGCGAAAACGTGGGGGAACTCGTTAGCCTGTTCAAGGTGCTTGCAGACCCTACCCGCCTCCGGATCCTCAAAGCCCTGGAGGTCCAGAGCCTTTGCGTGTGCGTCCTTGTGGAAAACACGGATCAGAAGCATTCCGCTCTGTCCTATCACCTCAAGCTCTTAAAAGAAGCGGAGCTCGTGGACTCCAGGAGAGACCGCAGTTTCCAGATCTACGAACTCACGGAATTCGGGAGCCTACTCCTGAAATCCATTGAAATGCATTTTGAAAAGAGTTAAAGACTAAAAGTTAAAGACTAAAAGTTAAAGACTAAAACCGGGAGAAGGCAAAAATTAAAAAAATAGAAATTGAAAATGCATTCAGATATTTTCACTGGATGCCACTGTGGTAAGTTTTGAGAACTTTACACCTTTCAGGGACATGATAGCTTCGGCAAGTTCCTTGATATCTTCTCCGTCTCCGTCCAGTACTATTACTTCGAAACAGTTGTCATGGTCAAGGTGGATATGCACCGAAGACTTGATAAGATGGGTATAGTGGTGCTGGATGTCGGCAAGGGCATTGGAAAGCCCGCGCTTTGTGTGGTCGTAAATTACAGAGACGGTTCCGACACGATGACCTTTGATATCTCCCATCCATTCATAGTAGGAAATGTAGTTCCTGATGGCATCCCTTATGCCTTCAGAACGGGATGAATAGCCTCTCTGATCAATAATCTCATCAAATTTATTCAAAAGGGTATCGGGGAGGGAAACCCCTATCCTCATAAGTTCTTTTTCCATCGTATCACCATTACTGTCGGATTTATGCAAGAAAATACTAGAAGTTATTATACTTAATAATACTTTAACTTATCATACTTAATATAATATATGTTTTTTTCACAGATCAATTAAGATTAGAAAGTTATTTTTGTGGGTTATTTCAATTTCCTGTAATATTAATGTTTGGGATTTATTAATAATTATATTTTAAAAAGTCAAACCGAGACATATACTCAAAATAAATAAAATCACTGTAAAAAGATTATATATTTGAAATTCCTGAGGTATACTCAGGAAAGATCCATTCACCCTGAAAAATCAAGTTGAAACGCTTCAGGGAAAAAGGTTTCAAAAAAGGCCCCTCAGGAAAGCTTCCCCGGGAAGCAAATCTTTTTTCTCACCTGCGATCCACAAGCCTTTTTGGCCTGCCCTTAATCTTATGCAGTTCCAGCCCTTTGGGGCCTGTGAAATTGAAAAGTATCCTGAAAAAACCCTCCTCATATGCCCGGGATAATAACGGCTTGTACTGCAGGAAAGCCCTAAGGAAATTCTCCTTAATAAGGTCCCTGTCACAGGTCTCCGGGTTCTCACACTCCATGCTGACCCTTAACGTAACTTCTCCTTCGTCCTCATCCCCGTAGAGGAAAGCTTCATACTCCCCTGTAAGATAGTCCATATTCCCGCGCTGGAAGACCCCCCTTTCCACATCGACCCGGTTAAAGGGAGTGTTTGTCACCCAGGCAGTCTCTGCTTCCCTCTGGGGAGTCATGATTTTCATATGCGTCCGCCCGCAGGGGCAGGGGTCCCGGGTGATCACCACAGTTGTGTCCTCGGTATCGTAGTTTAAGAGAAGGTTCCCCGCCTTTGCGCCCACAGGCAGAAGGGTGCTCAGGACAACTCGTCCGCATTCCCCGTCAGGCACAAAATTTTCGATCCTGGGGTCATAGACGTCCATATGGACCATATCTTCGGGCACGTGTAGCCCCGAAATTTCACTGCACTCCCCGCACATGGTCCCTTCCGTGCTCCCATAAATGTTGTAGACCGGACAGCCCCAGATTTCCTCAAGGTAATTCCGTGACTCTTCGGCAAAAGCCTCTCCCCCTACCACCAGCTTCTCGATACCCGATTCCCGGGGTTCAAGCCCTTCGGCCTGCATTCGCCCTGCAAGGTTCAGGAGCTTGAAAACGCTGCCCACTATACCGGTTGGCTGGTAAGATTTGATGACCCTCAGGGGAAAAGTGCACTTGCCTTCCGGAATAATAGCCATACCGATTTGGCTTGCCGCAAGGGTCATGGTATTTGCCCCGACGTTCATACCGTAAGAAGCGCAGACAACGACCCTGTCCCCGGAGCCGAAGCCCTGGGACGTAAAGATCCGGGCGTACTTTTCCGCATATCTTTCCCAGTCTTCCCAGGTCAGGAAAAAACCCTTGGGTGTCCCGCTGGTCCCGCTGGTTTCGTGGATGGTGAACACGTCTTTCCAGTCCACGCTCTTGAAAAGGAAAGAGTCGGTCTCAGGGGGCTGGTTTTCCCGGATGGTCTTTCCGGAGATAACGGGAAGCTCCAGGAGATCTTCATGGGCTTTGATATCCCCGGGCTTTACCCCGTGCCTTTCGAACCATTTCCTGTAAAAAGGAGAATTTTCGGCTGCGTATTTTACCGTGTAGCGCACGCGCTCTTCAATGAGAGCATCAAGCTCTCCTCTATCCATAGTTTCGATTTCCGGATTGTAGTAAGCCTGGCTGATCTTAAAACCCCCTGCAAGATATTTTCCCTGAATTCTATATGGGCAGTAACCGATATGAAACCCGGCCCTTGGCCACCGCTAAAGATGAGATATTTAAGAGGCAGTATGGCCTTGATAAGCATTAAAACCTTTATTAAAGATTAATTAGCCAATATAAGCTTAATTAAAGCTTATTTTATAAATTTATGCCATTATCTGGTTTTATCTCTGTAAGTAACCTTATATTTAAGTCTGTCAATCTGGGGAATGTCAACCGGCAAGGAATTGTAGACCGGCGAAACCGCATCAGAAATATCAGAAACAGACCACCTATAAGACCAGGCAGAAATGTCTGGTCTGGAAAAAACATAAGGGTGAAAACACAGGAATCGAGATGATTGTATGAAGATTTCCGTTATGAAAATAATTTCCCTGATCTCAACTTTATTAATTTTATTCTGTACAGTCCCAGGTAGTGCGTTTGCTGAGGAAGGTAGAGAAGCCCCGCCCTTTGCTTCGGATGAAGAAAGCTTTGATGAAATGAAAAGCCGAATGGAGGAGTCTATCTCCAGCATGATAGAAAACCTGGAGGACTCGGAAGAGGATCTTGACGAGGACCTGGTTGATGAGGCCGAAGAACTCATTACGGAACTTGAGCAGTTACAGACAGACCTTGAAGACGTCGAAACGGAGTCCGAATTGCTTGAGATAAAGACCGAACTTGATTCTTTAATTGAGGAAGCCTCTGACGAGTTGAAGGCCGTGTTAGGATCTTTTGGACAGGGCGGACAGGGAATGAACTCTGGCCAGGGCCGTCCGGATGGTAACGGAGCTGAGCAGGGCACTGAAGACGGACCTGAAAGGGACTCATCGATGATGCAAAACAGGAGCCAGGCAAAAGATGGGAATGCAACAGAAGAAGACGGAGCACCTGAAGAAAGGAAAATGTCCGAGCAAAGCTCTGATGGGAATAAAGGAAATGCTGAAGAAACGGAGTCCGAAAGTACAGGTTTCTTTGGACAGCTCTTAAGCAGCATAAAATCTCTTTTCGTCTGAGCTTCCAGGCTCAGTTCGTTTCCAGATTCCGTTTACCATGTGTTCCGTGGTTTGACTGTCCACACCAAATGTCTCCTCACACAAAAACACAATCTTTGTGAGTATAGAGCAATTTCTGTGGTTAAATACTCCCCGGAACAACGATGCCGGAATACCAGAGGGGAATACCAGAGGAATTCACTATGAAAATACCGCTACAGAAAAACAAAAAATCAAAGGATAAAATAGTCAGGAGAAAACTTCAATTATCCGTTTTAGCGACCTGCACCTTCACGGTGTTATGCCTGCTTGCATGCGGATGCGCCTCTGTCGGGGATACCGATGAAACAAACCCCGGTGACATCGGACTGAACCGGTCAGCAGACTGGACAGAAGAAACGCATGGAAATGACGCAGACCCGGACTATTCTGTCGTATTCCCCGATGACAGGGTAAATGAGATCACCATTTCCATAAGTCCGGAAAACTGGCAGATTATGCTTGATGACATGACCGCAGAATTTGGAGAATTTGGCGGATCTTCGACTGCTCAGGCAGGAATGGGGGAAAAACCACAGGATAACTTTGATTTTGATCCGGTCACAGTTGCGGCAGACATCACATTTAATGATACGGAATGGACCGATGTCGGCATCCGGTTCAAAGGGCAGTCAACCCTTGGAAATACCTGGAAGGACGCTTCGTATAAAATCTCATTCAAACTGAATTTTGACAAATTCGAAGATGAAAATCCCGACATTAAAAATCAACGGTTCTATGGATTTGACGAACTGAACCTGAAGAGCGGATTCGGGGACAGCTCACTGATGAGGGATAAAATTGCCCCGGAAATATTCAGTGATGCAGGAGTTGTCGCCCCTGATACTGCGTTTTACCGGGTGTATGTCGATTACGGAGACGGTCCCGTATACTTTGGCCTGTATACCATGATCGAGAGTGTTGAAGACACCCTTATTGAGACTGCCTTTACTGATGATTCCGGAAATGTGTACAAGCCTGAGGGAATCGGAGCCACGTTTGCAGAAGGCACGTTTGGCACAGAATATTTCGAAAAGAAGACGAACGAAGACGATGAGGACTGGAGCGATGTGGAAACATTGTATACCGTTCTCAATGACGACACCCGGACAACTGACCCCGAAGAATGGAGAGATAATCTGGAGGAGACCTTCAACGTTGATGGATTTATCCGCTGGCTCGCCGTAAATACCGCGATCCAGAACTGGGACACCTACGGAATCGCAAGCAAGAATTACTATCTCTACACCAACCCATCAGACGGGATAATTACCTGGATCCCATGGGATAACAATGAGGCCATCTCCGCGGGAAAGAATGCGGATGCCGCAGGCAGGCAAGCAATGGAAAGGCCCAATGGCGGGCAGACAAACACCAGCACCCCGGATTTCGGAGGAGATATGCAGCCGCCTGAATGGGCTGAGGGTGAGGATACCCGGCCTCCCATGGGAGGAGACAGAATCATGGGTGGCCAGCGGATGGCCCCGCCGTTAGAAGACACAGATAATGCCGGTGGGATGCAGAACGGTGGTGGCCGGAGGGGAACGCCGCTTTCGCTCACTCTGGATGAGGTTGACGATTCCTGGCCGCTTATTCGCTACCTGATGGACGACCCTGTGTATCATGCAATGTACCTGGATGACCTTGAAGACGTTGTTACAACCGTCTTTGAACCGGAAGCGATGGAAACAACCTACCGGTTTAACCATGAGCTTATTGAGCCTTATGTCACCGGTGCAGAAGGGGAAACAGAAGGGTATTCCAATCTAAAGAGCCCGAACGAATTTGATGCCTCACTCAATGAGCTCATCGAACATGCAGATAGCCGGTATGATGCGGTTATGGCATATCTTTCCACACAAACAGGGGGGTCTTCATGATGAAGACATCCCACACCGCTTTTTGTAATCTCCCGGCAGAACTTGAACGGTTTGAAAAAATTACCCTTGAAGAACTAAAAAACTCAGATGCCCAGCTCCTCAACAGACAGGAGCAAAAATTCCTGATGACACGGGCCCAGTTCTCAGAACTTCTCACCTGCCTTTCCGGTTCATACCGGGTGCTTGAAATTGACCATTTCAGAATGAGCAGGTATTCAACCGAGTATTATGATACCGATTCATTCCTGACATATCTTCAGCACCACAACGGCAAAGCCAACCGCTTCAAACTGCGAATCCGTCACTATCTCTCATCAGGGGACTCCTATCTTGAAATCAAAGAGAAACGAAACACCGGAAACACTATGAAGAGGCGTATCCCTATAGAGGGCGATACCAAACTCTCAGAGCCGGCCCCGGAGGCATTCCTTTCGTCCGCATTTCCATATGACTACCGGGCGTTCCACCCGGTTCTTACGACCGATTACACGAGAGTCGCCCTTGTTGCACGGGACCATCCCGAACGCATCACGTTTGATTTGAATCTCTCTTTCCAAACCGATGAATGCGAATATTCCTATCCGGATGTTGTTGTGGGAGAGATAAAACACAACTGCCCGCTGCGGCAGTCCCCTGCGGGTGCGGTTCTGCATACCCTGGGAATCAGAAGTACCAGCTTTTCAAAGTACTGCACTGGAATATCTCTTACCAAAACACAGGTGAAGCATAACCGTTTCAAGAAAAATCTGCTGCTCCTTGATAAACTTTCCAGAGGGGGCACCAGCATATGCTGAGCGATACAAACCTCATATTTATCCTGGGTTTTTTCATCAATTTCCTGTTTGCGTTCATCATCATACGCTTCGTCTACTTCCCGCGGCAGAGTGAGCATACCTATCTCTTCACGTTCCTCGCCTTCAACACGGTGATCTACTTCATAATGGGGCTTTTCACCAGCGTGGAGCTCTCAATCGGGGCCGGGTTCGGGCTGTTTGCTCTTTTTTCTGTGCTGCGTTACAGAACAGAGACAGTCCCGATTCATGAGATGACGTATCTCTTTCTCATGGTCGCTCTCCCTGTCCTGAATTCGATACTTATCAGCAGCAGCCAGTACGAGGAGCTGATTCTTACCAATGTGCTGATCACCGGAGTCATCTGGGCGCTCGAGAATGGCTGGGGATTTACCAGCCGGATGCACAGCAAAGAGATTGTGTACGAGAAAATTGATCTGGTACACCCGGATAAACAGGAAGAAATGCTCACTGATATCCGGGAGAGAACCGGCCTCTATGTCGTACGGTTTGAGATTTGCAAGATCGATTATCTGCATGATACGGTGAATGGACGGATCTTCTATCTGGAAGAAGCAGACGAATAAGGGAATAAGGTAGTGTCCCAAATTTTCTGTAAAATTATCTCTGCACCCTTTCACTCTCTATTTTGATAATTCTTCCATTACAAAATTCCTGATCGATAAGAAAATCTCTAATAAGTGGTAATACATTGATCATTGACTCTGCATCCTGTTTTTTGTGTCCAAGAGAAAGAGGATACAGAGTCAATCATATTTTACAGAACTTTTGGTACACTGCCTAATAGATCAGGATTCAAGCGGTATTTAGTAAGAATCCCTTCATGTTCCATAGGTAGCTCTCAAATATTCCAAGTTTTATGTTGTATTAATTATAAAAAAAGTAAATGTTGAGTTTATACGAAAAATAACTCAGAAATTGAGGTAACTGGATAGTTACAAAAAATCAAACATTTTCCGGGTTTAAGCTGTCAAAGGGCACCAGGTATACCCCATCCGATCTTTTCTGTCCCTTTACAAGCTCACAATGCCTCAGGAGAGCGAACTGGTTCTCGGCTTCTTGCGGGGAAATTTCAAACTTTTTAGCAAGATCTTCACGTTTTACCCCCCCTGTGGAGACGATGAGTTCATAAATGGCTTTTTGCAGGTCAGTCAGACCCTCCGCCCCTTGAAGCCCTGCTCCTTCCCTGAACATCTTTTTGGAACGCACTGCCCAGGGATCACAGGTCTTGATTTTATGGTGGCTAGCTATGTAGCAGTCTTCACACAAAACCTTGCCATCTTCTTCGATACTGTCTTCCCTTTCCATTTCACAACCGCAAACTTCGCAAGTTACCTGATCGGTTTTTCCTTCTGTCATCCTTATATCACCCCTCAGTTCTAAAATCCAGTGATCAGTGTAAACTAAAAAAATCACTGGATTTTGAAATTGCTTATTTTTGAAATTGCTTATGTTTCAGACATTCAGTTCGTCCAGGGTATCAAGAACAATAGTAGACCCATAAGCCACGGCAGGCCCGCCAGCCATCAATATGGTCGCGCCTACAACCTCCATGATTTCCTCACGGGTAGCACCCATACTTACAGCTACCTGAATGTGTTTCCGAAGGCAGTTCTCACAGTGCAGGGCTATTGAAAGCCCAACCATCATTGTTTCTTTCGTTTTGGCGCTGAGAGCCCCGTCTTTGACGACTTCGCCATGAAGTCCCATAAGTGCATTCATAACTCCCGGGATCTGTTCAGCTAGAGCTGCCACTCTTTCGTCTATATCAACTTTTTCTGACATTTCATCACTTCCTTCATAACTTAAAGAACTAATTAAGAGTCATACGGCACCACGTAAATCTCCTCACCCATTTTCCGCAACTTTACCAGCTCACAGTGCCTCAGGAGAGCAAGCTGGTTACTCGTTTCCTGAGGCATAAGTCCGAAAAGTTTCGATATTTTGTCAGGTGCAGCGCCTCCTTCTGTCAGGATGAATTCGTAGAGCTCCTTTTGAAGCTCTGTCAACCCTTCCGTACCTTCAAACCCATGCTGTTTTCTGAAAAGTTTTTTGGAACGCACAGCTACAGGATCTGCAAACTTGATTTTATGATGAGCTTCGAGGTAGCAGTCATCACAGATCCTACGGCCGTTCTCATTGACGTACTCGTCTCCCGGGATTTCACGGCCGCATTCAGGACACATTACGGAATAAGCTTGCATCTCGTCAAGCTCCCGGTATCCGGAGCTGTTTGTCTTTATCAGACCATGAAACTCCAGATAACCCACTATTTCATATACTGTCGACCTGCAAATCCCGTATCCTGCCTTAGCCTTTTTTATGACATCCCGGATATGGAACCCGCGGTCAGTTTGAACATCTTTGATGCATTCAAGAATTCCGACTTCTTCTTCATCCAGCACAGGAGTCATTGTAATCTCCAGAGACAGAGGTTCAAAAACCCTGATTTTAGAACAATGTCCTTTCAAGAAAGATTGTCTCTCTATCTCTCTACAAAGTTTTGACATATAAAATTATCGATAACTGTAAATATATAAATAGTTAATTTCCGGTAAGAAAAAAGTACGAACCGAAAATCAAACACTAAAAAAGTGAAAAAAAAGAAAATTTGAAAAGGATGCTGGAAAAACGAAAAGTTCAGACCCTGCAGTCACAACCTCTTCCCTTCAGGGTCTTGATCTGCTCCTCATACGGATATACAAGTTCGTCCTGCACAGCTTTCCCCGTCGCAAGCTCAGGGTCAAGTGGAGAATGGTGTTTATAGCCCCGTTGTCCCATCTCGTCCACAAGGGCTTCGTGCCGCAGGAAGAGAGCCTTTAATTTCCCTCGCCAGCGTCGGGTCTCAGGGTGGTTAGCATAGGCTTTTTTGTTATTGGTAATGATGGACCAGAGAGCGTGAAGTTCCCGGTGCTCGCCTAGCAGGTGCTGTCTGCACATTTTTTCAGGGGGGATGTCCCAGATTCTCATGGGTATGACCTCTAAATTTATTTCTGGAAAATTTGCCGGGTATCGGAGGAATTTCAAACCCGGAGTTCAAGCCTATTATAAAAAATAATATTCAGTATCCGGAGTCAGAATTAATTATTTCCAGTTTATCGGTTCAGACACTTATGTTTCTGATACTTATTTACATCTTCCGGGAAAAATATAATACATGATAAAAGGGGGGTTCCGGAATTCCGGCTTTTTACTCAGACCTGCATTTGTGCTGCTAACTACGCTACTAACCGCATATTTCCTGTTCTCACCGGTTTTTGCGCATGTACCTGTATTCGGCGGGGAAGGCAAAAGCCTTGAAGAGGCTATTTACGTAGAAGATCCTTTGAAATCCCGCGTCCTTTACGGGCAGCTTTCCGGGGGAGGAGATGTCCGGTATTACAGTTTTGAAATGGAAAAAGGGGAAAGAATCCGGCTGGGGCTCATCGTCCCTGTTGAACCCCGTACCCGGGGCTTTCCTGACCTCGTCCTGATGGGCCCGGGCATTGTAAGCGGAGAAGAAAGTGGAGAAAAGAACGGAGAAGAGAGTGAAGAAGAGAGTGGAGAAGCAGCAGAAGCGCCCGAAACCGTGAAAATACCCGAAGGAAATGGAATACTGGTAGTTCCGGGGAGCCGGCCCGGAAGCGCAACTTACGAGGGTTTCACCCCCAGCGCCTTCCATTCCCTTGCCAGGCTCGACCTGGAAGCCCCCGAAAGCGGGACCTATTATGCGGCAGTCAATTCTCCACCCGGGGGAGGGAATTACGGCGTGGTTCTGGGGTACCTGGAAAGCTTTTCCCTTAAGGAATGGCTGCTCATCCCCCTGAACCAGATCAGGATCTACCGCTGGGAAGGCCAGAGCCTGCTCTTCATCTTCTCCCCGCTGCTGCTCACGCTCGCCGTGGGCTTCTTGATTATTCTCCGTACAAAGGCAGAAGTGGTTGACTACGACCCGGGGCGGTGGTCCGGGGCTGTTGCAGGGCTCCTCTTCCTGGGCACAGGCACATCTTTCCTCTTCCAGATGCTGGTTTCGCTTAGCAAGAGCGCCTATACTCCCGAGATTATTATTACCCTCTTTCTGGCCTTTGCACATCTGGGGCTCGGAGCAATTGCAATTTACCTGAGCCTCAGGGGGAAGGAGTACGGAAAGGAAAGGGCGAGAGAAAAACTATATTTCTTAGTCCTGGGACTGGGAGGGTTTTTGCTCTGGGCAGGCTGGATCGTTGGGCCAGTCCTGGCACTTGAGGCAGGACTCTTAGCCTGGGCGCGAAAAGGGTGAAATGATAAAGTGAACCAATAAA
>CBFCWE010000020.1:0-48318 GCA_965601435.1 uncultured Methanosarcina sp.
AATTATATTTTAAATGACATTAACTTTTCGGCATTTCAACTGCGTAAGTCCTAAGCATAAATTATATTAAATAAATTATACAAAAAATCACTTTAAAGCAAAAAATAATTTGACGTAAAAAATTTCAAGCCCATGATAGCTTTTTTCTTAAGCAAAATTTACGCACTTGAAATGTGAAATCAAACACAAAGGACCTTTCAGTTTTCAACTTCCTGCTCTCTGCTGAATGAAAAGCCGGATCTGGATGGCATTAATCATCAGGCGCTCTTCAATTCCAGAATTTCGGTCTCTCCGTCCAGTTCTATTGTGACCCTGACCGTATCATTTTTGAAGACGGCAGCCCCGCCCGAGGCTTCGTGGTGGATATAAATAGTGTTGCAAGGGGTGCAGATCAGGCTTATCGTGTGTTCGAAGATGGGCTTTTGCTCCTTTATCCAGACAGGGTCTATTATATATTCGAGAATGGGCCTCCGTACACTTATTAACTTTCTTTTGTAACCATGCTTGAAGACATATTCTTCCTGATCAAAAGAGTCGACTCTCTTGCCTTCCCAGGAACCTGCGTCATAAGATATGTTAATTCGTTTCGGGGAAGGTAAATCCGACAGGTTACCTTTGTAGGTTATAAAAAGAAGATGTTCATATTCTCCGTCATAGTGGGTTTTGCGGTTTGCTGTGGTAAATACGTGAGTTTCGTTTAACACGTATCTTGCTTTCCAGTTCTCGCTTTCATCCTTAAGCGTATCATCATGGTATGTGACCACCTGTTTCTCCGTAATCAGGCCTTTGCCGGAGCAGCCAGGAGACAGTACCAATATGCAGATCAGAAGTGATAATATGAAAATAGCGATTTTGTTGCTAATTATGACACCCCTTATTCAAGCTTAATAATTAATAGACTTTCTATGAATTTGCAGGGCTTCTTGAAATATCTTTCCAAATAAGTCTTCCAGATGCTTTTGTTTCTTGCTCTCTCTGAGCAAAAAGAGCTGAATTTCACTAACAGTAATTTCGTGTGAAGGAGAACTCGATGCTTGCCTATTAAATAAATAGCTGCCGGAAATAATCATAAAATACTCTTCAGTTCCATGGTTTCGATTTTTCCGTCCAGTTCCACCGTGACTCTGCCGGGATTATTTCCTTCTGCTTCAGTTCCACCCGAGCCTTCGTGATAGACATAAACAGTGTTGCAAGGGGTGCAAAGCGGGTCTATTGTATGCCTGAAGGGCCACTGTTCCGGTTGCTTGAAGCCAAAAAAGGCAGGTGATGAGATTTTTAATGTGGTTCTGTAACTCAGGGGGCGCTCTCCTATGTGGTTTAAAGAGCGCCTGGTGTAAGTTCGGGAATGCTCGAGCCTGGCACATTCATTTTTTATTGCAAGTATTTCCTGAGTTGAGATTGGGTGCTGTACCTCGGTCGAACTTTCCCCGGAATAAGTGAAATAATTCATGAAAACATATTCCTCATTATCAAAATCAGTGCCTAGCCCCTGCCCCTCTGCAGTTATCCTGCCTCCACTTGAGGGTATATAGTAAGGTAAGTTAGTAACATAGGATATGTTAACCCGCTTCGGAGGAGAGGACTCCGGCAAGTTGCCTTTGTATGTTACAAGAAGAAGATAATCGTGTGTCCCGTAATAGTGAGTTTTGTTATTTGCTGTTATGAATGCATGGCTTTCGTTTAGCATGTACTTTGCTTTCCAGCTTTCGTTTTCCCCCTCGAATACATCATGGTATGTGATTAACTGTTTTTCTGTGATCAGCTCTTTTCCGGAACAGCATGGAGAGATGGCCAGTATGCAGACCGAGATTAATAAAAGGAAAGCAGGTACTTTCATTCTCACTTGGAAAATCTCCTTCTTCAGGCCTGAAAATTAATAAACTGCCAATAAATTTGTAAAGGTTCTTGAAATATCTTTCCAAACCGGGTTTTCAGTTTTCTTACTTTCTCCCTTCCCCCTGAAAAAAAGCTGAATTTTGATGTCAGTATTTCATGCGAGGGAAAACCGACTTAATTACACATACAATAAAGATTACGTAACTAACGATTATGCTCATAATCTGCTGTGTTTTACAACAAATTATCATCTGCCCACGATTCAAAAACTTGCAATTGTTCTTCTGTATGGAAGTAATGCTCCCCGTGTTCAAGAACTTTAACTTCCGCTTGATACCTCTTTGCAAATACGGAAATCTCTTTCCATTCCGACAGATTATCGTCCGCACCATATAAAATTGCAGTTGGCATTTTCCAGTCAAAGCAAACAGGGTTTTTCTTCACATAGCAGTAATAGTCCCAGTCCAGAGTCTGTCCAATCGGCAATGGAATTTGTTTTTCGACCTGCAACCTTTCTTCACTTACTTGAAAACCTTCCATCATATTTCGTATGATGCGTTCCATGTTTAGCACCGGGGAGAGGAACAAGCATTGCTTAATGTCAAAGTCATGATAGGCAAGCAAACTGAAATAGGCTCCCATGCTGCACGCAAACAAACTAATATCCGATGCAAGTGACCTGGCATATTTGTAAACCGCAAGCAGGTCACTGACACAGTTTTGCGGAATACACTCATAATTATCATCTGCACGCTCACCGTGCCCGGGCAGATCGAAACTTAAAACTTGATAGCCTTTTGCAACGGCTTTTTCCGCCAGAATAGAAATCACGGTATCCTCTTTGTCGGAAAGGTTGCCGTGTACTTCAATCAGCAGTTTCGCACCCGGCTTTCCCCACAGAATGGCAGGAATAGAAATTTTATTGTTCGATATGTTAAAATGGGTTTTCTCCATTTCTCATTTATCTCCTCTGTACAAAATTAATATTCATTGCTTTGCAAGATCAAACCAGGGGTTAAAATCAGGAGTTGAAATGGCAGCAACGGTGTATAAAAAAGCATTAAGCTCTTCAGTTTTAAGCTCTTCAGTTTTTGCTACATTTTTGATTAAATTTCACCCTTGAGCACATCGTAAAACATATCTTTTGCCTCCCTCTCAATCCACGGCCTGTGCCCGCATTTCTCCAGCAGGACATACTGGAAGTCCTTCAAGACCCCGGAAAGAGGATCTCTTACTCCCTCAAAAGGATGCGGGTCATAATCCCCATGGATCGCGATTACGGGACAGCGAATCTTCTTCCCGAGTTTCAGAAGTTTTCCGTTACTCCTCAACTTGCTTGCATCTCCCCATACATTTTTATTGATAACATACTGGTACGCCAGCACCTCGTCGGCATGGGGAAGGGGGTCGTATGAGTCGGCACGGGACATCAACTGCCCGAATCTTGCAAAGGATGCGTTTTTGTTTCCATTGGAGAGGTCATTTAACGCCGGTACCCGGGAACAAGTTTCCGTCCATTCTCCCTTGCTGAGCCGTCTTCCCCGGGTTCTTCTTATAATGTCAGCGTATTTTTCTTCGTAGGGGCCGCTTCCGACGAGAATGAGCTTTTTTACGAACTCGGGGTGGCTGGCTGTGAAAATGTAGCTGAGCATTGCCCCCCAGGAAAAACCGATTAATGTGACCGGAAGGGCAGCATGCTCTTTCAGCACGGCTTTCAATTCCCGCACCTGGCCGTCAAGGGTTACTGCGGTCTGAAGGGGCTCAAGGACACCACGGCCGGAAATTGGGGGTTCGAAAGAGTCGGCAGCCCGGTCAGGATTGGCGTAATAGTCAGGATAAGCGGAATATTCAGGATAAGCGGAATGGTCAGGATGAGCGGAATATTCAGGATAAGCGGAATGGGCAAATGATAGTTCCCTGGCTACAGGAGCCATTTCTCCGGGGGCTCCTGGGCCGCCGTGAATAACGGCTATATCAAACGGAGGGTTTCCGTATTTCCTTAAGTTTTTCATGTTTGTATACGGTTAACTTCCCGTTTTACTTAAAATTAATGGGTCGGAAATTTATCTTTATTTATGAAATTTATAGCTTTTAATATTATTATTTATATTATTCAGCACCACTATTATTCTAATTTTTATGTAAAAATCATAAGGTATATATGTTATTATTTTTGTAGTGTATATCAGCAAGATCAGAAAATATAACCACAGAAAATATAACCACAGAAAATATAACCACAGAAAATAATGTGGTATGAATCACATTGAAAAGGAAAAAAGACAATAAATTCCTGAAATAGTGAGGAAATGTTCATCCCATGGCTGTTCATTCCAGGAATATTTGTTACAAAACTGTTCAGTATGAAGCTATTACCAGACGAGCATTCTAAGATTTTTAAGATAAATTGGTTTTGGTTGTGTGCCCTCGTTTTTTAGGTACCGCTTGTCTGACGGTTGGGCTTCATTTTTCAACGGCATGTCCCGGATCTTCTCATGTTTTTTTGCGGCAGCAGGTTGTAAAAACGCTGTTTTGCAGGCCATGCTTGAGCATAGCATAGGGTTTATCTGACTTTGTTTATCAGGCCAGGTTCCTCGCTGCTTTCAGGATTTACTTTTCCATATTAGTTAAAGGAGGAATTTCTCTGTCTCAAAACAGATCAAAATTTTTTGTACTTTTATGTATTTTTACCCTGCTTGCAGTGTTTGTTTCGGGTTGCACCGAAAATTCGGAAGAAATAAACGAGCAGGATTCTGAAATTGATTCTAAACAGGCCCCTGAGCAGCAGACTGTCGTTGTGGGTGTCGGCCCCTGGGGTACGGCCTATTCCAGTTCATATGTCATCAAGCAGGTCCTTGAGGAAGCCGGCTACAATGTAGAACTTGATTTCGTAGATATCGGGGTAGCCTACCAGGGAGTAGTCCTTGGAGACCTGGACTGTTATACGGATGCCTGGATCCCTGTATGCCATGAAAAATACATGGAAAAGTACGGGGACCAGTTGGACCTGCTCGGCTACAATATGAACGGGACCCGTATAGGCATGATTGTGCCTTCATATGTCCCGATTGATTCAATCGAAGAACTGAAGGGCCATGCCGAAGAGTTCGACGGGAAAATAATCAGCATTGAACCCGGTTCAGGCACTGTCCGGATGAGCGGGCAGGCTATAGAAGACTACGGGCTTGAGGGTTATGAGCTTGTCACTGGCAGTGAAGTCGGTATGCTCTCCGAGCTGAAAGGCGCAATCGAAAACGAAGAATGGATTGTCATCACCGGCTGGACCCCCCACTGGAAATTCTCCCGCTGGGACCTCAAATACCTTGATGATCCGAAAAATGTCTATGGAGACGATGAGTACATAGGGACCATTGCCAGGATAGGCTTTAAAGAAGACAATCCCGGGGCATACGCCATACTCGACCGCTTCCACTGGGAAGTCGAGGACATGAACTGGGTAATGTACGAAGTCGAAAAAGGAGCATCGGATGAGGAAGCTGCAGCAATGTGGATAGAAAACAACCCCGATAAAGTTGCAGAATGGCTCGGAGAAGAGTAAGCTTTGCAGTCCAATAATATTCAGCTAAATAAGCTATTCAACTCGATTGGATTAGCTATTCAATCCTTTCTCGACTCCATCTAAAATATTATATATGCAGAAGTCTTTTTACGGCTTCTGTTTTTTCTATTTTTTTATCTGGCCCTCACTATAATCAATTTTCACTAATAAACACAAAAATAAAATTAATATTTCACTTTGTAAGGAATAATTGATATAGCATTAAAAAAATAATTATTGTTATTATGCTAGTGGCAATAATTCTGGCTGTCATTGGAATACTTTCAGTGATATCAATTACCCAGGTCCTGGGATACAGGCTTGGAGGAGTGATTGTAGTTCCGATAATGGCTGTTTATACGCTTAAAAACTTCGTCATGCTTCCCGTTTTCGTGGTAAGCGCCCTGACGGCTTATGTGGGCCTGAATTACGTGAAAAGGAAGACGATGATCTACGGGAGAACGGAGCTGGTAGCTTCTATATTAATTGGTTCTGTTCTTCCGGTTATTGGGTTATTTTTCATACGGAGTTCGGGGGTTGAGTTTCAGAATATTTTCTTTATCGGAAGTGTACTGCCCGGTCTTGCGGCTTACAATTATCAACACATAAAACCTCAATACCGTTTGAAAGACCTGCTAACCGCTGTAGGGCTTTTCCTGGCCCTGCTAGGAATTGGCTGGGCTCTCATAAGTCCTGACCTGAGCCGGAGCATAGGGTATCTTACCCCACCGATTCTTTTCAGCCAGACTTCGGATATAGCAATCCTGAGGGGAGCGGCAGTCGATTTGCCGCCGGTTCCAACGATTATGGACCGTATGTCCACGATAGCAGTATTTACCGTGTCCCTGGTCCTGTCTGAAATAGTCCGGGCAAAATACGGGATCCGCATAGGCATAGTTTCAATGGGGATGCTGGCGATTTTTGCTCTCGCAAACAAATGGTTCGTGCTCATTTACCTCGTTAACCTGCTTGTGGCCTATTTCGCAATTGACCGGGTCCAGAACGCAACGCTCCTTTACGGCAGGAACCTGATCGGGCTTGGGGTCCTGGCTTCCCTGGCCCTAACACTCCCCGAGGTCCTGATGCTGCCCATTGTACGGGGTTCTACCTTTTTCATAGGCATCATTGCCGGGCTGAATGGCTATAACCTGCACGTAACCCCACCCGCCGAAAGGAAAGTCTTTTTGCCACTTCAGCTTTCCATTTTTGTCCCTACCCTTGTTTTTGCAAGGGTAATCGGGGGAAGCCTTCACGGATGGAGCTTTTTCGGAGGAAGTCATTTCGGAGGGAATTTCCCATCCGGGCTCCTCCTGGAACTCGGGGCTTTCGAGCTGCTGCTGGCTACACTGCTGACGCTTGCTGCAATGGCTTTTATTAAAAGGAACTGGGTCCCCGTGCCCGAAGAAAAAACGGTACTGAACGCATCTTTATTCAGGAGGGATACAGTTGAGGAGAGTAGCCTACGAGATTTACAGTAAAAACGGAGGCTGGGCCTGGCGCCTGAGGGATTCCGAAGAGATCATCGCCTACAGCGGAAAAACCTTTCCAAGTTCGGCCGAGGCCTGGTGGGAAGTCGATAAGGTAAGGACCATGGCAGCCAGGCTTGCAGGCGTGGACGCCCACCTGGAGGTGAACCTGGACGAAGAGCCTTCCTTTGAAATCGTGAGGGCAGATGCCAAAGACTGGCATTTGACTTTCTGTTCGGGGCAGACCCTGGCCTGTAGTGCAAAGCATTTCGAACTCTCGGAAGAGGCGGAAAAGATCCGGGAAAGGATCCTGATTGCCCTTATAGGGGCAGTTAAGGTCTTCATCATCGGGGATACCCCGGAAGTCCCGCCCCTGAAGATCAAAAGCCAGGACCCTCTGAGCTGTCTCAAGTGTTTCATCCAGCGGGGCAAAAAGCACCGGGAGCTCCTGAAACGGACAGACCTCCGCATCGACGTCGTGGGTGTCCGCGGAAAATCTTCCACCGTCCACCGCCTTGCCGAAGTCTTCACAAGGAGGGGCTACAGGACCCTTGCTAAGGTTACGGGAAACAAGCCCCATTTGATCCTGAACGGCTCGGTCATGCCAATAGAGCGGCTCGGCCCGAACGTCACGCTCTACGAAAACATCCACGGCTACCGGGAATTTGTCCCTGTCCTGGAGTCCTATTCGGAAACAGGACACCGGGACGTTGCAATCATTGAAAACCAGGCAATAACCGAATACACCACCCGGATGGTCAACGAGCTCTTCGTCAAGCCGGACATAATCGTGATAAGCAATGTCCGCCAGGACCACCTTTCCACGCTTGGACAGGACAAACAGGAAATTGCCCGTTCCTTTGCCCGTTCGGTCCCGAAAGGCACGGTGGTAATCAGTGGGGAGCAAAACGAGGTGCTCAACGAATACATGAAAAAAGAGATCGAAAAACGCGGTTCCGTCCTCAAGCAGGTCGAAATCCCTCCCGA
The DNA here is from genome assembly GCA_965601435.1 of uncultured Methanosarcina sp. Taxonomy (GTDB): domain Archaea; phylum Halobacteriota; class Methanosarcinia; order Methanosarcinales; family Methanosarcinaceae; genus MTP4. Next base: position 7,849 of record CBFCWE010000020.1, read on the forward strand.
GCACAAAGGGCTCCTTGGAGCAGAAACGGTCCACGCCTTAAACCTCGTCCTGAAGGAGGCAAACGAACCCCTCCTCCCTTACGAGGAAATCGATTCCTACATCCGCTCGATGCAGCCCAGGTGGCTCGAACTGGACAGGAGAAAAGTGTACTGTGGAGGCCTGGATACAGGTCCCCTCTTCAACGCCGCCGAAGTCAACGACGTCGAGAGCACGGAAATGATCCGCAGGCAGCTGGCTCCGAATGAGAAGATCCTGCCTTTCGTCTATCTGAGGGAAGAAAGAAGAGGCCGCTCGGTTTCCTTTGTAAATTACCTGAACTTCCTCTACGAAAAAGGCTGCATCGATGAAGTGAGGCTTGGCGGAAGAAACACCGCCCCCTTTGCCCGCAATATAAAAGCCCCCACAAAGGAGTATAAGGCAAGCGACGATGCCGGAAAAGTTCTGGACGAAATGCTTGCTGTCGGAAAACCCATAATCCTCATGGGAAACACCGTCGACGACTTCATGAGGCAGATGGAAGTAGAAATCTCCAGAAGGATCAGGACCAGGGACGATGTGCATTACGCCCCTGAAGTGGATACCCTGGAAATGCTGAACTCCATATCCGCCCTTGCATATTCGAATGATTCCTGAAAAAAGAAACCTGAAAGAATAGCCTGAAAAAGACGTCTGAATTTGGGCTTTAAAAGACACCTGTGGAATCTGAGGTAACATGCAGGTGAGTTAAAGTCCTGTTTTTGCCTCAGTCAAGCGGAGGGCCGGGATTCTGTAAATTTGCAGAACCCACGTTCTCACCGGTCGTGCCCGCATGGCCGGCATTTCCACAAAAGTTCATACACAAAAATCCAGAAACTTACCGTTCCGATTCCATTTTTCAGGGTAAGTCAATAAAATGAAAACTTTTTTCAAACCTTTTTTTTCAAACCTTTTTTCAAACCTTTTTTCAAACCTTTTTTTTCAAACTATCTTCTTGGAAGGTCAAGTCTTCTTCACAAAGGAGAACATTTCAACATTTCAACATTTCAACATCACAACATTGGCAACTATTATATACTATTCTGGTATGTTGTATCAATCATTTTTGTCCCGTATGCAGCCATTTAACTAATTCATTTAGCCATTAAAACGCAAAAAGGAATTCACAATGTTTTCCCAGAGAAAAGGAGAAAATTTGAACGGGAATTTGAGCGAGAACTTAAAGGGAGTTGTACCTCTCCTGGGACTTCTGACCGCTTTCCCTGCGGTTTCAACGGACATGATCCTTCCGGCAATCCCTTCGCTTGCCAGGACCTGGAACCAACCGCTTGCGGTGGTCAACCTGAACCTGGTCTGCTTTTTTGCCACTTATGGCTTTTTCCTGCTCTTCTACGGCCCGATTTCCGACCGCTTCGGGCGCCGTCGCCCCCTCCTCGCCGGGCTTACGCTTTACGTGCTGGCAAGCCTGCTCTGTGCCCTTGCGTCCAGCGCTCCCATGCTGATATTCTTCCGCATCCTGCAGGCTGCAGGGGCTGCTGCCAGCTCGTCCCTCTCAATGGCCATGGCCAAAGACATTTTCTCAGGCCCGGAGCGGGAAAGGATTCTCGCCCACATGGCTATCATTATGGCACTTGCCCCGATGCTGGCTCCTCTCGCCGGGGGCTGGATCCTTGTAGACTTCTCCTGGCCCTGGATTTTCTTTGTACAGGCGCTCCTCGGGGTTGTTGGTTTTTTTGGAGTTCTCCGTTTTCCGGAAACCCTCCCAAGGGTGTCCGATACTCCTCTTTCCCGGGTAATGAACACCTACGGCAGGCTGCTGCTCAATCCTTCCTACATAGTCATGGTCCTTGTCATGTCAGCAAGCCTCCTTCCTATGTACAGCTTTATCGCGGGCTCTTCTGATATCTATATCAACGGGTTTGGCTTTAGTGAACAGAAATTCAGCCACTTCTTTGCCTTTAACGCCCTGGCCCTGATGGTAGGCTCCCTCTCCTGCCTCCGCTTAACAAGCAGCATCGACTCCAGGCATCTGATGACGATCGGGTTTACAGGCATTTTCCTGGGCGGGCTTTTTCTCCTTCTCACCGGTCATCACGGCCCCTGGAGCTTTGCCCTTCCCATGTTCATGATTACGTTTTCCCTGGGTCTGAGCCGGCCGCCGAGCAACAACCTTGTGCTTGAGCAGGTCGACAGGGATGTGGGGTCTGCGTCCTCCCTTTTGATCTTCACATATTTCACGCTGGGAGCTGTCGGGATGTGGCTGATTTCCCTGGACTGGCCGGATAAAATTCCGGTGATCGGGTCTATTGCTCTGGGCTGTGGGGCTCTCATTCTGGGCGCATGGCTTTTTTTGCAGAAGAGGGGCATTTGAAGGAAGGGGAAGTTTGAATGAGTGCTTCACTCCCCATCTCACAAATCTTCCCATGCCTTGTCTTCCTCCGGGTTTTCCCAAGCTTTGGCAAGGGATTTTTCCGAAGCAAGGGCTGTCCCCAATTTTTAGCTGATATATGAGAATGGTCGGATCTCTATCCTGTCCTCGTAGGCCAATAAGGCAACCTTATGACTTTCCTTGAACTTTTCATCCCGCAGGTCCTTTGGGATTGTTATCCGACCCTTGCTGTTCATTTTTAAACATTTGACTTTCAGAAGTGTCATTTTTGTACTCACCTCGTGCGAGAGGTTTTGTTAAGCTAATATGTAAGAAATGTAAGAAATGGAAGAAATGTATATAGAGATGTACCTGGGTATAATTTTTAGTCTTTGTTTTTTATTCTTTGCCTGTCCCGGTAGTTGACCTGTTAGTATTACCTGGTTGGAATTGGAACAAACTGGTTATCATAATCAGACTCATTCCAACAGCTGATATATACCAGCCCATTCCTAATAATCCGATAATATTCTGAAACCCCACAGAGGGAAATCCTGTTTGGGCTAGAATTCCGGGCAGCCAAAAGAGGGAGAGAGCCAGACCTGTGAAAACAAGGATACCGCCGATTCCTTTAAAAATGCGGGATTTGGCCAGGCTCGATATCAAAGCGATGACGGCGCCTAATATCAAAAAGATATATACAAACATCACAAGGCTCACCTCGATATCCTCGACCGTCGTTACCCCGCCTGATAAATTTGTAAAGCGGACAATATCCATTGGCAAAATCTCGAAACGGAAATGATCTGCCTTTATAAGAATTTCGGATTGGAATAATGCAAAATTACTGTTTAAAAATCCCAGGGCTACGGAGACAAGGATAATTAGACTACCAATCCCTCCAAGTATCTGGTTTACCCAAAATTTTCTCGAAATTGTTTTTGGTGATCTAAGCTTCGATTGACCAAACCAAAATTCATGAGCGAGAAGTAAACATGTCACAATGAGGAGTGATCCTGGCAGATACCAGAGCCGCCCTACGGTGGTAAAGCAAATTGCCGCTGGTAATAGTACACCAAAAAAAATCGCCAACTTACGATCATTCGTCAGCTTAACATGGTCACGAGCTGAAAGGACAGACAAAAGGGCAATACCGCTCAAGAAAAATGTAATTAATCCCAATACAGCCGGACTTTCTTTATTTCCAATCCAGGGCAGGATTTGTGCTCCAATACTCATTTCTATGAGTCCGGCTAAGATTCCGAGGCCACCTCCCAATATACCAGGTTTAATTGCAAGCTTTTCCATCCGTACCACTTCACATAAAATTTAATATTATATTAGTACATGCCGCTCAGGTTGCTCCTCAATGTTACCATATCCTTGCATGTACGTAAAAGTATCTTTATTCCAATATTGGCCCTAAAAACGAGGAAGATACCATTCCGGATGCTTCGGGAAAGTTCGATCAAGCAGCAGAAAAATAGCCCCGTTATTGTGCTCCTTAAAATCGACAAATCATTACTTCCTATTTAAAAATAGGTTTTTTGGCACCATAGCCACAGGTGGTGACACCCACCTATGGCTGGAATGTGATAAGCGTTGGAATTGCGTAGTTCTAGCCATGTCTGTGGTCAGAATCTATCACATCGTACTGGTGCCATGTATCGATACGCAATATTCTACAATTGGCGAGTTAAAAAAGCTTGCGAATCGATCAGTTTTTTCGGGCTAACCTTGCTGGTGCTCGGAACAATTTTTACTCAAAAGTTTACAAAATAAGCCAAACTTATTTATTATTTTAGCATGTCTAATCTAATGTTATGAAAAGCTCCGGGTTATCAACTCCGACCTTTTTAAGATTCGGCATATAATCCGGAATACTAACAAGTTCTCCAGTTTACTGATGTTTTCCCGGAGTTGAAACTTTCATGAATAAGCAAAAAGCCATACTGATATTATTATTCCTCATTCCCCTCCTTCTTGTGTTGTTTTTTTTCGGCCCATTCTTATTATTTAGTTTTGTTGACAGCTCCTGGTACTATTCCGAAGAAGTTGACATCGGGTCTCTTGATTACAGTTCCGCACTTACGAACGCGGAGAAAGCCGGCTATGAAGTGGAAGGTTCCTGGCCCTGGCCCGGAAACTTTTCGGGCTTTGAACCCGGGGATGTCCCGGAGGTAAGGGAAAGGTTCGGAAGTGCTGCTCTTGTGGAGAACATCAGGCTTAACTATGACAAGAACTCCGAGCTTATGGTCATCGCATGTGAGAACGAATCCGAAACTGAACCCGGGACCGGGACCGGAACCTGTGTAGCCATCTCGAACCTCAGCCACTCCGACCCCGAATCATCCTTACAGCTATCTGAATTTCCGCCGGATGTCTGGATGCTTGAAAAATTCGGACTCCTCTTCGGTCTGGATGAAATGGCTTCGGAAAAGTATCTTAATGTTCTAAAAAAAGCCGCACAAAACCAGACCTGGGACGCTGAAATACAGGTGAACGAATCTCCGGATTTCCCGGCTGTATATGCCTATCTCAAGGAAAATAGTGATGAATCCACTTATGGGTCTACTGTGAGTATTCACACGTATCCCATGGCAGGCTTTGGCCCGGAAGAAGTCTTTTTAAAGGACGGCAAGAGGCTGGGTTCAGTAAGTTATTTTGTCCCGGAGGCAAGGGTAGTAACTTATGATAAGGAGAACAGGTACATAGTTGAACTCGATGCCTCGGGAAAGGTAAAGCTTGAAATCGTAATGCCTCCGGGAAGCAGTGGGGATACGATACCTGAAGAAGAATACCGGGCAGTTTTCAGGGAGATATTTGAAGAACTGGGGCTTTCTCCTGAAGCGGTGGGCAGCTTTGAATTTTTTCACAGCTCTTCAAGGGTGTGGTGAAAGTGGATGAAGCTTAAGCAATTTACTTGCTTTGTCTTTTTGAAAATGGGGAATGCCTGAAATATGCTAGATATATGTGCTGGAAATCTCCGAAATCGAGGTCCTGAACTTCGACCTGAAAACCGCAGAGGAAGCGAGCAAAATAATAGGCAGGCTGCTGGGCCTTGGAACTCCGGTAAACAGTGCGGATGTCCTCATAGCAGGCATAGCCGTGGTAAACGGGGCGGAAAAGATAGTCTCCAGGGATAGGGATTTTGTCAGCATCGGGAAAGTTTCCGAGCTGGACGTTCTGGTCTATTGACCGGCATTTTTTGTGTGAACCACCCCCCAACCTGTTAATCTTTATGCAAGAGAGGTCTTGCAAAGGAAAAACAAAATGAAAAAGTAAAAAAAGCTAACAAAAAGACAAAAGCCAAAAAGTAAAAGTTGTGAGAATTTACAGGGTTTTTTGCCGCTTTACGAACCTGGCTCCCATCTCAAAGGCTTTCTCGCAGTCTATCGGGAACACTTCTTTCCGTCTTTTTGCTTTTTCCTCGGGATCAACCATGTCAGCAACATACTTTGAATAATCATCGAACTGGTAGGTATCGGTACTGCACAGGGATTCGGAATCTCCGAAGATTCTCTTCGTCATATATTCATTCACTTCAATAGTTTTCCTGAGCCCGAACATATCCATGTATTCTTCCGTTACCCCCATCGTGTAGATAAAACCAACAGGGATATTTTTCGGATAGAGCGTGGGCAACTCATTGGAGTAAACGAGGTATGGAAATATATAGCGTTCCATAAATGACCTCATCTCCCCCGTAGAGTTCCCAAGATAGATGGGCGATCCCAGGATCACTGCATCGGCATCTTTCAACCTCTCCAGCACAGGTGTCAGCTCGTCCTGCATTGCACATTTCCCATAACTTTTCCCGTCCCTTAATTTGCAGGCAAAACAACTTGTGCAGCCTTTAAAATTAAGGTCATAGAGGTGGATAATTTCTGTTTCCGCACCCTCCGAAGCCGCACCTTCAAGGGCTTTTTCCAGCAGGGTTGCCGTATTCCATTTCCTTCTGGGGCTTCCGTTTATGGCTATCACTTTCATGATTTTTACCTCCATTTCGATTAGTTCTGAAATTATAAATCATGAACCTGATTTTCTATGTTGTCGCTACGTTTATAGGTTACTGCGATATTCACCCGGGAGCTTACAGGGGGCCGGTTTCGCAGTCCAACCCCATGCCTACCCCCGGTTGCGAAGCAACCGGCTTGCCCTCAAATAAAACGAATAACAAAAAGAAATCAAAACAGAAACTCCATTTTTTGTTTTAGAATACACCTTGTCTCAAAGGCGGTTTTGTCTCGTGCTTCGTGTTGATTCCTTTTCAGTTGCTTATTTTTGATATGTTTTTTCATTCTGGCCGTTGCTTTGGGCAGGCCTCGCTTGCGCTCGGAACAATAACGACGGGAGATACCATTCCGGTTGCTTCGGGAAAGTTCGGTCAAACAGCAAAAAATAGCCCCGGTACTTTGTTCCTTAAAACCGGCAAATAATTACTTCTTTTTAAAATGAGATTTTTTGGCACCATAGCCACAGGTGGTGACACCCACCTATGGCTGGAATGTGATAAGCGTTGGAATTGCGTAGTTCTAGCCATGTCTGTGGTCAGAATCTATCACATCGTACTGGTGCCATGTATCGATACGCAATATTCTACAATTGGCGAGTTAAAAAAGCTTGCGAATCGATCAGTTTTTTCGGGCTAACCTTGCTGGTGCTCGGAACAATTTTTACTCAAAAGTTTACAAAATAAGCCAAACTTATTTATTATTTTAGCATGTCTAATCTAATGTTATGAAAAGCTCCGGGTTATCAACTCCGACCTTTTTAAGATTCGGCATATAATCCGGAATACTAACAAGTTCTCCAGTTTACTGATGTTTTCCCGGAGTTGAAACTTTCATGAATAAGCAAAAAGCCATACTGATATTATTATTCCTCATTCCCCTCCTTCTTGTGTTGTTTTTTTTCGGCCCATTCTTATTATTTAGTTTTGTTGACAGCTCCTGGTACTATTCCGAAGAAGTTGACATCGGGTCTCTTGATTACAGTTCCGCACTTACGAACGCGGAGAAAGCCGGCTATGAAGTGGAAGGTTCCTGGCCCTGGCCCGGAAACTTTTCGGGCTTTGAGCCGGGGGATGTTCTGGAGGTCCGGGAAAGCTTCGGAAGTGCTGCTCTTGTGGAGAACATCAGGCTTAACTATGACGAAAACTCCGAGCTTATGGTCTTCATCTGTGAAGACAGACCGGAAAACGGACTCGATGACGGAAAAAAAGCCGAGACCGGGACCTGTGTAGCCATCTCGAACCTCAGCCACTCCGACCCCGAATCCCCCTTACAGCTATCTGAATTTCCGCCGGATGTCTGGATGCTTGAAAAATTCGGACTCCTCTTCGGTCTGGATGAAATGGCTTCGGAAAAGTATCTTGAGGCTCTGAAAAAAGCCGCACAAAACCAGACCTGGGACGCCGAAATACAGGTGAACGAATCTCCGGATTTCCCGGCTGTATATGCCTATCTTATGGAAAACAGTGATGATTCCAGTTACGAAACCAGTTTGGGTATTAATGCATACCCCACAGAAGTCTTTTTAAAGGATGGAAAGCGGCTGGGTTCCGTAAAATACTTCGTCCCGGAAGCAAAGGTAGTGACTTATGATAATGAGAACAGGTACATAGTTGAACTCGATGCCTCGGGAAAGGTAAGGCTCGAAATCGTAATGCCTCCTGGAAGTAGTGGGGATACGATACCTGAAGAGGAATACCAGGCGGTGTTCAGGGAGATTTTTGAAGAATTGGGGATTTCTCCGGAAGCGGTGGACAGCTTTGAGTTTTTTGCCAGCTCTTCAAGGGTGTGGTGAAACTGCCTGAAGTTTAGGCAATTTCTCTACTTTATCTTTTGGAAAATGGGAAATGCTCGAAATGTGCTGGGGGGTTAATTTTCGATTTTTTAAACTTTACCGGGATTCCGGTTCCGCAGCCTAACCCCATGCCCATTCCCGGTTGCACCCTGATTATAATGAATAATAAGTGAATTGGAGGTCATAGAAAACTGTATCGACTGCAAGTACTTCAACCCAATCTTTTGGGGTAAACACTCGGGGAACTCAGCTATTTGAATGATGTTTTTATGTCTTGCGATATTTAAGGTGCAATTATCCATTATGGTTTCTTCTGTAGCAGATGGAGTAGAAGACCGATAATTGTGTTGAGTGGAGATATGTGAATATTTTAGTCCTAGAAAATATAAACATGATGATTTAAGTTTGGCAGTTTTTGAATTTTACTTAAATAGAAAACTATATTAATGAAATGATATTAGATTTCTCAACTGTAGGAATTTGTTAATCCATTTTGTATTTATCAAAACTTCATTTGAGTTTATTAACATTTTTTGAGGTAGTGGATGAATATAATAAGCATAATTGAACAGATAAAAACGGATGATGTTGTTCTTCCAGCCATCCAGAGAGATTTTGTTTGGCAGAAAAGTAATATTGAGAGATTATTCGATTCTATAATGCGTGGCTATCCAATTGGAATCTCATTACTATGGGAAACTTACGAGGACATCCAATATCGTTCGTTCGTTAAAGATTATGCTCCAAATTCAAAGCATAACTTTCGTACGAACGAGGGTGGTAAAAAATTGAAATTGGTTTTAGATGGTCAACAGCGCCTCAATTCATTATTCATTGGAGTTCATGGAACATATGAAGGAAAACATCTTTGTTTTGATGTTTTAAGTGGAAGAGAAAATGAAGATTTTGAAGAAGTGAAATATTGCTTTGAATTCCTGTACTCTGAAGAGCTGAAAGAGCGTAATGAGGATGAGATAAACTATATAAAAGAACGTGAAGAGGAGGAAGAATCCTCAATTGATGAGGATGATATTGAAATTTCTTATTATGTAAAAGTTCAAGATTTAATATCTATGGGAGCTAAAGATAAGCAAATATTTAAGCAAGGCATCATAAAGAAACTCAAGCTTTCTGATGATGACATTTTAAGGTTTGAACTCAATCTGGATCTATTAAATCGTAACCTTACTAACGATGATACAATCCTTAAAGTGACGGTTATCGATGAAAACAAATCGAAAGAAAGTGGAGACCGCAAATCTGAATCTGATGTTTTGGAGGCTTTCATTAGAATTAATAAAGAAGGGACTCCTCTTAGTAGATCCGATTTAATATTTAGCATGCTGAAATTAGGTTGGAAAGAGTCTGCGGAAACACTGCCTGATTTTGTATCCAAAATTAATGAGGGTAACTCATTTGAGTTGGATCAGGATTTCGTAATTCGTTGCTTGTTTGCAGTATCAGGTCTTGGAACAAAATTTGATATCAACAAGCTGCGTAAATCGAGTAATATATCAAAAATGGAAGATAATTTCCAAAAATGTTGTGATTCAATTTGTTCATTAATTGATTTTGTTCAGAACGAATGTTGGATTTCAAGTAGTAAACTATTGGGCGGTTATTACAATTTAGTTCCTTTCGTTTACTATATTTCCCAGATCTCCGGTCATCAGATACCAAATAGTGAAATTGATCGTGTGAGGAAAGCTGTATATCTTTTTGGTTTCACGTCTCCATTTTCTCGGTATGCAGACAGCAGACTTAACAAATTTGTAAATGAAGAGTTAAAACCACTCGCTGAAAATCACGATCACAAATTCCCTCTTGAAGAATGTTTGTATTGGGTCTGGTACTGGGAAAAATTTGAAAATTTCGGTGCAAAACTTCTTCAGGGGAATCCATCACTTGCACTTTATTTAGTTCAGCGTCGAACCGGAGCCAAGGTTCACTATGATAAGAATTCCCCTCAGATTGACCATATATTCCCTCGGTCGGAGCTCCGGGATAAGGATTATGATGAGGCAGAAATTAACAATTTTGCAAACATTTGGATATTGGCAAAAGGTAAAAACCAGAATAAGAGCAATAAGCACCCGAAAGATTATTTTGAAGACTTACCGGACTCTGAACTTGATAGAGCTTACATCGATAGAGAACTATTGGACTATAGAAGATACAAAACATTTTTGAAAAAACGAGGGGAGAAAATTCAGTTACATGTGAAAAAAGAACTAGGAATATCTGACACAGACTTTCAAGTATCTCACCACTGGAATATTGACTAACGGATGCGAAATGCTTTTCGCTTCCACTTTTTATTTCAGTTGAATACCCCGTAGCTTGTTTCGGGAAAATTATCCGGATGGAGTATGCCACAGTTCCGGCAAACCGTAACAGCCCCATCCTCTGCACTCTTCAATCTTCAAAGATTCTGCGTAGCTCCAAATCCATTTCCTGCAAACGACAAAACCTGCTTTGGCAGCTCAATATCCAGCGCCTCTTTCAGGACCTCTTCAATGGTCTCTACCGGCACGAATTTGAGTTCGTTCCTGACATCTTCGGGGACGTCTTCGAGGTCCCTTTCATTCTCTTTGGGGAGGATGACCTTCTTTATGCCTGCCCTGTGGGCTGCGAGGATTTTTTCTTTTATGCCGCCGACTGGCATTACGGCACCGCTCAGTGTGATTTCCCCGGTCATGGCAAGTTTGGGGTCAACGGGTTTGCCGGTGATCAGGGATGTGAGGGCGGTAAAGAGGGTCACGCCTGCTGAGGGGCCGTCTTTGGGGGTTGCACCTGAAGGGACGTGGATGTGGATGTCGCTTGTGGTAAAGTTGAAGCTGGCTGTGGGGTTTGCCGTGTTTGCGGCGTTTGCAAGCCTGGACCTGACAAGGCTCATGGAGATCTGGGCAGATTCTTTCATGACGTCCCCGAGCTGGCCGGTAAGGGTGAGCTTTCCGGTTCCGGGCATGAATGTACCCTCTATGAAGAGGATGTCCCCTCCGACAGGGGTCCAGGCAAGGCCGGTTACAACACCGGGGATGTTTTCTTTCCTGGCTTCTTCCTTCCGGACCAGTTCTTTTCCGAGGATTTCCTTGAGCATGTCCGGCTTTACCACGTAAGGAAGCTCGGCTGTTCCTGAGACGATCTTTTCGGAGACGAAGCGTGCGGTCTTTGCAAGCTGCTTTTTAAGCTGCCTGACTCCGGCTTCCCGGGTGTATTTGTCTACGATCGTTTTCAGGGCTTCGTCTTCGATTTTGAGCTTGTCCGCATCAAGGCCGTGTTCTTCCAGGGTCTCGGAAAGGAGGTGGTCTTTTGCGATTGCAAACTTCTCGTTTTTCGTGTAGCCTGAAATTTCGATCAGCTCCATCCTGTCCAGAAGCGGCGCCGGGATAGTTGCGAGGGAGTTGGCAGTTGCGATGAACAGGACCTCGGAAAGGTCGTAAGGGACTTCCAGGTAGTGGTCCGAGAAGCTGCTGTTCTGTTCGGGGTCGAGGACTTCGAGAAGGGCACTTGCCGGGTCTCCCGAGTAGGAAGCTGAAAGCTTATCGATCTCATCGAGAATGAAGACCGGGTTTTTCGTGCCTGCTTTTCTCATGCTCTGGATAATCCTTCCGGGAAGAGCCCCGATGTAGGTCCTGCGGTGTCCCCTGATCTCGGCTTCGTCCCTGACGCCTCCGAGACTGGCCCGGACATATTCCCTGCCAAGGGCATCTGCAATACTCTTTCCAAGGCTGGTCTTGCCGGTGCCTGGTGGGCCTGCAAGAAGCAGGATCGATCCCTGTTTTTCCTGTTTGAGTTTCATTACCGCAAGGTGCTGGACTATTCTTTCCTTGACCTTTTCAAGGCCGTTATGGTTGTCCTCAAGCACACGGCGGGCTTCGACAATATCGATACTCTTTTTCTCTTCGGTTTCCCAGGGAAGGTCGAGCATGAGGTCCAGGTAATTTTTGATAACAGGGGCTTCATGGTTATGGGGGCCTCCGGCTTCGAGTTTCTTATACTCTTCCATTGCCTTCTTTTTAACCTCGGGAGGCATCCTGGATCTCCCGATTCTTTCCCCGTATCCGCCTTCTCCCGAAACCGGGTCCTGTCCTCCGTTCAGCTCTTCCTGGATCATCCTGAGCTGTTCCCGAAGCATCGCTTCCCGGTTTGACTTGTTTACCTTATCGGTAACTTTTTTTGCCATCTCGATCTGAAGGTTTATGTTCTCCTTCTGCTTCGTCAGGACCCCGAGGAATGCATTATAACGTTCCCGGACCGAAATAATCTCCAGAAGAGCCTGCTTTTCTTCAAGCTTTATCGGGATGTACGGCATGATGAAGCCCATTATCTGGTCAATGGAATCCATCTTAGCAATAGGCCGGGTAAATTGTTCGGAACCCTGAATGCTGCTGATCTCATTAATTTTATTTTTTACATTCGCCATCATCCCTGCCTGGACATCCTCACTGAGGTCCGGAAGGTCAGGAACAGGTTCGTACGCGGCATAGAAAAGTCCGTCCTTCCGGTAAAAGGAAACGGCTTCTACCCTCTGGATCACCTTAGCAGCAACCAGATATCCGTCATCAGCAGGCTGCACAAATGTTGCCTTGAGCAGGTTTCCTGTTTTGTAAAGATTATCTTCTGACAGTTCCGAAGTTTTCGTGCCGCTCTTTGCTGTCAGTCCGACAGTATAAGCATATTCGGCATTTTTCATCCCGGCAAGCAGGGCTTCTCCGGTATCTTTGTCAACCCGGATTTTTGTCCGGCTTTCCGGGTAAACCACTACCTCAAAGAGGGGTATTACGAGGTTTTCTCGGCTGTAAGTTGTTTGTTTTGTATCCATTTTCACTTGTCCCATTTGTTTTCTCGGTTTTTTGATTATTAGCTCAAATTAACACGATTATTGGATCAAATTAGTACAGTTATTGGCTCAAATTAACACTGTTAACGGCTCGAATTAGCACGATTATTGGATCAAATTAGCACAGTTAATTGCTTGAATTAGCACAGATCTTACTGCATTTATTTAGTTAGAATTTCCCTAACTAATTTGCTAGCTAAAAAAAATTATCTGACCTTTTCTAGAAGCTTAATAAGGGATTCCATTTCCTTTTCATCCAGGGAATCTGCCATCTTTTCAATAACCCTTAGTAAAGCTTTCTCTTCGGCACGGGCTATCCTCTGCCCCTTTTCGGTCAGGCGGATATAATAGATCCTGCCGTCATCGGGAGATTTTTCCCTGTAAACACACTGCATTCTGGCAAATTTGTTAATCATCTCTGTAATTGTGGGTTTTGAATGGTTGGTGATTTTAGCAAGTTTGCTAAATGTTACATCCCCATGCTCATCAATGACCTTTAAATATCCGATCTGCTTCATTGTAATATCCGATAACCCGCATTCAGAGAAGATCTCACAAGAGCATTCGCTTTTGATTTTGATCAGGTTTTCAAAAACTATGAATAAATGCTCTTTTTTCGCCATCATATCTCGATCATTCTGTTAGTTAGTATTTTATTAACCAATATTAAGTTAGTTAGCATTACCCTAATTATCCTCTATGACATATATAGTTTGTGTCCATGCCCGGAATACCGGTCAGCTTACTTACGAATGACAAAATCAACCTGCCCCTACTTTTAATCCACTAATTTTCAAAAATATACAAAGCCTTTTATCCACATTTCACATTCCTATTTACCCCAAAAGCCAACTGTTCCAACTGTTCCAACTGTTCCAACTGTTCCAACTGTTCCAACTGTTAATAGTGCCCTGAAGAATTCAAATGATTATCAGAAAAGAAACAGAGGAAGAATTTAATCAGATATACGATCTGGTTAAAGTTGTATTTCAAACCGCAAAAGTTTCTAATGGCAAAGAACAGGATTTTGCCATTGAACTGCGAGGCAGCGGCAACTTTATCCCGGAACTTGCGTTAGTCGCAGAGGAAGACGGCAAGCTAATCGGGCATATTATGCTGACAAAGACCTATATCAAGACAGGTGATGGTAAATTTGAAGCCCTTTTGATAGCACCTATTTCCGTCCGATTGGAATATCGGAACAAAGGAGTCGGTTCCGAACTGATAAACGAAAGTTTCAGGCTGGCAAGAAAGATGGGTTATACGGTAGTAGTTCTTGTCGGCGACCCTGCCTATTATAATAAATTCGGGTTCAGATCGGCTGTAGATTTTGGCATCAAGCATACACCTGAAATTCCCGATGAATATGTTATGGCCTGTGAATTAGTTCCGAATGTGTTAAATGGATTTAGCGGGAAAATTGATTTTAGCTGAAATGGCAAAAGAGTCAGCGAAATAATTTTGTGCTTGAAAGGGCAAAAAGCAAAAAAGCAATTGAATCTGAAAATTAAGGAATAAACTGATGAAGGACTAATACCGGGGCAAAAAATGTTATACCGCAAATTAGGAAAAACAGGTGAGAAAGCCTCCATTCTTGGCTACGGCTCCATGAGGCTTCCGGTCATCGACGGAGAGATTGATAATATCGATGAGGAAAAAGCAATCGAACTCCTCCGCTACGCCATTGACCACGGGGTAAATTACGTTGACGCTGCCTATTCCTATCACGGCGGGAAAGGCGAAGTTTTCCTGGGAAAAGCCCTTGCCGACGGCTACCGGGAAAAAGTCCACCTCGCAACCAAACTTTCCTGCAAGCGCGTAAACTGCAAAGAGGACATGGACCGCTTTTTAAACGAGCAGCTCGAAAAACTCCAGACGGACTGCATCGACTTCTATCTACTCCACGGGGTAAAGAAAAGCTACTGGGAAAAAATGAAGAAATTCGGGGTTTTCGAATTCCTGGAAAGAGCCCGCACAGCCGGGAAGATCAAATACACCGGTTTTTCCTTCCACGACGACCTGGACGTTTTCAAGGAAGTCCTGGACGCCTACCCCTGGGACCTCTGCCAGATCCAGTTCAACTACCTGGACGAAGACTTCCAGGCCGGAGTCGAGGGCCTGAAATACGCGGGCGAAAAAGGCCTTGCAGTGGTCATCATGGAACCCCTGCGCGGTGGAAACCTCGCCTCAAAAGTCCCGGAAGAAGCTAAAAAGGTCTGGGACCGTGCAAAAATCAAAAGGACCCCCGCAGAATGGGCTTTTCGCTACCTCTGGAACTATCCCGAAATCAGCGTAGTCCTGAGTGGGATGTCGGAAATGGAGCACCTGAAAGAAAACCTGAAAATTGCGGACGAAGGGCTCCCAAATTCTCTTTCCCCCGAAGAAAAAAGCCTGATAACCGAAGTCAAAGAGATCTACAAGTCCCGGATCAAAGTCAACTGCACCGGATGTAAGTACTGCATCCCCTGCCCCCAGGGCGTAAACATCCCCCGCAACCTCGGTTATCTGAATGACGTTTACGTGCTCGGGGATGTGAAGAATGCCAGGTTCCAGTACGGGGTTCTCCTGGCCCCGGAAGAAAAAGCCGGGAACTGTGTTGAGTGCGGGGAATGTGAGGAGGTCTGTCCGCAGGGGATTGAAATCAGGGAGATGTTGAAGGAAGTTAAGAAGTTTATGGAGGAGTGAAGAAGCCAGACCCTCCATTGATATAAAAAATCAGTGGTTTCCGGCAGCTTTATCCCGAAACCACTCCACTGTTTTTTTTCTGATCTCAGGCTGCTCTTGCTTTTCTTTTCTCCTGGCGGGTGTCCATCATCACGATCAGGGGCGGGAAGACCACAAAGGTGACGAAGATTGCCAGGAAAACATCAATAACAGTCACCAGCCCGAAATTGCTCAGAATGGGGAAGGGTGAGAAAATAAGGGCTGAAAACCCGAAGACCGTTGTGGCTCCGGAAGCTATCAGGGCGGAACCTGTGGTTGTCACTGCCTGGTTGATGGCTCCCACAGGGTCCAGCCCGTTTTCCTTTTCCTCAAAGTAGCGTTCCATCATCAGGATGGAATATTCGGATCCCACCCCCAGGATCAAAGCCCCGAGCACTGCAGTCATTGGCGTATATGAAAGGCCCAGCCCGGACATGACAAGACCTGACCAGCCGACGACAATAAACATGGGAATTATGGGGGAAAGCGCCTTTACGGGGTTCCTGTAAACCACAATCAACCCGAGCAGCACAAGCCCTATTCCAAGCATGGTCATAAAGACTCTCCCGCTCGTGAGGGCACTTATTATGTCAATCATCGCCACACTCTGGCCTGTAATGGTGGCAGTAACGTCCGGAGGAGGCTGCATCCATTGTACATCTTCCTGAACAATGTCTCGCAGCTCCTTAATGCCCGTAATCTCGAGGTTCTCCATAGCCTGTCCGATATCCAGGTCAATTGTAAGCAGCTGGCTGCCCTGCTTGTATTCTCTGCTCTGGCTGGCGGGGATCTCGCTGTATATTTCACGTATTTCTTCGGATGTTTTGGGGATGGTGCCTCCGTTTCTTTCCTTAACAAGGTCTACAATGCTCGTAGCTGCATAGACATGGCCCCGGTTTACAACTTCATGCCTGCTGAACTCATCCATCCACTCCAGGACCTGCGGGTCACTGTTGTCCTTAACTTTAAGAATAATGTTCAGGTGGTCTCCCATTCCGGGAATTATATCCTGCATCTGTTTAAAATGTATCAGGGAAGGCATGTCCTGAGGGATGAAGCTATTCGTATCGCTCTGGATCGGGACTGACTGGTCTGCGTAAATCCCCGCAAAACAGGTAAGAAGAGCAATTGCAAGGATGACCCTGGAATGTTTGATAGTAAAGTCGGCAACCCGGATAAGGACTTTTTCGACTGCTTTTGCTTCCTGAACCTGTGCCCCTGGAGAACTTTCAGGGCCTGGTCCGGTTATTCCCCCCCCATTTTTCTTTTTGAAAAGCCCAAGAGGATTCCTCTTTGCTATCCAGTCGAAAATGTAAAGGGTTACAAGCCCGAAAAAGATTGCAGAGACGTAACACATAATTACCCCAATCAGGAGCAGTTTCCCGAAATCCCGGATCATGGGGATTGTGGAGGTAAATAGGGGGATAAAGCCAAGTGCGGTCATTGCCAGGGCTATCAGGACCGCAGGGGCTGTGTGCTTAATGGTAAGGACAAGAGCCTGTCCTGAGTCCTTTCCGGACCGGATTTCCTCTTCCATCCTGTTGTGGAACTGGATGGCATAGTCAATACCTATCCCGATCAGGACGGGAAAAGCTGCCATAGACACCATTGTCATGGGCACTCCGGCATATCCCATAACCCCGAATGTAAAAAATACCCCCAGAAGCACAACAGGGAGCGGCAGCAGCCCCCACCTGACATGCCTGAAGACGAGGAGGAGCACGACAACCATCAAGAGAGAGGCAACTCCAAGCAGGACCCCCATGCTCTGGCTTATCTCGTTGTTAATGTCAAGCCGCAGGGCGGGAGAACCCGTGATAACGAGGCTGTACCCGGGAGGAAAAGAGACTTCTTTCAGGGAAGTGTCCAGGACATTCAGGATGTCTTCTCGCTGCTGGTCAGTGCTACTACCTGCGATTTTGACCCCTATCATCATGTGGGTCCCGTCAGGCATGAGAGATTCGAACAGTTCCGGCTGGCTCTCAAGCATATTCTGGACTTCCCGGTCCGAATCCGGAATCCTGGCTCGTCCTGAAACTTTGTAATTGATTTGCTTTATCAGGGTAGCAGGGCTGGTAACCGACAGAACTCCCGGGACGAACAGCATCTGCTGCTCCAGTCTGTCCGCGGCTTTCATCACGGCTGCAGATGAGACCTCGTTTCCCTCGACCATCACTACAATGTCTTCGGTCTGGAAGTTCTTCTTGAAAAGGTGGTCATAATCTTTATACAGTTGTGTGCCTTTCGAAACAAAAGTTTCCGTCCCTGAAGCCATCTCGATCATCTGTGCCCCCTGAAAGGACAGAAGGACAAAAAGGAACATGACAGCGATTATAGTCGGACGGTTACTCTGGATAAAAACTCCTAATTTTTCGAATATGTTTTTTATGGTGCTACCCCCTGGAGGCATAACAGATATGATTTATTTCGTTTGATTTTGGGATAATCTTCATCTGAAATTTTCAGGTTTTATTCCGGATGCTTAGCAGGTTATTCTGAGTGGTAATCATCGGGTCCTTTTCTGATTCATTATCAGGTCCTTTTTGTCAGCAGCTTGGTCCGGGAAAAATACATAGCCACGGCTAATCAAAACCGAGATCCCCCTGAAAAATGAATCAAATCTTTTACCTGGTAATGTATGTAATGTCTATTCAGGAAACCTGCTAAAATTACTATATAATCTCTAAAAATCAGGTCAGAATGCTTTTTATAGGACCCCCGAAAAGTGCTTGCTAAGGTCCCCTGAAGCAGGAAACCGAGTTAGGTATATATTTTATAAGTGTTATCATTTAAATAGTGCCGAGCGCATGAATCCTTTCGGTCGGGATTTTTACTGGTCAGGATCTATCTCCTGCCTCCTTTACGAAATCGATTTTTCTCATGATCCTTACCTCTGTTTTGAGGCATTCTTCATAATCTTTGATGTCCTGTTCCTCAAGATGCCCCATGAGAAATGCGTCAACTTCTCCCATTTTATCATTCATAATTTCATAGTACCTTTTACCCTTTTCAGTAAGGGATACCAGGACCTTTCTGCGGTCTTCCGGGTCCGTTCTTCTCCCGACAATATCCTTTTTCTCGAGGGAATCTATCATCCTTGAAAGGCTGCTCCTGTCCAGGTTCATGCACAGGCCCAGGTATGAAGGAATTATTTCTCCTGCCGTGCCAATTATCATGATGGCCAGAGGCTGCTGTTTGCTGAGTTTTTCGAGCTCTTCCAGGCTGGTCCTGGAGATTTTTTGATAAACCTCTCTTTCAAACAATTTGTTGAAAAGTATCGTCCTTTCCAGCATTAACCGCCTGAGTTCTTTTATTCTTTTGTCATCTAACATGCTTCCTCCAGGATACTATACATGTAACTAAGGCGCACAGATGCAGAGGTACCATAGCCGGATTTTAGAGTCGGTTCGTAAGCTTCCGGGGATTTACATGAAGTTTATTTAATGAAAACTTAATGTTTAACAATTACAAAGGGTGCAATTGTTAATAATTGATATTTGCAACAAATGGTCTGATCTGATATTTAAACATTTTCATTTTTATTTTGAAAGTAAAAGTGACTTTTGAGAAAGATACGATTAAAGGTTTTCAGAGAAATTTCCGGGGATTTGAATGAAAAAGAAGTCAAAATTCGGCTTATCCTTCTTATTTTTTAGCATAGAATAATCTTCAGAACCTTTGTTTCAAAAGCAGTTTGAATCCGGAAAGCATAGTTTTCTCATCAATCAAAATCAGGTGATTCAAAATGCGCTGCAATGAAATGAAGAAAGGCCAGGTTCTTGTTTGTGAAGACTGCGGATTTGAAGTGCAGGTTATAAAAGAATGCGGAGAGGAATGTGACCTGGGAGCCTGCTGCACAGGAGACATTTCCTGCTGCGGAAAACCGATGAAGCTAAAAGAATAAACAGGGGAATAAACTCCCGGCCGTTTTAGCCATGAATCTGACCGAGATCTGACCGAAATCTGGCCGAAATCTGACCGAGATCTGACCGAAATACCCTCTTTTAATTCAAGGAAGATTTTTAGGGGGCTGCCCCCCTGCCTCTTTCTTTCCTCCTTTTTTCCAGAAAGCCCTGCATAAGCCGGATGAACACGATGGAACTGAAGAGCCAGGCCATGAGGGCAATTAGAAGGGAAAGGCCCCATTTGTTCAGGTACTGCATGCCGAGGCTGGCCACAAGCACGCAGACCGTGCAGCCCATCATCCCGGCGCTTGCCCCTAGCGCAATGTCAGCGGCCCGCTCGGAACTTTCAAAGTGGCCTGCCATAACCACGGCTGCAACCATGACTGCCGGAAAGGCGGCAAAAATCCCCGCAAAAGCCTTCCAGGGAAGGAGCTGCAGGACAAGAAAACAGGCAACAACAGAGCTT
The DNA here is from genome assembly GCA_965601435.1 of uncultured Methanosarcina sp. GTDB lineage: Archaea > Halobacteriota > Methanosarcinia > Methanosarcinales > Methanosarcinaceae > MTP4. The sequence continues at coordinate 27,919 of CBFCWE010000020.1, forward strand.
CCCCCGAGGATGAACCTTAAAGCAAGGTCCCGGATATCAATTTCCATGAATTTCTCCCTTATCTCAAATTTCCGTCTTTGACTTCGAGTTTTAATTTCCGTTTAATTTCCGTTAAATTTCCGTTTTAATTTCCGTTTTAATTTCCGTTTTAATTTTCGTCTTTGATTTCTTTCCCTTTACCTTCAGATTCTTTTTGGGTTTTCGTTTCAAAAACCGTACCATGCAAAGTAAATTGCCGGTGCGAGCACAGCCCAGAACAGGAGTGCACGGGATAAGCCCGATTTCCATCCGTATCTTAGGATCAGGTAGCTGGCTGCAAGCGCACAGCCGATATCTGCGACCATCCCTACAAGGGCACCCTTTGAGACCTGTTCGGACATGAACAAAAGGTCCTGTCCTCTGAATTCCAGGCCCAGGCTAAGGACGGCAGCCAGGTAGACCGCCGGAAAAGCTGCAAAAATTCCCCCGATCCGGCCTCCGAAAGCCCTTGCAATCAGGGTGGAAGCCACTACCGCGCTGCCACCGAGCAAAAAGCGGAGAGAAAGAGGGAAGAGGTCAATGTGAAACATGATTCATACGCCACGGATTATGTATTTTCAGTAAGGGGATATATATTCAGTCCAGAATTATGTGTTTTCCGTAAACGGAAACTTTATTCGTCCCTATAAAGCCCGTACTTTTCCCTGATCTCGGACTCTTTCAGGACCGAAAGCCCAAGTTTTTCCACGATTTCGGTAATCCTTTTTTTGTCTGCACTCTTCATGGACTTCCGGTCAAAATAGACAAAATCGGCACCCGACTTCTCGACTGCCTGCCGGATAAGGGCCTCATCTACGAATTCAAGCTGGTATTTTGGAAAGTTGTGCCCGAAGGAGATGGCGGTTTCCAGCAGCAGGCCTGTCTGGCGCATGGCATAGTGCCCGCCCCCGAAGCCAACCGCAGTGGGAACTTTTTCCAGGGAAACGGCAAGGATCGCTCTGGCAGTGATTTCTCCCGGAACCGGTTCTTCCCACTGCCCCTCGGTGCTCCCTATTTCGGCATAGAGGGAGGGCACAGTTAGTTCGGTTGGCCCGTGGTGAGTGACTTCCAGGGTTACGTCGTAGTCCAGCCCCTTTGCTTCGGCCAGCCTTTTCATCTCCAGCAGGATGGATTTCATGGCTGGCGGGGAGGAGACTGCAAGCTCTCTCGGGTGTCCCCCGAGCCTGGCTTCGTCCGAGGAGTTTCCTGTGCAGTGCACGGTCAGAGACTTTACTTCCTGCTTGCTCCTGTGCTTGGAGGCAAAGATGATAAGGGAAGCCGGAAGCCCTGCAGCTTCCAGTTTTTTATCAAGTCCATCCTGGAAAACGTGGATCTCCTCGATATCCACAAGCCTGAACTTCCCGTCAGCGGATTCACGGGCAGCGGAAAACCCCGAGTTTTCCGGGAGTTCGAGAGGTTTCCATTCCACGAGGTCAAGAAGGTGCTTCTTTATGTTCTGGCTGGCAAGGTCAGGGGCAGAACAGATGATGGTGATTTTCGGGGTATTTTCTGAGTTCAGGGCTTTTCCCGAACTTTTGCTCTGGTTTCCAGATTTTCCTGAGCTTTCTTTTTCATTTTCTTCTGGATTGCTCGTTCCTGTCATTTTTGAATCAATCCGGGTCTTTTTAATCCTGATATTTTCGGAATCTAAGCACTATCATTTCTTCAAATTAGATAAAGCCAACCCAGAAATTAGTACTCAATCAAAAAATCAACTTTGATTTTTGATCCTCAAGGATAAACTCCCGCTTCCCGTTTATGGAGAATGCTAACTACGCTCCAAAAAACCCTTTTCCTAACGTCCAGAAAAAAGATCGAAAGCCTCCGCCAGCTTGCCTGGCGGCCCTCTCCAAAATGAAAATGAGTGATTAATGTGAAATAAGCATTGACTTTTTTTAAATATTAATATTCTTTTTGTTGGCGTGCGTAGTTTTGCGCTGTTTTTTACTTTTCACTCGTCTTTTTCCTTTTTATTCTGGAAAAGCCGGAAGCCTTTGGCTTCCGGGACAAGAACGACTCAATGAGACTAATATGGTTAAGTCGGTTTTCATCTTGGAGTTTTTCAGGATTTTCGCGGTTACGTAAGAAGTACAGACAATATTCTGAAAACGAACGGTTAGCTGGTCAAATATAAGCTTATAATTTTGCCCCGCAGCGCTTGCAATAATTGGCGTCGATGTCGTGCCCCTCAAAACTGCAATTCTGGCACACCCTTCCACCAAGGTATTTGCTTGCATAGGTGATCTCGGATGTGACAATACCTGTCGGGACCGCTATGATGCTGTAACCTATTATCATGATAATCGATGCCAGGGCCTGGCCGAGATTTGTCTCGGGGACTATGTCTCCGTAGCCTACGGTGGTAAGGGTTATGATTGCCCAGTAGATGCTCCGGGGTATGCTGGTAAACCCACTATCTGCCCCTTCAATAACATACATAAGAGAACCCAGTATCACCACCAGAGTCAAAACAGTAAATAGGAACAGGGTTATTTTTCGCCGGCTTGCACGTAAAGCTCTTATCAATAAATCAGCTTCACCAATATACTGGGCAAGTTTGAGAACCCTGAAAACCCTGAGTAAGCGTAAACTCCGGATTACCAGCAAATACTGACTGCCCGGCAGCATCAGGCTAAGATAAGTCGGGAGAATAGCCAGCAAGTCTATGATACCGAAGAAACTTGTGACATACCGGGTGGGCCGGCCAACACAGATCAGGCGCAAAAAATACTCCACCGTGAACATTATCGTGAAAATCCATTCCAGGGTATAGAACAAATCGCCATATTTCGCCGCAATGCTGCTGACGCTATCGAGCATAACAACAATAATGCTCAGCAGGATGGCAAGAATCAGGACTTCATCAAAAAGCTTTCCAGCAGGGGATTCTGCTTCAAATATTATTGTATATAGCGTATTTCGCCAGTTATTTTCAGGCGGCCTATTTTGCGGGTTATCTTTCACTGAAGCAGTCATTGTTAACATCCACACAGCAAGAGTTTGATACGCAATCGAAGTTTTAAGTTTTCGGAGAGGGGCTTATGATGCAGCATCTTACAAAGCGGTTACATTCACTTACAAAGCGGTTACATTCACTTACAAAGCGGTTACGTTCACTTACAAAACAGTTATGTTAACCTATGTTTCACACGCTAATAAGTATTTTCTTGCAGTGGCTTAATATTATAGGTGAACTGCCCCAGGTTTTTGACATATTCTCATGATATTGGAACGATTCGAATAATTATTTTCGCAAAAGTTGCATTGGATGAAACATGCATTGGATGAAACATGCCCATTAATATAACGGAAGTGATAAAGTATTTCCTGCACTTATATCATATCTTAAGCAATCTGGCTTCTGGGTGATTTCCAATTTTGTTTGAAGAGGTGTTCTTATGAACAGCAACACAGCAGTGAAAAATCTTGGCGTAGGACTGGCAGTCGTGGGCTTCGTCTTGCTGATGGGATATGCTCTCTATAATTTTTTTACCCTGGAGTCCAGCCTGGTACTTAAAATGTCTATCGGGGCAATTGTAGCAGGTATAGTGCTGGTTTTATTGGCTCTGATAAAGGAAAAAATGAATGTTGAGGATAAGGAGATTGAAAGGAGATATTAGGTGAGAACATGATAATCGTGACAACAGATACAATAGCAGGAAAAGAGATCACACAGACCCTTGGAATGGCCCGGGGCAGTACCATTCAGGCCAAGCATATCGGCAAGGATATCATGTCAGGCCTGCGCACCATTGTAGGGGGAGAACTGTCGGAATACTCCCAGATGCTTGAAGAGGCAAGGGAGAAGTCAATCAACCGTATGGTGGCGGATGCCGAAAAGATGGGAGCCGATGCCGTGGTAAATGTCAGGTTCATGACCTCCATGGTAATGGCAGGGGCAGCCGAGATACTTGCATACGGAACAGCTGTTAAGATAGTGAATAAGTGATAGGGAATAAAAAAACCACCATAGCATAGTGCATAAATTATAACACTCGTTGACGATTGATAATCTGATACTTCCTCGCACAGACAATGTTCTATTGCTTTTTCTTTTCACTCTTCTTTTACCTTTTTGTTCTGAAAAAGCCGGACTTGCGTTCGGGGCAAAAAAGACTCCGAAAGGTTAATTCGGTTAATTCAGCCTGGTTCGGGAATCCTTTGATTCTATAGGTAGTTTCCCCTGCTTTTCAAAATTGGAATTAAGGGTCCGGTTTTCTGATGTAAATGAAAAATACATTCCTGCCCGGGTATAATTTCTACCTGATGATGTTCCTGACCTGCCTGTCCCCCCATGAACTCGAAAAGCTCTTTGAACCGGGGAAATTTTCAATGAAAAATATACTCTGAAGCGTAAAACTCCTTTATCCTACCATTCAGAAATCATGTTCAGTAATTATATTTCCAAAGCAATAATATCCTATTATTGAACATGATTACGAAGAAGGGGGCAGGGTTTGAAGCTGGAATGCCATTGTCTCCGGAATTCAAAAACTCCTGTCTGCTCTCTGTTTAGAAATTGGGGAAATTGCAATGACTGTTAAAAATTTTGAAATAACAAGCTACAAGGTTGCTCTTGGTCACGGTTTAAACGCCACCTGGGGCGGAGTTAACATTAAGGCCCGTGGATATGTTGCCTGCTTCGGGGGAGACCACCGTTTCATCGCATATTTTTTGACTGACGACAGCCCGGTGCCGGGGCCCATGTATGTGGTCCAGAACAGAGTGGGTGCCATTTTCCTTCCCTTTAAGGAAATGGGGCCTTTCGTAGACCTCGTGCGAAACGAAAAACCGATTTATGCATATCTGAACAGTAATAAGCCGGAGTGGAATTCCATCAAAACATCCAATGAACCGGTAGGAGAAGAAGAAACATAAAGGAAATCGTAAAGATTACAGGAAAAAAACCTTTTTTAGAAAAGATGATGGTTGCAGGACCCCTGCCCTTGCAAAACAGGGGCCCTGATTCTTTTTCCGGCAGGAAAAAGAAAAAAGGTTCGTTTTTTAAGGTTCGTTTTTAGTCGTTTTGACTATCGTGATTAAGCAATGTGGATGAAACTGTCCACAAGCTTCTTGATTTCGTCGTTCTTGCCGTAGAGCCTCTCACTGAGCTGATCGTCGTCAAAGGCTTCAAGGAGTTTTGCGCTGTCGTCAATCATACCTTCAGTGAAGACATCGTACTGAGTGAAAACGTCCTTTTGTTTCTTCAGGGCCTGAGCGGACTCGTAGCAAGAAGCGGGGAGGTGTTCAAGCTGGGCAAGTCTGTCTTTATGTTCGTCCTTGAAGATGTTAACGCTAATATAGAGCTTGTCGGCAATTTCAAGGGCATCTTCCATCTCAAATCCATGGCGGATACCTACTGCAAAGGCTGCTAAGAGGAGGTAAAGGTCAGCTGAGGGGTCTGCAGCACGGAATTCAAAGGTAGACTTGTAGCTGTGTTCCCTGAACTCCTCGTCGTAGTTCGGATTGGCTATGGCTACCATCTTGCTGGAGCCTTCGGAGAACCAGCCAAGGGGCACACGGACCAGAGCAGAGCGGTTTCTGTCTCCCCAGCAAATATTTGTGGGAGCTTCCTGGTGAGGAACAAGGCGCAGGTAGGATGTAGGGACCCTGTTTCCAAAGGCAGTGATTCCTGCCGCAACGTCAAGAAGCCCGGCCATTGCACGCTTTGCAGTGTTGCTAACGTCACCGTTCTCGACCATGACACTCTTTCCGTCCTTCAGGAGCTTCATGTGGACGTGCAGTCCGCTTCCGGCTTTTCCGACAGTGATCTTCGGGGCAAAGCTGACAACTACACCGTACTGGTCTGCAAGCATCCTGAGCATCCATTTTGCAATAAGCAGACTTTCGACACTGCTTTCAGGTGAGTCGGTCTCGAATTCGATTTCGTTCTGCTCGTAGTAGTACTTGTCGTCAGTGAAGTTTCCGACTTCAGAGTGTCCGTATTTGATTTTTCCGCCAGCTTCGGAAACGTACATCATTGCTTCCTTTCTGAGCTGATCGAATTTGGTAAAGGGATTGGACTCGTGGTATCCTGCCTGATCAACGGCCGGGAAACCCATGTTGACTTCATCTTTGTTGGCGATGATGTAGTATTCGAGTTCGCCCATTGCCTGGAGCTCGTAGCCTGTCTTCTCAGTCAGGGTCTGGGTAGCCTTCTTCATGACGGTTTCAGAAGAGCTTTTGAGGGGGGTTCCTTCCTTGTCGAAGTAAGAACAGAGGATATCCAGAGTGGGAATTTCTTCAAAAGGATTTACGAAGGCAGTCCTGTATTTAGGAAGGACATAGAGGTCGCTTGTGTCTGCCTCAATGTATGAAAAAAGACTTGATCCGTCTACTCTCTCACCGGCGGAAAGTAAGTTGTCAAGATGCTCTTCGTCTCTGATTACGAAGGTGAGGGCTTTAAGCCTTCCATCGCCGCCAACATAGCGGAAATTCAGCATCTTAATGCCGTTATCCTTGATGAACCTTATAATGTCGTCTTTAGTGAATTCGCTTGCTGGCTTATTGAGATGCTGTACCAGTCTGTTAGGATTCAGTTCTACATTTGATGTTTTCATAAATATCCCTTCTTTTTTGATTAGAATATAAGCAGTATTTAAAGCCTCATTTCAATACTGAATATTCTTCAGGCTTCAATGATTCCCACATTAGTCAATTATTTTTTATTTCATTGCCTGACAGGAAGTAGTTAACTGCTTGGTGACTATATATAGTTTTCATTTTGTATTTTTTAGGTATGCATATGAACATGTCGAAGGAAAAAAGAAAGTGATTAACATATATATAAACTTTTAGCAACTTTTATTTAAAAAAATGTTTGGTTGGGATATGGAATTGGGGAAATGAGCTTAAGCAATGTCTCCGGACCTAAACATTTTTGTGATTCATTATTATTTCTTACGGAGCTTTCCAAATTAGGGATTATATATGATGTAGCAGTATAATTCTTTAAAGAACATTGCTTTCAGTCCGGCCGGATAACAATTGAAATGACAATTGTATAGTTTAGATGGAATCAGCTTATATGAGAACATTTCATGTGACACCGGTTAAGGTGAAAACATTTCATATGACACCGGTTTTCTGCTGTATTTCTTTGAATGGCACCCTGAATGCCTCGCTGCTTTTCGGCCGGTGTAATGTTCCGGAAAATGGGGGAATAAGATATGGAGAGTTATTACGTACCTGTAATTGCTGACAATGTATTCTGGGTAGGGGCAAAAGACTGGAACCGCCGGCTCTTTGATGCCCTGGTCCCTCTTCCGGAGGGCACCAGCTACAATTCGTATCTTGTGAAAGGCACGGAGAAAACCGTTCTTATCGATACCGTGAACCCGGGGTTTGAGAAGGAATTCGTGGAAAAAATCAATAAAGTAACTGAGCTCGAAAAGCTCGACTACCTTATAATGAACCATGCCGAGCCTGACCACTCCAATGCGATCCGTTTAATAATGGAAAGAGCCCCGAACGTCGTGCTTGTCACCACGAAAAAAGGGATCGGGATGGCCAGGAATTACCATGAGATCCCGGATGAACGGGTAAAAATCGTTGGGAACGGAGACCTGCTCGAACTAGGGGGAAAGACCCTCAGGTTTATTGAAGCTCCCTGGCTTCACTGGCCTGAGACCATGTTCACCTATCTTGAGGAAGATAAAATCCTTTTCTCCTGCGACTTTTTCGGGGCTCACACCGCCCAGGGTGTTTATGATGAGGACATTGAAGACCTGATACCCATGGCAAAGCGCTATTTCGGGGAGATCATGATGCCTTTCAGTAAGATGGGGGCAAAGGCGCTTGAGAAAATAAAGGACCTTGAAATCCGGGTCATTGCCCCCAGCCACGGGCCAATGTACAAAAATCCGGAAAGGATCCTGGGACCTTACCGGAAATGGACATCGGGAGAAAGCGAAAAGAAAGCCCTCGTCGTCTACGCCAGCATGTGGGGCTCCACGGAAAAAATGATCAGGGAAATGGCCGAAACCCTGCTCTCAAAAGGCATTGACGTCCGCCTCTACAACCTTGCAGTCTCAGACCTCGGGGACCTTGCCCGGGAACTCGTGGACAGCCGGGCCGTGGTCCTCGGGAGCCCGACAGTCCTTGGAGGGATGCACCCGCTTGCCATGCAGGGAGCTTACCTGGTAAAAGCTTTCAAGCCACCCATTAAGTACGGGGTCCTTCTCGGCTCCTATGGCTGGGGTGGCGGTGCCCTGAAGCAGGCAGCTGAAATGCTGGCCCCGACAAAAATCGAAGTTGTGGGAACGCTTCAGGTGAAAGGGGCCCCGAAGGAAGAGGACCTTAAGGAAGTGCAAAGAATAGCCCTGGAACTTGCCGATAAGATGAAAGAATAAAAGGCATCTGCATGAGCTTCAAGCCGGGATACGCCCGGATTTTTCCCGGACTGCCTTTTAGACTGGTTTACTTTCATAGCCGATCCCGGACCAGCTTCAAAAAAGCGTACAGGAGGACTCCGGCCACCGCGCTCCATAAGGGTATCAGGGGCTCAACACCCGCCCAGCCCTCCAGGGCTGCAAGAGCAAATGCACCCAGTAATGCTGTGCCCTGGGCAGCCTGCACTCTTTTAGGATCGAGGGGAAATCCCCCCACATCGCCTTTTGACCTTATTTTGTGGGAAGCAAGGATATGCGGTATGAAGAGGATTGCCAGAATAGTGATGAGCAAAAATAAAACCTGTTCCTGCAAAAGTGCGGCTTCACTTATTCCACCTCCCAGTGACCCTGTTTTCAACGCCCGGAAGAGTGCAAAAGCTGATATAAGAGCTGCAGTTACTGCAAAAAAGAGCTGCTGTTTCTTAGGCTCTGAAAGCCTGCTGTCCAGGAAGAAAGCCGCAGCAGCAATTGCCCCGAAAATCCAGTTTTCCTGCAGGGTGACCCAGCTTGAAAGTAGCAATATCACCAGGGAATCGAAGCTTTTTGCGGGGAGTCCGGCACTCCGGTTCAAAATTCGGGTTAAAAGGAGAAACAGGGCAAGGGGGAGCATCCCGGGCACAGGGAAATACAGGAGTGCGACACAGGCAAGAAAAGCTGCAGCAAAAGCCGAGAGCTCATTGTCAGGGTCCAGTTCCCGGGCAAGCGCCCAGGCAAGAAATACATAGATTCCGGCTCGAATGGAAGGTATCAGCGCCTGTACCGGAAGGATGCCTGAAAGGACCTGAAAGCCTGTACTTGAGAAAATGACTAAGAGAGTAAGTATCGAAATTGCCCGGTTTGTCGGATAGTTCGGGTCGATAGGGCGGGCAATGGAGCTGAACCTGGAAATTCCCATCTGTTTTAGTTACTGTTTGTGAACGTTTAACTGTTCTGGTGAGTAACATTTACAGATCATTGCCATATTTTTTCAGGACCATAGTTTCCTCAGGTAATGCTACATTTTTTCAGGACCATAGTTTCCTCAGGTAATGCTACATTTTTTCAGGACCATAGTTTCCTCAGGTATATAATTCCTTGAATTTCAAATGTAGTCCTTAATAAGGATATTTTCCAGTGGAAAAAACATTTATGTGGAATTTATTGGGTCCGGGACCGAAATTTCAGAGGATGCGAGGGTTTGCTTATGGACGGAGAACCGGCATTAAAGCGTGAACTGAGCCTTGTAGAGGTTACGCTAACCGGGGTGGGCAGCATCCTCGGGGCCGGGATTTACGTGCTTGTGGGAAAAGCCGCCGGGCTTGCAGGTAACCTTGTCTGGCTTTCGTTTTTGTTTGCAGGTACCGCTGCGGCCCTCTCTGCCCTGAGCTATATGGAGCTTGCTTCAATGTACCCCCGGGCCGGGGCTGAATATGAATTTGTCAGGAGGGCTTTCGGGGAAAAGGTGGGGCTTCTTGTGGGCCTGCTGATTATTTACGTAGTGGTTATCACGGCTTCCGCGGTTGCCCTGGGCTTTGGGGGTTACTACAGTTCTCTTTTCGGGGCCGGGATTCTGGAGGGGGCGATAGGGGTGCTGCTTGTCCTCGGGCTTGTCATGTCTTACGGGATCAAAGAATCAGCCAGGCTTGCAATCCTCATCACGCTGATCGAGTTTTCGGGACTGCTTATAATAGTCTACATAGGGATTCCGTTCCTGGGGACGGTCAATTACTTCGAGATGACGAGCTTTTCAGGGGTATTTGAAGCTTCAGCCCTCATCTTTTTTGCCTTCCTGGGTTTTGAAGATATCGTAAGGCTTGCCCAGGAGACAAAGGACCCCGAGAAGACAACCCCAAAAGCCCTGATCCTTGCAATCTTTACCACTGTCATCCTTTATGTCTGCGTGGCAGTGGCGGCAGTAAGTGTGCTCGACTACCGGACTCTCGGGGTTTCAGAGGCACCCCTTTCCGAAATAGCAGCCGTGGTCCTCGGGAACAAAGCCTTTGTCCTTCTTTCCTGGATTGCCCTCTTCTCCACGGTAAACACCGTGCTGGTTGTTATGCTGGGGGGTTCGAGAATCGTCTACGGCATGGCAGCTTCCGGCTCCCTTCCCAACATCCTTTCCCGGGTCCACCCCTCACGTGGAACCCCCTGGGCTTCCATACTCGGTATCGTTGGGCTTTCAATCCTTTTCGTGCTCTTGAGGGACATCACAACCGTTGCAAACATTTCAAACTTCATGATCTTCATCGTATTCATCATGGTCAACCTCTCCCTTATCAAGCTCCGTTACACCGAACCCGAGAAAAGGCGGCCTTTCAGGGTTCCTCTCAGTATAGGAAAGTTTCCTATCCCTCCTGCCCTCGGGGCACTCTCAGCCCTCTTCCTTTTTACCCAGCTGAGTGCCATGGTTATGGCATACGGTTTTGCTCTTGTGGGTATCGGTTTTGTGCTGGTGTTCCTGAAAACCAGAAGGGAAAATAGGACCTTAAAGCAGGAGTAAACCGGGTTTTGATGGGACAATAAGGTATCGAAGGAGAATGGGTGATGGCTTGTTGAGAGAGTCGACCTGGAGGCAGGATGGGTGATGGCTTAATGGGAGGCCAGGACAGGAGGCAGGATGAGTGATGGTTTGATGGAGGTCTAAAATTAAAGGCAAGTATAACCAGCGGTTTTTTGGAAGACCGGAACTGAGGGAATCCGGGGAGTTACCTGATATTCCGAAAGCTAGCGGTATTCTCCCTGGACGACCCGGAACCCAATGATGTCACATGAGGTGGTTTTTAATTCAGAGCAATCCATCTTCATGAAGTTTAATTCAAAATATTTAACGCCATTGAATATTTTTATACCTTTATAATATTCATTGAAATTAAACCGTTTAAAGGGCGTATTGAATTTGAAGCGGTTATGATATATATTCCCAGGTACTTATAAAAAAACGTAGATTGGGAGTTAAAGGGTTTCCTCTCAATCTCATGGGTTGGATCATTGGTAGGAGCCGGAAAGTGGGAACATCGGGCTCCTATCGGATACTTATTCAATAATTTTCTCATTGTGCACCGGTTTTTTCTAACGTTTTCATTAAAAATAAAGCTTGTGAGCGATCCTAAAAAAAATTTGAATTTTGTGGAGTTTTATCCCGCACTTATTTTCGGTCACACAGCAATTCGATTTGGTGAACTACCTTAACCTGATCCAGTTCTGCTGAGTAGTTCCCGGACCCGGGGTGTACTACGCAGCAGCTCTTCTTCCGAAAACATCAGTGGTTTTAAATCTCAATTAATTTGAAATGCTGAAAAAGCTCATTTGCTACCCCGGCCAATAATGGAAATTAAAAGGTTTTTTTATGATAGGGGGAATTTTGGGCAATATTTGAGGATTTAAAGGGCTTTTTATGCAACATATACTGATTTAAAGCAATTAAATTACCTTTATTTCATAATAAAATGAATTAAAATAGATATATATCTAATTAAAGCTTTTAAAATTGAAATAAATCATTATAATTAATTTTATATACCTTAAATGCTATTTGAATCTATTTATACCTATATTTTTTAAAATTGGCGCTTCTAAATCGCTTAAAATAGATTTAAAGCGTTAAATTACTAAAAATTACGAACCAGTCTAAAGGTGGCAAAGGAGCAGATATGAGAAAAGAGCCTTATGAGTTTCCGCTGGAGGAATTTATTTCGGGGGAAGAGTTCAAGAAGATCAAAAAATTTTCACGAGATAAAGAAACTCCTTTCTTGATCGTGGATCTACAGAAGATAGAACGGATGTACGATAAAATTATAGAGAATATGCCTTTCGCAAAAATTCATTATGCTGTAAAGGCAACCCCCCTGGATGAGGTAGTCCTTTCCCTGAAAAACAAAGGGTCCAACTTTGATGTGGCAACGGTCTACGAACTTGACCAGCTGCTGAGTCTCGGGGTGGAACCGGAGAGGATAAGTTACGGGAACACGATTAAGAAAGAAAAGGATATCGCCTATGCCTTCGAAAAAGGGGTCAGGCTTTTTGTAACGGATTCGGAAAGCGACCTGAAGAAACTTTCTAAGTATGCCCCGGGTTCCAGGGTCTTTTTCCGAATCCTCACGGAAAGCGACGGGGCTGACTGGCCGCTTTCCCGGAAATTCGGGGCGCACCCTGACCTGATCTATAAAATAATCATGAAGGCTGAAAAACTGGGGCTCGAACCTTACGGGCTTTCCTTCCATGTAGGCTCCCAGCAAAGAGACATCGGACAGTGGGACAGTGCGATTGCCAGGTGCAAATACCTCTTCGAGGCCGCAGCTTCAAAGGGAATAAAACTTAAGATGATAAACCTGGGCGGAGGTTTCCCGGCAAAATACCTCTCCCCAACCAATGACCTTGAGATCTATGCAAGGGAAATCTACCGTTTCTTATCCGAGGATTTCGGGGACGAGCTGCCTGAGATCCTGATCGAACCGGGCCGCTCCCTGACAGCCGATGCAGGCATTATCGTAAGTGAAGTCGTAATGGTCTCCAAAAAAGCCAGGTTCAACCAGTACAGATGGGTCTTCCTTGATGTCGGGAAGTTCGGGGGCTTGATCGAAACCCTTGATGAGTGCATCAAATACCCCATCTACTGTGAAAAGAAAGGCTGCGCTGAAAAGGTAATCCTGGCAGGTCCTACCTGCGACAGCATGGACATACTCTATGAAGATCACAAATACTCCTTTCCCCATACCCTGAGAGAGGGAAACAGGGTCTACATCTTCACCACCGGAGCCTACACCCAGAGCTATAGTTCCGTAAGTTTCAACGGGTTCCCGCCTCTCAAGGCGTATGTAATTTGAAGGGAGACAAGCTTCCCTTTTTATTTTTCATTCATTCCCAGTTTCTATTTCATCCCCGCTTCCATTCCTGTTTCAGGTTTTATATCATCCTGTTTCAGGGTCTCTTTTATTCCTGAGATTCCAGGTTGAAATTTCAATGGCGTTGAAAAATACAAGGCTGGATAAAAAATAAAGCCGGCTTAAGATTTTTTGGCATCGCTAAAATAGTAATAAGAATTGAATTTTTCAGTAGCGCCAAATAATTTTGATCGATTATGATATATATGGACAAGTCCTTATAAAAAAGCTGTAGATTGAGAGTTTAAGGGTTTCCTCTCAATCTCGTGGGGTTGGATCATTGATAGGGGGATGCCGGACGGGAACCGGCCCCTATCAATCACTTCTAGCTATTGATCACTTGCTATTGATCATTTTAGCTTTTGATCGTTCATAGCTATTAAACACATTAAATACATTTGAAAACTCAAACACTTAATGAATACTTTTTGCGTCAAACTTCTGTTTTTTGTAGGGTCATGTTTATTGATAAACCTTATGAGTGAGTTTCAAAAATTAAAAAAAGTTCACAGTGAAGCGGTTTAAGCTGTTTTTGTTCACATTTTTCTCTATTTTGCATGCGGGTTCTTTGAAAATCAAGTGAAGGGCATAGCTTTTTCAAAAAAATTGGTTTAGGGCTAAAGTTTTTTAATGCACCTCAAGTCTCCGGGTGATTTCGAGGTGCTATTTGTAACCGTCCCCAAAGGTAAAACGGAAGAATCGGTTCACTCGCCCTTTTTCGCATCTTTTTTCGTCTTTGAGATCCCTGCAAGAAGAAGCAGTCCCGCGAGAACTCCTGCCATCAGATAGGAGATATTCGAAAAACCTCCGCTTTTCCCGGTCTTCCTCGAGTTTTCTTCTGCAGGCACATTTTCTTCCCGGACCTCATCCTGAACGGAAGCCCCTGACGCACTTATTACCCCGTCCGTTTCTGCTGCCGTATTTTCTCCCGGATGGATAGTAAGGCTTCCTTGCCTGGGAGGGTTGGGGCCTTCACTAATCCCCTGCCCTGCGGGACTCAGGGTTACTTTCTTTGCCGAGCTGCCAACCTTCACTTCATAGTCCCCTGCAGGCAAGGATTCAGTGTAATATGTATAGCCGAATATCCCATCGGACCCTGTCATCACCCTTTGCAGGGCGCTGATCTTCAGGTTCACGGTTGTAGCTTCCCTTTCCGCATACCCTCCTACCTTAAACTGGTAATTCCCCGGAGGGATACCAGTATGGGATGCAGTGGCTGTCCCGTCCCTTGCTATGGAACTGTTCGTCTTCCAGAAAAGCATTTTCCAGCCCACGTTCAGGTCCTCTACCCCTTCTGCCCTGACAGTGACCTGGTTGTTGAAATCCAGGATTTCAATCCCATCAAGTTCGTAACTGTACTCTCTAAGGTAGACCGGAACTGTTTTTTCAAAAGAAACCAGAATCCCGACTTCCTCTCCGGGCTCAGCGTTCCCCCTGATCTTCAGGCCATCTCCTACAGCCGGATTTTCAGGGATTACTTCCCAGCCGCCGACTTCCCCCGCAGCAGGCTGGATAATCAGTCCCAGAAATATGAAAAGTAAAACTAAAAGTATACTACGTGACACATTTCCCCCACTCTTAAATATCTATGATCCTAATTTCTTTGACGCTAATTTCTTTGACGCTACGGTAGTCTTCAGTGTTTCTTTGCGCCTCAAATCCACGTTTTTGCATCTCCTCGTTTTTCAGCTCGTTTTTTTCGGTTCAACCTCTCCCGGAAATATTTTGGGTTTCAAAGTACTTATACTTTTTATTTTTTTGAATCTATCTATTTTCCATTTTTCATTCAGTTGGCAAGCAAAAACCGGAGAAAAAGCACTTTATCAGAACAAAACCGTGTGAAATTAAAAAAATCATGAAATAAAAAGAAAAAGAAGTTGAAGGGCGGACCCTCCAACTTTGCCTGTCCTTCCACTTTGGCTTCCACTTTGGCTTGTCAAGTCAGATCCAGCCTTTTTTCATCCAGTGCTCGTAGTTGTGCGGCCAGTGCTCTTTATTGGCAAGGATGACATACTTAAACTGTCCTTTCCAGGCTTCGTGTGCAGCTTCCTGCTCCGGGTACTGTCTCTTCTCCTCTATCGCTTCAACAAGGTTTTTGCCCATTTCCTGCGTTTTTTCAATGGCTGCTTCCATTGCCGAGAGACCCTCTGCCATTGAGTAACCCACTCCTCCGGTGAAGTTGCCTCCGCAGTGCATCATATAATTATTCATGATGTCAAGGACAAAATCAATTTCCCCGCTGCCCGCAGTCGTCAGGGAAAAGCCGTACTTTCCTTCAAAGAGCTGTTCATGAATAACAAGCGGACTTCTATCAAAGAGGGTCTTGAGCTGGGCTGTCACGTTTGTTATGTAATTGGGACTGCTCAGGATTATGCCGTCCGCGGCCAGAAGTTTTTCAATTACGATCTGGTAGTCGTCTTTTATTGAACATACACCGGTTTCATGGCAGGAATTGCATGCAGTGCAGTATTTGAGATTCAACTTTGCAACGTCGATTGCCTCTACTTCGGCTCCGGCTTCTACGGCTCCGGCCAGGGCTGCATCCAGCAACTTTAAGGTACTGCTGTTTTTGCCTCTCGGGCTTGATGATATTCCGATTATCTTCATGGTTTTTCCTCTCTGATTTTACAACATTTTTGCAAAATACTAATGGTGTATACAATTAAAACTTTATTATCTTCTTTGCTGAGAAATTACTAATTGCAGCAATTTAAAGATTCATCTTCTACCTGCAGGCTATTTTGGAATTAATCATTATTTGAAATTCCCAATCGGAAAATTCATCATTCAATTTTGTTGCAGAATAGTACCCGGTTAGCTGAAGGGTGCATAACTGAATAAATAAACTTCGATTATATCGTTGGCATTATATAATATTACTCACATATTATAAATTGGTTCACCGGGGAGTAAGCTATATAATGGAGCAAATTCAGGACGGTTTCACCGATCCCGTAGCATACTTCATTGGCGTGCAGACTGTTAAATGGAGCAAATTCAGGACAGTATCAAACCTGATCCCGTAATATACTTCATTGGCGTGCAGACTGTTAAATGGAGCAAATTCAGGACGGTTCCAAACCTGATCCCGCAATTACTTCATTGGTGCAGGATAACCCTTGTGAACCACCTTATAAGCTTTTTTATTCAACGCTCAAGCCTATTGATACTCTTTTCTCAGATTATATCGTTTTTCCCATCTTTTGTTTCTTATCTCAGCTTTTCGTTCCTGTTGTGAACGCAGTTTTATTTCTTCCAAAATTTCGTGCCCTGAGGACAGGACAATATTATTGTCGTCATTTCGAAAGAAGAGTATCAATAATTGAAAGAAGGGCTCTGTAGAAATTCTGTATATGGCTTGAAATGGCCCTGGTTTTTGTTACCGGGTTTACTAATGATTCCAGTTCCGGGAATTTTATATCATAATATCGGCAACAAGGGCCCTCACCGCTTGAGAAGCAAGCGGCCCTTTCCGAAATTTCCGAAAAAAAGCGACTGCAAAATAAACTGCAATTGTTGGCTTTTAGTTTTATTCAACTCACTTCACGTCATATTCTGATTTTTTAGTTATCCATACAGATTTTTTTGGGAACATCTATATTATTTTTAGTCAAGTTAATGCACTTTTTGGAAAAGCCGGTCGTCTTCGACGACCGGTGAGAATGCCGGTACCTATAAAGCAAGTCGAAAAAAGATTTCGGGAAAAGCTGAACAGGGAAATTACAGCTAATCCTTTACTGGTTGATTTAGATAGGTTTTCTACAAAGCCGAAAGAAGGGATATATGTAATCCCAGAAATAGAAAATTGTAATAAGTTTAGTGCGAGGGAAGGGAGTCGAACCCTTGAACCCCTGCGGGAATGGATCTTGAGCCCATCGCCTTTAACCACTCGGCAACCCTCGCGCAATTGATTCTTTTCTCGGCCTTAACATTCTCCAGGCTTCCTAATTAATTTAATTAGTTATATCTTGAGCCTGTAACCGTTGACCGTCTGGTTACTCCTGCTTATGGATGAGTACCAATATGGTAACGATGAAACTACCATATAAAGCTAATCCTGTAAACAGGGCAGATACAACGTCCGGGAGCCGACAGGAAAAGCAAAGTTTTCTCCCGAAGCCGGGTGGTGGAAGGACGCTCTCTCTTGAAAAACTCTATTCCAGACCCTCTATTCCTTATAAACTCAGGACACAGGCTTAAAGGTCCCCTGAATTTTTCTCCCCGGAATTGTTTGTTTTTTCTCCCGAACTGTTTACCAGTACCCAGTCGAGATACTCCTGCTCTCCTCCGATCTCCCAGAATTCGATTGCAGGCAGTTCATACGTATGGAGGGCTTTTACAAGCTTGCAGATCTCATCAAAGCGGGAAGAGTCGGTTTTAACGATCATTGCAATTTCAGAATCTTCCTCAATTTTGTCTTCCCAGGTGTAGACCGATGATATGGGAAACATGTTCACGCAGGCTGCAAGCTTCTTCGAGACCAGCGCCCTTGCAATAGTAGAAGCGTTCTTCATATCTCCCGTTGTTATGTATACGATTCTCTGCATCTGACCCGGAACCTCCGGAAACATTAACAATTTAAATGATGTTATTGTTTAACGATTTCAAGCCAACAATTAATCGAGCCAATAAGTAATTCCAGCTAAATCACTTCAGGCCAACAATTTCAAACCAATAAGTAATTCCAGCTAAATCACTTCAAGCTAATATTAATTCAAGCCAATAAGTAATTTAGGCTAATAGAAAGTGTTATACCTTGTGATAAATTATAAATGGTAATTACAAAAAATGGGCTTTGTACGGGAAAGCAGGCATGAGTATTTATATATTGATTCTAATATAATTACTCAGATTTAGATGCGACATGTTTTGTTTGATTGCTATTCGGCCCTCTGATTTTTCTGCACCGTCTCAAGATTTAGCCTATAACATAATATAATAAAACGTTTTATTTGCTTTAAGTTCTGAATAGTTCGATTCATACCCAAGATCATTTTATATTCTCGGAGAATTTCTTTGAGTGGCACAAGCATTGCAATAAGCATATTCATACTGTACTGGTTCCTTGTCTCTATCCTGGACAGGCGGGGAATTCTGGAAAAATACAATATAAGCACCTTCGGTCCGCTGCCCATCCTTATGATCAGGACCACAAAAGGGCTCAAACTGCTTGACATCCTGGCCCGCCCCAAATTCTACTGGCGGGTTTTTGCAAACCTCGGGATCTGGCTTATGTTTGTGGGCATGATCGCCATGTTCCTGGTAATCGCGCTCTCGGACTTTGCGCTGTACACGTCTTTCCTGAACAACAACGTCCCGGAACCGGGCAAGTACAATGCCGCCAGGAATATCCTGCTTATCCCCGGCTTAAACGAGTTTATCCCCTTTACCTGGGGAGTTATTGCGCTAATCGTCACTCTCGTGGTGCATGAGTTTTCCCACGCAATCCTCTGTCGGGTGGAAGGCATCCGGGTCAAGTCCATGGGAATCCTGCTAGCCCTTGTGCCTATCGGAGGTTTTGCGGAACCCGATGAAGAACAACTTTTCGGCAAAAATGAACAGCCAGTAGAAGAAGACGAACTTCCTCTTACTGCCTCGATTGATGAAATAGAAGCATGGGAACGGCAGGAAGAGCAAAAGAAAAGGGAAATACCTCTCAAAGTCGAGGAACAAAAACCTGCTCAGGAGCCTGAAAAAATTGCCACGAGGGCCCAGCGGTCCAGAATACTTGCTGCCGGGGTGATGGCAAACTTCTGTGTTGCCTTCATCGCTTTACTGCTCTTCTTCGGGCCCGTGCTCGGGGCAATCGCTCCCCTGAGTGATGCCATGGTCCTGAGTGTGAACGAAAGTTCCCCTGCTGGCATTGCAGGAATCCGGGAGGACATGGTAATTACCCGGATAGATGACACCAACATCACCAACGCCATGGACGTCCTTTACTACCTGGAAACCGTCGAGTCAGGGGACATAATACAAATCCATGCCATGGAAGACGGAGTAGTTTCGGTGTATGAGATCGAAACTTCCGAGCTGTCCGACGGCCACATCAATGGGGTGCCTATTGGAGGGGTTGTGGAAGAAAGCCCTGCCGAAGCCGCCGGTTTCGAGGAAGGGATGACCATGCTCCGGCTTGACGACACGGAGATGCAAGACGTCGCCGATTTTGTAAGTTTCATGGAAAATACTCAGGCCAACCAGACCATCCGGGCGGAACTGCTTCCCCCTGCAAACTACACGGGAACCCTGACGGAAAACGGCACGGTTGTACTTGATGTTAAACTGGCTCCTCATTCCATTGACAGTGAGCGTGGGTTCCTGGGAGTTATGTACGGGAACGGGATTGTCGAATGCCCGATGCTCGGCGTTTCCCTGTGGATGCCCCAATCAAAATACTATCTTGAAGCCCTCAAACAGATCCCCTCCCTGCTCACGGGACTTGCCGGCTGGCTGATCCTCTTCGGGCTTCCCATCTACGGGTTTGCCGGGGAAGGTTTCCGCGGCTTTTCAGGCACCATTGCCCAGTTCTACCAGCCCGTGGGTTGGGCCGAACCCCTTGGAGTGGGCATTTTCTGGATTGCCAATACCCTGCTCTGGATAGGCTGGCTGAACTTCTATGTGGGGCTCTTCAACTGCCTGCCTGCGGTACCCCTGGACGGGGGCCACGTGTTCAAGGACTACACCTACTCCCTTGTGTACCGGATTACAGGAAAGGAAGACGTCTCTGCGAGAGTCTCCAATTCCATTGCAGCAACCTTCTCAATGCTGATCCTGTTCTCGTTTATCTTTATGATAATCGGGCCGTTTATAGGGCAGTGGTTGAAATGAAATGAAATGAAATGAAATTTTACAGTTAATACCCGGGCACTGCGGCAAAGCCCGGATGTATCGGGGATACGGATGTATCGGGATTTTCCATCCGTAAAGCCCCGGATTTTATCTCAGAAGGCGGGAAGACTCCTTCCTCGGAGGCCGCAGGCTGACAGGTGGGAGATGGGAGCCGTCCACTTCCCGAAACCACAATAAAATAACTCCCTATAAATTATATTAGAATTTCCTTATATAATTTCAAAACAATTGATAATGTTATAATGATGCAGGGAAACGTGTACCGGATCTACCCGGATGATGAACAA
>CBFCWE010000021.1:0-47488 GCA_965601435.1 uncultured Methanosarcina sp.
TATCATACCTTATATCATACCTTATATCATACCTTATATCATACCTTATATCATATCTTATATCATATCTTATACTATACATTATACCAGACACCAATCTCAAGAAAAGAAAAGGTCGGTTGAAATACGAATATAATCAAAGCGACCTCAAAACCTGAAAATTCATTCAAGCAAATTCAAAACAAATATTAACAGAAAAGACACAAAATTCCGGAAAAGAGTCAAGCTCCCGGAATTTCCATATAAAATAGACGTGGGGAATTTATTGATGAAAGCAAAGATCATTGTTTTGCTCCTCGTATTAAGTGCCGTACTCCTTTCAGGGTGTGTGGGAGACGAGCAGCCTGTTGAGGAAGAAGAAATCCCTGAAGAAGAAGTGGCGCCGGAAGAAAACGAAACTTCTGAAGAGGAAATGATTCCTGAAGAGGAAATACCACCAGAAGAAAACGAAACTTCTGAAGAGGAAATGATTCCTGAAGAAGAAGTAACACCAGAAGAAAACGAAACTTCTGAAGAGGAAGCTCCTGAAGAGGATGTGACTTCCGAGGGACCAACAATCATAAGTCCTGAAACTAGTACAAAAACTTACACCGTAAGAATAGAGAACTTCAGAGCTTCCCCTTCAAGCCTTGTGATCGAGAAAGGAGATACCGTTGCTTGGATTAATTTCCAAGACAGACTCTTCACCCTGGTCAGCGAAGAAGGGCTTTTTGAGAATAAAAACCTGGTATACAGGCGCAGCTACCCTTATACCTTTGAAGAAGCTGGCACCTATAACTTCAGCGTCCTCGGGCAGGGTAGGATGGACGTTACCATAACCGTAGAAGAGCCCTGAAAAGGAAACAGCTCTCCGGAATATTTTTCAGATCCCGAAAAAACATTACTTTTAACCGGAAGCACAGGAAATATATTCCAGCCACCTAACTGAAATTCAACCGGAAGGGGAAAATTCTCTTCCAAAAAATTCTTTTTTTGATTACCCCTTATTACTCTCTCATCTATTTTCAAAGTTAAGATGCCCAATTCCATTGTCCTGAACAGAATATCTGGAAATTTTCTGATCTCATTCAAAATATATTCACGAAAATGTTATTATTTATAAAAGGCTTATATTAAAAGGGAGTTAATGAAAGGAACTGCCAGAGAAAGGGGGTGTGATTTAATCAGATAATGGGATCAAAATAACTTGGCCAAGATTCCAAAACTGATGTATTATTCCTTTCAAATCTCCAATGAAAAACTTTCAGTATATCAAACTAACAACCTTTCAGGCTCCCTCAACGGGAATCAGCCAGGGTTCATCAAAAGGAATCTTTCAGACTCCCTCAACGGGAATCTTTCAGACTCCCCGGCGGGAGTTCTTCGAATTCCCTGCCCAAAAGAGCCGGAATAAATCAATCCGGATGCGTAATTCCGGTTTGTTTGGGCAGCTATGGATAAAATGACCATTACTGTAAAATACGATATCAAAGAATAGAATTGCAGATGACCCTTAAAACCATAATGGAAGGCACGACAGAGGTTTTAGTCCCTGTCCCGCCTCAGGATGCGGCCTTCCCTCCCTCTGCGGCACCGGTATTTTATAACCCGGAGATGGAACTCAACCGCGACATCAATGTTGCAGCAACTGCAGCTTTCGTGGAAAGACTGCTCGGGAAGAGGGATATGCAAAGGGAAGAGGTCCGTTACGTTGATGCCTTTTCCGCATCGGGAATCCGGGGGCTCCGGGTTGCTGGAGAAGTAGGGATCCACGCTACCCTGAACGACTGGAGCCAGGAGGCATTTGAGCTAATTCAACAGAACATCAAACTCAACGGGCTGGAGGAAAAAGCGGAAGGATGCCGGAAGAATGCAAACGTACTGCTCCACGAGAAGAGATTCCACATTGTGGACATCGACCCCTTCGGGACCCCTTCCCCCTTCCTGGACGCAGCTTCCTCATCGGTCTATAACCTGCTTTCGGTTACGGCAACAGATACCGCCCCCCTTTGCGGAGCCCATCTGAATTCGGGGATCAGGAAGTATGCAGCCGTGCCCCTTAACACGGAATTCCACAGTGAGATGGGGATGCGGGTCCTGCTCGGGGCCTGCGCCAGGGAACTTGCAAAACACGAAAAATCAATGGACCCCCTGCTCTCCCATGTCACCCGGCACTATGTTCGCAGTTATCTTGAAGTGCGCCAGGGAGCAAAACAGGCGGACAGGACCCTTAAATCCGTAGGCTTCCTCGTCCACTGCCCTAAATGCGGTTTCAGGCAACCTGTGGAGGGACTGGCCGTGCACATCGACCGGGAATGCCCTGTCTGCGGGGCTGACACGAATATTGCAGGTCCACTCTGGCTCGGCACCTTAAGGGAACCTGCATTTTGCAACGAGGTGCTTGCCGAAATGGAAAAGCGCCCTCTCAGGACAAAAGAAAAAGCCATGAAGATAATCAGCTTCTGCAGGGACGAACTCGACATACCCATGTTCTACGACCAGCACGTAATTTGCAAAGAACTGGGAGTTTCGGCTACAGGCATCGAAGGCTTTCTCGAAGCCCTGAGAGCAAACGGGTTTGAAGCCTCACGCACCCATTTCAGCGGAACTTCATTCAAGACGGATGCGCAGATAACAGAAATTAAGGAAATAATCCGTTCCCTGTGATAAGTCCCAAAAACCCAAACCATCCCGGAAGCCTGAAATCCTCAGACAAGTTCAAAAAACTCAAAAGTCTCAAAAGTCTCAGGGGAACTCAAAAATCTCAAAATCCCAGAAAACTAAAGCTCAGAGAAAAAGATCGGAAAAAATAAAACCAAAAAAAGTTTCAAGATGAAACTGTCTACAAAACATACAAAATATATTGAATGATGAAAAATATTTGGATCTGTAAGATCCAGAGGCAACCCGCCATAAGGCACTCCAATGTGATATTATGTCCGACGATGATGCAGAAAAATTGTTTTTGCAGGAAAAACCCACTCTTGCACTGCTTTTTATAGGCTCGATGGAAAAGACCTACGCCTCCGTGATTTCAAAAGAGATAGATTCCACTTTTGCCCATACCACGAGGATCCTCACCAAAATGGAACAGTGCGGACTTATCAGATTCACATTCGAGGGGCGGATCAAATTTGTTGAACTTACGGAATACGGAAAGGATGTCGAAATCGCCCTCAAGGAGTTCCGGAATGTCATCCGCGAAGCAGCCCCCCCGGAAGAAGCTGAAGCAGCCGGAGAAGCGGCAGCTGCGGGGAGCGTTAGAGAAGGAAGCGCCGAATATGCGGCTGGAAAAGCGACAGAAGAAGCAGGGGAAGCCGAAAAAATAAAGGAGCTCGACCCGATAAATAAGGAAATCCTTGAGAAAACCAGGAAGCTCAGGGAAAAGATTGAGAACATCCACCGGGAAGCTCTGGAACAGGGAGACAGCAGGGATATGATTTCACGAAAACTGGGCCCCTACAGCCGGGACATCAAAAAACTAAGGAACATGATTGAAACAGCTGAAAGCCCCATTGAGGAGATTGTTACGGAATCCCTGGAAGAAAGTTCCAGCCTCCTTGAATCTTACCTTAAAAATTGATTACTAGATTTGAGTTCCGTGAACTTATGATACCTTTAAACATAGGTACCTTAAATATAGGTACCTTAAAAGTAGTTTCTTAAATGGAGATACTTTAAACTTATGATGCCTTAAACTTATGATGCCTTAAACTTATGATGCCTTAAACTTATGATGCCTTAAACTTATGATGCCTTAAACATTGAAATCCACATCATAAATTAATAAAAGTCCTGAAGGTTGAAACTCAACTTCACAAACGTCACCCAGCTTTAACATTGACATACATTACACTTTTGGTACCCGCCTTATAAGTTTATATCCAGCTTTAGCATTCATACTCTCCTTAAAATCGGGAACCATTTTCATTTGACTCAAAGGAATTTAAAATTCAAAGTTGATACGGCAGGAAGAACATGAAAAAAGTAGTCATACTGCAACCCATATATGGAAACCGGGAAAGGGCAATTAACTCCCTTAAAGCCCTTATTGAAAACGAATTGAAAGAACTTGAAGTGAAGTTTGAAATATCAGTTGCCTCTGACCAGTGGGCGGAGATAAGCCTTGAAGGGGAAGACGAAGATGTTTCCAGAAACTTCCTGGTTTCGAAATACGGAACCCCTACCAATAAAGCCGAACCTGGAAAAGTATACAGGGGTTTTATCCTGGCCGTCGAGGAAGATTTACTCGTGGTCAACATCGGCATCCCTGTGAGGGTCGAAGCCAGGGAGCTAAAGGCCCTGGGAAGCGGGAAAGCAAAACAGCTTGCTTCAAGGTTCGGGCTGATTCCCCACCTTCCGGCAGAAATCGAAATCATTGAAAGCAAAGGCAACCGTCACAGAGCAAGGTTCAGCAAGCAGCAGCTTGACCTCTGGTGGGAGTGGAAAAAGGCAGGCACGGACAGGGTAATCATAAATGCTGCCACCCGTTCGGAGATAAAAAGCGCAATCAAAAAAACCGGACATGGCAAGGATATTTACGAGATCGAACGCCTGGGGCTCATGGAACACGCAATCGTCTGTCGGGAAAAGACAGACGGACCTGGGATCGTAGCCGCAATAGGCCCGCTCCTGAAATCGGAAATGGGAGTCGTGATAAGAAGCACCGATTGATCGGCACCCTAACAGTCCAGAAATATTAATACTTATTTTTTCCAGGCGACAGAAGGCTGGAGAGATAAATTAAAGGATAATTATGTAAATGGCGTTTAAAAATGAGAGGATGTTATAAAGAAATTTTCAGAAAATAATTTAGACTGGAATCCAGGACCGCACTTCGCTGTTGTAAGCGAGAATCTTAATCAGTATACAGCAATCAGCGATCTTAATAAGGAAACATAATCGGGATTCTGTAATAAGGAAAAGTGGTCAGTGGTCTTAGTCAGAAGCTATAGTCAGAAGCTATAGTCAGAAACCGTGATCTCGAACATGCAGTGTCCGTGCCCGGCCCCATAGCATTCTTTTTCCTGGACCTGGAATTCCCTGCCCAGCTTTCCGCAGAGGACACCTTCGATGAAGCCTTCACTCAGGGCACAGAAAGGCTTTCCGATAACGGGCATCGACTCGGCTTTGAAAGGGTCTTCAATGAGGAGGGAAAGAGGTTCGGTTTTGAGCATGGAAAGCCTTCCGTTTCCCCCGGATTCCAGGAAGTATCCGATTTCTTCCAGGAGTCCTTCGAGGGTTTCGGACTCAAAAGCGGATGAAAGGTGGACACCGATGTCGCATCCGATCTTTTTTACAATAGGGACATTATCAATCCCGTAGGCTTCGAACCCGAAGCGTAAAGCATGGTAGACGGATTCCATAAAGGAAAAACGGTCTTTTTTCCCGTTTCTGCCAACCTTTTCCAGCAAACTGTTATAGTGTTCATGGACAGGTTTCTGGGAGCAGCCCATGTAATGGGAGGTGAGGGAATAGATTTTCCGGCGGCGGTCGGCAGGGTCAGCCATTTCCTCTACGAGTTCGGTGGTCCTGAGGTTGTTGAGGTGTACGGAAATTGTGGACTTTGCCTTTGCCGTGTATTTAACAATTTCATCAAATGACCTCGAATCTTCCCTGAGGAGATTGAGAATTTGCAACTTTACCGGACTGTCCACCGCAACAAGGCCGGATTCCGTGTAAAAAAATTCTGTTTTATTCTCAAGCCTTCCCATAATATCTTTATATAAGTTGTTTTTTGGATATATAAAACGTTCGCAGGGTTGCGAATAATCGATTTTAATATATAAATATGAAGTTATAAATTATGAAGCTTCAGACCCCCTTCCGAAGAAAGCTCCGCCCCCGGATCGGATGAATCCCCCGGCAAAAAAATAAAAATACCAGCCTCTCCAATTAACAGATAGCAGGAAAAAATCGGGGGAAAACATGGGGTTAATCAACCGAATGGAAACGGTCTTCAAGTCGAAGATGAACAAAGTGCTCAACAGGATGGAAGATCCAAGGGAAACACTGGACTATTCCTATGAAAAACAGCTCGAAATGCTTCAAGACGTAAAAAGGGGAGTTGCCGAGGTGACCACCTCAAAAAAGCGCCTCCAGCTTCAGCGGGCAAAACTGATGCAGAGCGTGGACAAACTTGACTCCCAGGCAAAAGATGCTGTAGCAGCTAACAGAGAAGACCTGGCAAGGATGGCTCTTGAACGGAAAGCCGCCCTCATGCAGCAGGTAGATGGTATTGACATTGAAATCGCCGAGCTTGAGAAGCAGCAAGAAAAGCTCATTGCCTCTGAAAAGCGCCTCTCCACCAAGGTAGAGATCTTCAGGACCCGGAAAGAGTCCATAAAAGCCGGGTACTCCGCAGCCGAAGCCCAGGTCCGGATCAACGAGTCCGTGACCGGGATCAGCGAAGAGATGGCGGACGTGGGGCTTGCAATCGAGCGGGCCGAAAACAAGACCGAAGAAATGAAAGCCCGGGCCGAGGCCATCGACGAGCTCATGGAAGTCGGGACCCTGGAAGACCTTACAGGTCCTCAGGACGATATCGAGCGGGAACTTGCAAAAATTAGCGCCCAGACAAGTATTGAGTCCGAACTCGCCAGGCTCAAAGTAGAAGCAGGCAAAGAACCCGAAAAACCCGAAAGCAAGGAAGCAGGCAAGGGGGCAGAGAAATGATAATCAGGATTATGGGTGAAGGACAGTTCCGGGTACCTGCTGCCCTCTTTGACGAACTGAACGTGATGGACAACCGAATCGTGGACTTTGTGGCCGAAGGGAAAGCAGGGGAGTTCAAAAAAGAACTTGCAAAGCTGGTAGCCGTTATAAGGACAAAAGGAACCGAACTAGCAGCTGAAGAAATTCTGGAATCGGATATCATCGTGCCTCCCGAAGACCTCAGCCTTGAAGAAGCAAAAGACGTGTTTACGGGGACCGGGATTTTCGAGGATTAAACAACTTCCGCTTCTGCTACGGCTTTCGGGGGAGTGAATCCAAGAGGTACGGGCCTTAGAGGTACAGCCCTCGAAGGCGCAGCCTCCAGAATACTTTAGAATATACACTACATGAGCGGTTGCCAATGACACATGGGCAACTGCTAATAATGTGGAAGCAACTTTAAAAATTAAGCTGCTGCACCTCAGGAATCGGAACAAAGAGATAGAGATAGAGATAGAGAAAAAGAAAAAGAAAAAGAAAAAGAAAATTAGCAGGCTTTAGGAGTACACATTCAACGTACAACGATTACAGGAACTTTTGAGTGTCGGACAACATTCTCTGCTACACTGCCGATCAGGAACCTTTTAATTCCTGTCAAACCCTGTGTGCCCATCACTATCAGGTCAATACCGTTTTTCTCTGAATAGTCAAGGATTTCTTCAGCCGGGCTGCCTTTTAGCAATACCAGCTCCACCTTGACTTCAGCTCCTTTTCCGGCTTTTTCGACATCTGCAGTCGCAAGTTCCCCTCTATCAGTCAGATATTCCTCGAAAGGTTCAGCCCAGCCCATAATTTTTCCCGAAAATTTTGCATGCTCGTCGGAAACGACGTACACAGCGTACACTTCAGCACCGCTTACCTTCGCAAGATCGATTCCATGAGAAACAGCTCTTCTGGCGTTTTCCGAACCATCAGTTGCAATCAGGATTTTTTTGAAAAGATTCCCCATTGTTATATCAACTCCCCTTAGCACTGTAATATAAAATATGCATTATTACTATTAAAATTTCATCCCGGAGGGTCTGAATTCTGTAATAAAGGGCTCAAACAATTGACACATTAAAATTGAGACACATTAAAATTGAGACACATTAAAATTGAGACACATTAAAATTAATACATAAAAACAGTACCGGAAAACTACGAATTGAATTGAAGTTTAGGCAAGAAATATATTCATTCGGGGACAAGTGAAGGTCAACAAAGGAGAATGACATGAATTCCAGATTCCTGACAAAATTGTTTACATTAGCTTTGATTTTAGTCCTGCTATCCTTCAGCGGTTGCGTTGATAATAATGAGGACCTAACACCGGAAAATGAGAGCATAGGACAGAGCGAAGCTTTCGTATACGGAACTGCTTCCGTGGAAGAAGTGCAGGTAGATATGAAAAAGACGGTAATCCCACCCGAAATAAGCATCTCCGTAAAAGGTAACCTGCCCGACGGCTGTACCGGGATTGACCGGAAGAACATCACGATGGAAAAGGAAAACGGGAACATCAAAATCGGCATACCCACAATAAGGCCTGCTGATGCGGTCTGTACCGAAGCCCTGGTGCCTTTCGAAGAGAAGATCCCGCTTGATGTTGAAGGCTTTGAGGTCGGCAACTATACGGTATCCGTAAACGGGATCGAAACAAGCTTTGAACTTACTGCTTACGACATCGTGGCCCCGGGCGAGACCTACACCCCCGGAAAAGCGGCTGTCGAGGACGTAACGGTCATAATGACAAGGTCCATTCCCCCGCAGGTAAGGGCAGTGGTCTCCGGGATGCTTGCCGGAAACTGCGAAAGGATCGATGTTGGGAACATGTCAATCGAAAGGCAGGACCTGGTAATCCTCGTGGACCTTCCCACCCTGAGCCGGGAAAACGCTCCCTGCACCCTGAACCTTGTACCCTTTACGGAGTACATCCCTATCAACATCGAAGGTCTTGAACCGGGAGAATACACGGTCTCGGTAAACGGGGTAAACGACACCTTTGTCCTGGGTGATTACGGAGTTCCGTCCTTACCTTCAGAGTCATCCGAGCCATCCGAGCCATCCGAACCTTCAGAGAATGTTTCGGGTGGAGATACGGAAACTTACGGACTTATTGAAGGTAACATCCTCTTTGAAGACCTTGACAAACCCATCGAAGACGTTACTGTTTACATCCGGCTTAACGACGTAAGTCTTGCGGATGCCCCGTCCACAGTGATCTCGGAGATCGTTATTGAAAATATGTCGGTGAGCCCGGAAGAAAATAAAGTTCCTTTCACCCTTGGCTTCCCGGAACTTGTGGCAAACAGGACGTATTCACTCTATGTCCATGTAGATGTTGACGGAGACGGGAACGTCTCAAAGGGAGACTACGTAACCACGATGCACAACGGTGTACCCACTGACCAGGACACGGTAAATATGGACGTAACGGTTGAACACGTATAAACCGTCAAAAAACCGATCGGAAACCGTCGGGAACTAAGGAAAAGGAAATTTCAGGATTTGAAAGATCAAAAGGAAACTAAGGAAATGGAAATTTCAGGATGTGGAAAATTAGAAGGGAATTCCCCACAGAGGATACCATTTTTCCACATCTTTTTCAATTGGGAGTTCCCGCTCCATCCCTGTCCTGAGCCTGAATTCCATTGGAGTATCCCTTTTCTTCCCCGCAAGCGGCACAAAAGGATAGTAACTGCCCTGCTTGAAATTGTAGATCCAGTAAACCACTTTTTTGCCGGTATGCCTCCCTGCTTCCGGACCTTCGACCTTACCTTCACCCTCAGCCTCAAAGCGGTAGATTGCACAGAGGAGCTGCTTCCCAAACCCGTGTTCCTCGAGGGTCTGGCTTACCAGGTGGATGTTTGCGACCAGGTCTTCGAAGTCAGGGTCTTTGAAAATGGCCCAGAGAAAATTGTATTCGTCTTTTTTAAGCCGGAATTCGGTCCCGGTTTCTTTTGCGCCGTATTCCAGAAGCTCCTCAATCTCTTTCCGGGCGCTGGTGTAGGCGGAAGCTTCGATTGGCTTGAAGCAGATCCCCGCCTTTCCGGACGGCTCCATGCCCATATTGGTTTCCAGGGTGATGCTGGCCGTGGAGATCGCAAAAAGCTTATCAGGCCGTGATTTAGGAAGGCTGCTCCTACCAAGGACTGCATCCACGAAATCCTTTAGCCCCATTTTAGTTCAACTCTCCCATTTTCCACGTTTTCTTCATCTCCTTCTCCCCCTCATATTCCATATCTTCTAAGTCTTCTTCTTTCCCTCACCGTCCTCGTCTCCCTCACCTTTCCCATCTTCCTTCATTCGCTTATTCAGGCTAACTCCTTCTGGATCTTCTCAAGGGCTGCAAGCCGCTTTTCCACCGGAGGATGGGTGGAAAAGAGGTTCATGAACGAAGAGCCGGAAAGGGCCGGGATAATGAAAAAGGCATTCATACCCTCGACCTTCCGGAGGTCTTCCGTGGGGACTTTCTGCATCACCCCGCTGATCTTCATGAGGGCGGAAGCCAGGTTCGAAGGCTGCCCCGTGATAACTGCCGAGCCCCTGTCCGCAGAGAACTCCCGGTAGCGGGAAAGGGCACGGATAAGCAGGAAACTGACAAACCAGACAAAAACCGAAACGAACCAGACCAGCAAAATGCTCCCGCCGTCCCGTCTCTGCCCCCCAGTTCCGAAGTAGAGGCTGTAGCGGACAAAATAGAACGCTATGGTAGAAATAAAACTGGCAATGGTCATAACCATCACGTCCCGGTTTTTGACATGGCTCAGTTCGTGAGCAAGCACGGCTTCGAGTTCGGCAGGAGTCAGTTTGTCCAGGATCCCTGTGGTGACCGCAACCACGGCATTACTGGGGCTCCTGCCGGTGGCAAAGGCATTAGGGACCGGAGTATCCACAATGGCAACCCTCGGCTTAGGGATATCAGCAATGGCACAGAGCCTGGTTATCGTTTCGTGCAGGCGTGGAGCCTCAATTTCGGAAACAATATGAGCCCCTGTCGTCCAGAGTACCATCCTGTCCGAGTAAAAGTACTGGATTGCCATGAAAGCCCCTATAAAGAGCAGCATGAACGTGGGCGGTGCCCCGGTGTAAGAGAGAAACACCAGGAAAAAAAGATAAACTGCCGCCAGAAGAAACATTGTAAAAAGCATCCTGCCCTGTAAACCCCAGTCCTGTTCCCATTTCCGTTTCATGGATTTCCCCCCGGTTATTTTCGTGCATCCGCAATTTTGCGGATCCAGTTTTCCGTTATATTTTTGCTTATATTTTATTCTTCATCTTATTTGAACCAGAACCTCAGGGAGGGTTATGTAAGCAAGCTGTAACCGCAATACCAATGTGCATATAAGTAAGCTGTAATCGCAATTTCAATGTGTATATAAATGAGCTGTAATCGCAATTACCAGAATCAAGTCATACCCGGTGATCCAACCCCCCAATCAATGAAAACACCGATATCTTTTTTATCATAAAGGAATTCAAAAGATTCAGGAAAAAATTCGAATACCTTTGTTTTTCTGATAATAAAAAATTGATTAAAGGTCCAAGCCATGCAAAACATCCTCTCAGTCCAGTCCCTTACAAAAAAATTCGACGACTTCACCGCCGTGAACAGCATTAGCTTCGACGTCGAAGCCGGCTCGATCTTTGCTTTCCTCGGCCCGAACGGCGCGGGAAAGTCCACGACTATCAAAATGCTCACAACCGTCCTGAAGCCCACAAACGGCGAGATCCGGATTAACGGCTTCAACGTGCTAAAAGAACAGGACGAAGCCAGGGCTTCTTTCGGGATTGTTTTCCAGGACCAGAGCCTGGACGATGAGCTTACGGCTTATGAAAATATGACCTACCATGCGGTGATCTACAAGGTCCCGAAAAAAGAAAGGGACGAACGAATCCGGACAGCCCTTGAAATCGTGGGGCTCTGGGACCGTCGCAAAGATTTCGTGAAAAAATATTCCGGCGGGATGAAGCGGAGGCTTGAGATTGCCCGGGCCCTTGTCCACTACCCGAAAATCCTTTTCCTTGACGAGCCCACGGTCGGCCTGGACCCCCAGACGCGAAAAGCCATCTGGAGCCATATCCAGACCCTTAACGAAGAAAGAGGCATGACAATTTTCCTGACAACGCACTACATGGAAGAGGCCGAAGCAATCGCAGACAAAATCGCAATCATAGATCACGGGAAAATCATAGAAACCGGAACCCTGGAAGAGATAAAAGAGAGGAATGAGACCGGAACCCTGGAAGAAGCTTTCCTGAACCTGACCGGGAGGGACATAAGAGACGAGAACGGAGCATCGATGAGTAAAATGCGGCTTATGGGTGGCATGCACAGGAGGCGGAGACATTGATAGAAGTAATCTACATCCTGTGGCTGCGGCAGCTCAAACGCTACTGGCGCTCCAAAGCCCGGCTTATCGGCTCCCTGGGACAGCCCCTCCTCTTCATGGTCGCCTTCGGCTTCGGTTTCGGCCCCATGTACGCCCGGGCAAGCGGCGGGGCAAACTACATGGACTTCCTGGCTCCAGGAATCGTTTCTATGTCAATCCTTTTTACAGCCGTCTTCTCCGGCCTGGAAGTCATCTGGGACCGGCAGTTCGGCTTCCTGAAAGAGACCCTGGTAGCCCCGATAACCAGGACGGAAATCATGATAGGAAAGACCCTCGGTGGGGCAACCATTGCCATGATCCAGGGCCTGGTAGTCTTTGCCCTTACCTACCTTCTCGGCTTCAGGGCCTCGGGTTTCGGAAGCCTTGCCCTCGGCCTGCTCTTCATGTTCCTGATCGCCCTCTTCTTCACAGGCATGGGCCTGACCATAGCCTCAAAAATGAAAGACATG
Organism: uncultured Methanosarcina sp.; assembly: GCA_965601435.1. Lineage (GTDB taxonomy): Archaea > Halobacteriota > Methanosarcinia > Methanosarcinales > Methanosarcinaceae > MTP4. The sequence goes on from CBFCWE010000021.1 coordinate 12,518, forward strand.
CACGGTTTCCAGCTGATCATGAACTTCCTGATCATGCCCATATTCTTCCTCTCAGGCGCCCTCTTCCCCCTGCAAGACCTGCCCCCTGCAATTTACTTCATCAGCAGGATCGACCCCCTCACCTACGGCGTAGACGGCCTCAGGGGAGCGCTTACCGGGGTCAGCACCTTTGGCGTGTACTACGACCTGGCTGCAATCGCCGCGCTGTCGGCTTTCATCTGTACGATAGGAGCCGTATTGTTTTCAAAGATTGAGGCGTGAACATTTAGGATTCGTCACAGAACAACCTATGCATATTTCAGATTGGATATATTGATTTTCAAGATCAGGATAACCAATTGAAGTTATAATTGAATGATAAGTTGCATAGTTTATTTCGTTGCAGGTCCTTAGCGCCTCTTTTGAAATAAGAAAATAGCGTATGATTATTATACTACCTTTGTAATAATCTGCACAGCAATGCACACATCAGTACAATGGGGTGACTTACTCAATAGATTTGGCGGCAGGTTTAGTGAATTGGCAATGCACAAAAAAACTGAGGGTAGAAAACTTCTGTAAAACGGGTATAGAATTGAGGTAGAAGAGTTGGGCATGTTAGACATTATTGAGTTTTTAATCTTAGGGTCTTTTCTTGGCCTTGCTGCAGGAATGTCTCCGGGTCCGCTGCTAGCTATAACTATCTCCGAAACCCTGCAGCACGGCAAATGGGAAGGGATAAAGGTCGCAATATCTCCTTTGATTACTGACCTTCCAATAATTTTATCTGTATTGTTCATTCTGTCACATCTGACAAACTATGATTCCGTTATCGGAATTATTGCATTTTTAGGGGCATCGTACCTGATATATTCAGGAATAGAATCGATGAAAATCAAAAAAGGTAACCTCAATCTAAATTTAGAAAAGAAAGATGCCCTTAAAAAAGGAGTTATTGTCAACTTCGGAAATCCGCACCCGTATGTGTTCTGGATCTCAATAGGCGGGCCGATCATTTTCAAGAGTTTAAGCACCCATATCTGGGCTATGGTCCTGTTTGTATTCGGTTTCTATGTTTTTCTTGTAGGGTCAAAGGTAGTTATTGCATTAATTGTAGAAAGGTCGAAATCTTTTATTAACAGTAAATATTATTTTTCTATCATTCGCATTCTGGGAATTGCGCAGATTGTATTCGGATTAACTTTTATTAAATTGGGCCTGGATTCATTAGGAGTACTTTGATTATTAAAAAATAATATAAAAGATTCTGTATAAATGATGAATAATGTTGACTTTGTTTGATCTTTGTTATTTTTGAGTTAATTTGTTTTGACAGCCCTTGTTATGATTTTGTTGTGTGAGAATTGTTTAATTTCTTTTTTATTTTAGTAGATTTTCTTTTTGCTTTTGTCCAAATTATATCTGCAATGATGTGAGCTTCAATGGAAATGATGATTCCGGTTAGTAATGAGATAATATATTTTGTTGGGACGTATGTGATGTTGAAATTGAATAATATGACAATTGGTGCTATGATGAGCAGTCCTACTGTCGAAATAATTATGATTGGGCCTAACAACGGGTGATGTAGTTTGCCACGGTGTTTGAATATTTTTTGGTATGGCCACCATATATGCCTGAGAATGCCCCATCTTTTAAAAGGTTCACTTTGAATATCTAAATCGGGACTTAGATAATATGTTCCAAATATGAGTGCAAGTGAGAATATTGTTATAGTATCAAATTCAAGATACTCGGGGGGAATATGCGTTTGCATAAATTTTGTATGCAAGCTTAACAAAATAACAAACAGTAGTATGATATTTATTTTTGTATGAGTTTTTCCATTAGGCATGCTAAACACCGTTTTTTTAAAAATTACTGCATCAGTTATTATTAGGATGTTTATATATTTAACTTAGAGAGGAATAGGAGGTTGTACCTCGGAATGATTTTTCGGTTTCAAGACCCCTGGATCTTTCAATACAAGATACAACATCGGGCAGCTCCAAAGGTTAATCGTTGAGGCAATTGCAATTCCATTGTGGTAATATGGAATGATCATATAATGTGAAATAAATTTGAAGCTGAAGTAATATAATGGGCCACATGTGTCCGATATCTAGCTATAACAAAAAAATTAAAAAAGCGAAATAATTTTGGGATAAAACATTTTTTTCTCTATTTTTCACGCCCAAGCTGCGCCATCCAAGCTACGCCACCCGAGTTTCGCTTCGGGGTCATCTACAGTTTATGAGGAAAGAAAACAAAAAGTAATACCCTCATTTTGTCTCCTGAAGACTCATCGTCACAGGCAAAAAGGGCCGCTGAAGGAGGCAGAGAGCGTATTGCCGATTGGGCAAAAGGAATTATCACAGCTTGAAGATGCAAGGACCGGTTCATCAGGTTATTACTTTGGAAGGAGGTTACAGGTATGAATAAAACACCTACTGGGAACTGTTTCCGAAGATAACAAGTAACAGGAGCGAAGATAACAATTAATAGGGGGGATTAATCCGGATGCAAATCAAAGTTCTTGTGGCTTATGCTTCCAGGTATGGTTCAACGCAGGAAGTGACTGAGGCAATCGCGGCGACTTTGCGCGAAAATGGCCTTGTGGTAGATCTTGAGCCCATGCGAGAAGTAAAGGCTCTTGAAGAATATACCGCGGTCGTGCTGGGCGCGCCACTTTACATGCTCCGCTGGCATAAGGACGCACGCGGTTTTCTGTCACGGCACCGTGAAGCCCTTACGGAGCGGCCAGTAGCCATTTTTGCGCTCGGCCCATTTCATGATGAAGAAGAGGAGTGGAAGGAAGCACGCGAGCAGCTCGATAAAGAGCTTGCGAAGTTTCCATGGCTTACACCTATAGCTATTGAAATATTTGGCGGCAAGTTCGACCCGGTGAAGCTACGCTTCCCTGACAACTTACTTGCCATTCTGCCGGCAAGCCCCTTACGCAAGATGCCAGCAAGCGACGTGCGGGATTGGACGGCGATCCGCGCCTGGGCGAGCAACCTTGCCACGAAGCTTCAGCCTGCTTTGCCGCACTAATTCACATCCTGGCATGGAGCCAGCTATGACTACCGTTCCCTAAAGTCAAACAGGGAATTCAAGTTTAAGTCCCACAGGACAGTGGTCTGAGCCCATTATCTCCGAAAGTATCGAGGCAGATTTTACATTTTCCTTCATATTCTCACTAACGAAGAAGTAATCGAGGCGCCAGCCCACATTCCTTTCCCTTGCACGGGTGCGCATTGACCACCAGGTATAATTCTTATCTTCCTGGTTGAACATTCGGAAGGTGTCGATGTAGCCGGCAGCGAAGAATTTGTCCATCCAGGCCCTTTCTTCGGGGAGGAAGCCAGAAACTTTTTCGTTTTCTTTGGGCCTTGCCAGGTCTATTTCTTTATGGGCGGTGTTGACGTCTCCGCAGATGACGAGTTTTTTGCCTTCGGTTACCAAGGCATTTGCGTAGTCAAGGAAAGCGTCGTAAAAGGCAATTTTGTAGTCCAGACGTTCCCGGGAGGCTTTTCCGTTTGGAAAGTAGATGTTCATAAGAGTGAAGTCTTCGTAGTCGACCCTGATGAAGCGGCCTTCCCTGTCAAACTCCTCGATCCCCATCCCTGTCTCGATATTCAGGGGCTTTTCCTTAGAAAAGAGGCCGACCCCGCTGTAGCCCTTCCGCTCGGCGGAGACGAAGTAGTTGTGGTAGCCGGGGATGTTCTTAGCTTCCCTCGGGAGCTTGTCAGGGGAAGCTTTGGTTTCCTGGATGCCTATGATATCGAATTTCTGCTCCAGCAAAAGCTCAAGGAAGCCTTTTTTCATGGCAGCCCGAAGCCCGTTTACGTTCCAGGAGATGATGTTGTAGTTGCCTGGCATTTTTGTGTCCTCAAGTTTCCTCAATGTATCTCAATATACATGGAAACTGGTAATATTTGTAATGTCTCACAGAATAAAAAAGCCGGGGTCTCAGCTATGAACTAAGATTGCAGGCCGGGAAAGCAGTATGGATTATCATTGTAAGTTATTTATAATTTTTTTGATTGATGCCTCTTATTCGTTTTTTTACACATTCTTAAATAAAATAGAAAGTTATTAATACAATTTAAACTCTCACTACGCATTGAATTTTTTTATAATGTATTGTCCTTAGTGGATTGCACATAATCGTACCCTTGAAACAGAAAGGACACGATAACAATCCAGAAATTACCTGTAAGTACTCAATGTCTCGAAAAACGGTCAGATAAAGTTCAAAATCGAAAATAAGTTCGCAACTAACCATAATCCAGACAGTAGATACAAATTGCTTGATACGAATAATAACTTTTATTGTAGTGTTTGTTATGTGGAAGATAGAAAGAATCATTATACTCTTTTTTGCATTGATGCTTGCGATCAATCTGACAATCGCAGGCAGTGTAGCCGCTGAAACGATTTATGTGGATGACGACGGAACGGGAGATTTCACAACTATCCAGGCTGCCCTGGATAGCGCAAGTCCCGGAGATGAAATCGTCGTCAAACCCGGCACTTATACGGAAAATGTAGACGTCACCAAGAACGTGACTATAGTTTCTGAATCCGGAAATCCTGCAGATACAATAGTTCAGGCAGCCAGTAGCTCAGACCACGTTTTTCATGTTACGGCAGACGGAGTAAAAATTAGTGGATTTAGCCTAACAGGAGCCAGTGACGGAGATAGCGGAATCTACCTTGACGGAGTTGAATATTGCCTCATTGAAAATAATGAATTATCGGAAAATGGTCATGGAATCATGCTGTATCTTTCGAGCAGCAACACGCTGAACAATAACACCATCTCGAATAACAACGAAAGTGGCATCTATCTGGATTATTCGAGCAGCAACACTCTTGAAAATAACACCGCGGATTCGAACAACCACTGCGGCATCTATCTGGGAGTTTCGAGCAGCAACACGCTGAACAATAACACAGCATCGAATAACGACTGTGGCATCTTGCTGGCTTCTTCGAGCAGCAATACACTGAACAATAACACAGCATCGAATAACTCCTATAGCGAGGGTATCCGGCTGGATTCTTCGAGCAGCAACACGCTGAACAATAACACAGCATCGAATAACAACTGTGGCATCTTGCTGTCTTCTTCGAGTAGCAACAACACGCTTTCAAACAATACCGCATCGAATAACAACTGTGGCATCTTGCTGTCTTCTTCGAGTAGCAACAACACGCTTTCAAACAATACCGCATCGAACAACTACTACGGCATTTCTCTGTATTCTTCCAGCGACAATTTCATCTACAACAACTACTTCAACAACACTTATAACACATATTTTGAAGGCACAAACACCGGCAACATCTGGAACACGACCAAAACCGCCGGCTCAAACATCGTCGGCGGCCCCTACCTGAGCGGGAACTTCTGGGCAAACCCGGATGGTACGGTCTATCCTGAGGGAGCTAAGGATCTGGATCATGATGGCATCTTTGATTCCCAATATAATATTGAAGGCAGCGGATTCATCGATTACCTCCCACTCCGAGAACCGGAAACAAGGACAATTACCGTAAACAACGGCACAGGCCCGGCTGCGGACTTTGAATCCATACAGGCTGCGGTAAATGCTGCCTATGATGGTGATACCATCCTTGTTTACGAAGGCACTTATACGGAAAATATAGACGTGGATAAAGCTAACATAACAATAAGATCCGAATCCGGAAACCCTTTCGACACTATAGTTCAGTCTGCCAGTTCAGGCTCTGTGCTTTGTGTGTATGGCGACGGAGTGAAAATTAGCGGGTTTAGCATAACGGGAGCCAGTGAAGGGAGTAGCGGAATCTTTCTTGGAACAGTTGAATATTGCCTTATTGAAAATAACGAATTATCAGAAAATGGTCATGGAATCTGTCTTGCTTCTTCGAGCTACAACATTCTGAACAATAACAGAGCAAACTCGAACACCTACTGCGGGATCTGGCTGGCTTCTTCGAGCAACAACACGCTGAACAATAACGAATTATCAGAAAACAAATGGGGCATCCATCTACGGGATTCCAGCAACAACACGCTGAACAGCAACACAGCATCGAATAACGACGATGGCATCTGGCTGTGGACTTCGAGCAGCAACATGCTTTCAAACAATACAGCATCGAACAACACCAACGGCATCTGTCTGGATGAATTGAACAGAAGTATTCTTTCCGGAAACCTGATGCAGGACAACACGTATAATTTCCGAATGGGTGGGGAAGATCTGGATACCAATATTGTCTATGCTAATAACAGCATGGATGGAAAGCCAATTTATTATCTTGTTGACGTTTCAGATATTGAGATCAATTCATCTTCAAATGCAGGGACCATCTACCTGATTGACTGTAAAAATATCACTGTTAAAGACCTGACTATTGAAAAGACTGAGTGCGGAATATACCTTTACAATACCACGAACTCAAAACTGGAAAACAACAGTATAACGGGAAATTATGAGGGTATCTGGCTGGATTCTTCGAGCAGCAACACGCTTTCAAACAATACCGCATTGAACAACCAATACGGCATCTGGCTGGATTCTTCGAGCAACTCTAACACACTTTTCCTGAATGATCTGCTGAATAATTCGGTCCAGATCCGTGAAGAAGGAATCAACTTCTGGAACAGCTCAGAACCCGTAAACTACCTCTACAACGGGGAAAGGAAGACGAGTTACCTCGGAAATTACTATTCGGATTACATCGGACCGGATGCGGATGGAAACGGAATAGGAGATACGGCTTATGAATACGACAGCTATCCCCTGCTGGCTCCCTCCGACAACTATATCCCGCTTGCTTTCGACAACGAAGCTCCGGTCATCAATTCGGTCGAGCTTTTCCCCACCTCTCTCTATCCAGAAGACAGCCTCCTCGTGACCGTTAATGTCACCGACAACATAGGTGTGTTTTCCGTGAAAGCCTCCAAAATCCTCCTGAGCTGGACCGGAGGAAACATCTGGCAGGGCAGCCTCGTAGCTGAGGAAGGAACGCATCCGGTAAACGTTTCAGTAGCTGATGCCTGGGGCAATGTTGCGTGGGACAACTCCAGCAGCTACACGGCAATTATTGATACCGAAGCTCCCTCCGGGATTTCAGATTTGCAGGCGACTACCGGTTTGACCTGGATCAACTGGACCTGGTCCAATCCGGCTGATTCGGACTTCAAGCACACAATTCTGTATTTTAACGGGAATTTCCTGGCAAACACCCCTGATAGTTATTACAACGTTACGGGACTTCTGGATAAAACAGAGTATGAACTGGGCACTCTTACTGTTGACTTCACCGGAAACGTAAATGAAACCTGGATAAATGATACCGCAACAACTGATAAAACGAAATCTAAGAAGCCTTCCGGAGATAAAGATCGGTATTCCTCTTCCGGCTCATCCGGCGTGGGCAAAGGCAGTGGTTTTCCCGAACCTGCCAGTAACATTGAGGTCAAGGGACTTTCCCGGCAGTTCGTAACAAGTGGCAACTCGGCAAGGTTTGATTTTCCGGAAGGCGTTACCTGCGTCTGCTATGTAGCGTTTGACGCAAAGAGGACCTTTGGCAGAACCTTTACCACCGCCGAGATGCTCAAAGGCAAATCTGCCCTTGTGGAGAAACTTCCAGCCGGAATAGTCTATAAAAACGTAAACATCTGGGTAGGAAACAAAGGCGTTGCAAGCCCGAAAAACATCGGAAATGCAGTGATCGGGTTCAGGGTTGAAAAAGAATGGCTTGAATCCAACGGCGTTAATGAAAATGCCGTTCTCCTTTACCGGTACAGCGATGGGGAGTGGAGTACTCTCGTAACCAGTGTTACTGGAAATGATGAAAACTTCGTGTACTTTGAAGCCAAAACCCCGGACTACTCTCCATTTGCGATAGTTGCCAGCCGGGTAGAAATAATTGAATAAGAGGATTCAGCGGTTTCAAAAATAACAAGAAGTGCTCTCGAAGAAAAGGCTGGAGGCAGTACCCCTGAAACCTCTGAAGGGGGAGAGGAAAAAGCTCCCGGCTTCAGAGCAGGCTTTGCTCTGGCGGGAATTTTGTGTGCCCTGTCCATTTTGAAAAAGAGCAGGAAACACGACTGAAAATAGAAGCTTCAGGGAAAAACGGAATTGGTCTTGAGCAAAAGTGAGAGGACTTTTCAGGCAGGAAGAACTTCACTTCTGCCTGATAATGTTCTTGACATGTCAGGATAAACTTCCGTTTCCCGCTTATGGAGAATGCTTATTTCGACCCAAAACCGTCCTATGAACGGGGAGAAGAAGGGAGATATGAATGTTATCAGGATGCATGTAGAGAATGCAGGAAAATTATCGACATTTCAGATAACTTTCCAGATTACTTTTCTCGTAATAAGGCATGGGCTCAATACAAACTCGGCAGAGACGAAGTAGTTGTGGTAGCCCGGGATGTTCTTGACTTCTCTGGGGAGCTTGTCAGGGGAGGCTTTGGTTTCCTGGATGCCTACGATGTCGAATTTCTGCTCCAGCAAAAGATCAAGGAAGCCTTTTTTCATGGCTGCCCGAAGCCCGTTTACGTTCCAGGAGATGATGTTGTAGTTGCCTGACATTTTTGGGTACTCAAGTTTCCTCAATGTTTGCTATCTCAATGTATCTCAATATATCTGGCAACTCGGTAATATTTGTAATGTCTCACAGAATAAAAAAGCCGGGATCTCAGCTATAAACTAAGGAAGCAGACCGGAAAAGCAGTATGGGTTATCATTTTTAAATTACATATAATTTTTTATTGATGTCTCTTATTATTTTTTTAGACACTGTTAAATAAAAACGTAAGTTTTTTGTACGATTTAAATTCTCACTGTGTATTGAATTTCTTGAAAATGTATTATTCCTTAGTGGATTGTACATAATCGTATCCCTTGAAACGAAAGGACACAATAGCAATCCAGAAATTACCTGTAAGTGCTCAATTTCTAGATAACACCGTCAAATAAAGTTCAAAATCAAAAATAACTGTGCAGCTAACCATAATCCAGATAGTAGATACAAATTGCCTGATACGAATAATAACTTTTATTGTAGTGTTTGTTATGTGGAAGATAGAAAGAATCATTATACTCTTTTTTGCATTGATGCTTGCAATCAACCTGACAATCGCAGGCAATGCAGCCGCTGCAACGTTTTATGTGGATGACGACGGACCAGCAGATTTCGTTACTATCCAGGCTGCCCTGGATAGCGCAAGTCCCGGGGATGAAATCATCGTTTACGCAGGCACGTATACGGAAAATGTAGACGTGAATAAAACTAACATAACAATAAGATCCGAATCAGGAAACCCTTTCGACATTATAGTTCAGGCCGCCAATAGCTCAGACCACGTTTTTAATGTTACGGCAGACAGAGTAAAAATTAGCGGGTTTAGCACAATTGGAGCCAGTGGTACCGAGTGTGCCGGAATATACCTTGAAGAAGTTGAATATTGCCTTATTGAAAACAACGGATTATCAAAAAATGATATTGGAATCAATCTCGAAGATTCCAGTAGAAACAAGATTTCAAATAATACCGCATTGTACAACTCCGGCGGCATCTGGCTAGGATCTTCGAGTAGCAACACACTTGAAAATAATACAGTATCGAGCAACATCTACAGCATCCTTCTGGGATTTTCGAGCAACTCTAATACGCTTTCAAACAATACCGCATCGAACAACCACGAAGGCATTCATCTGCAAGATTCCAGCAATAACACGCTGAACAATAACACAGCATCGAACAACATCGAGTTCGGTATCCATTTGCGGGATTCCAGCGACAATTCCATCTACAACAACTACTTCAACAATACTAATAACGCTTATTTTGAAGGCACAAATACCGACAACACCTGGAACACGACCAAAACCGCAGGCTCAAACATTGTCGCCGGCCCCTACCTGGGCGGAAACTTCTGGGCAAACCCGGATGGTACGGTCTATCCGAAGGGAGTCAAGGATATAGATCATGATGGCATTTTTGATTCCCAATATAATATTGAAGGCAGCGGATTCATCGATTACCTCCCACTTCAAGAACCAGGACCAGGACCAAAGACAATTACCGTAAACAACAACCCAAGCCCGGTTGCAGACTTTGAATTCATACAAGCTGCGGTAAATGCTGCCCATGATGGTGACACCATCCTTGTTTACAAAAGCACGTATACGGAAAATGTAGACGTGGATAAAACTAACATAACAATAAGATCCGAATCAGGAAACCCTTTCGACACTATAGTTCGGGCAGCTAGTAGCTCAGACGATGTTTTTAACGTTAAGGCAGACGGAGTAAAAATTAGCGGGTTTAGCATAACGGGAGCCAGTGACGGGCGCAGCGGAATCTACCTTGATGGAGCCGAATATTGCCTCATTGAAGATAACGAATTATCAAAAAATGATATTGGAATTTATCTGACAGGTTCCAGTAGAAACACACTTAGCAATAACACAGCAAACTCGAACAACTATTGCGGCATCTGGCTGTCTTCTTCTAGCAGCAACATACTTTCAAAAAATACCGCATCGAACAACATCAATAACATCAGATCTCTTTCTTCTTTGAACAGCAACACGTTTTCGGAAAATACCGAATCGAACAACATAAACTACGGAATATATCTTTTTTCTTCAAGCAACTCCAATATGCTTGAAAATAACATCGCATCGAACAACGAGTACGGCATCTATCTGGATTCTTCGAGCAGCAACATGCTGAACAAGAACGATGTGCTGGATAACAGCGATGGCATCTTCCTGGATTATTCCGATGAAAACACCCTTATCGGCAACACTGTAAATTCAAATGAACTGGGTATCTATCTGAATAGTTCCAGCAACAATTGTATTTATAATAATCATTTCAACAACAATAATAACGCTTTTTTCTCAGGCACAAACCCCGGCAACACCTGGAACACGGCAAAAACTTCTGGCTCAAACATCATCGGCGGCTCCTACCTGGGCGGAAACTTCTGGGCAACACCGACTAAGGACGGTTTCAGTCAGACCCACAAGGACAAAGATGGAGATGGCATTTGCGATGTAACTTATAACCTGGGTGAAGGAGGTATTGATTATCTGCCTCTGCTCATCCATTCACCAATACCCGATGATACCGGTGGTTCCGGGTTTTTTGTTCCACTTAGTGAGTCATGGGAGCATTTACGAAAAAATGTCACTGAAAACTTTACCATTTCCCTCGAATATTTGAAGATTGGGAATTCCAAACCCCCTGCTGTAAATGGGAGTGAGGGTTTTTCTTTTAAGGTTTCACCTCCGCCTGGGAGGCTCATCTACAAAAACGTGACTATTCAGGTAGGTAACAATAATTTTTCGAGCAACGAGAGCAACTTCAGAAATGCAACAATCGAGTTCAGGGTTGAAAAGAGCTGGATTGAAGAAAACAACATTAATGAATCCACAATCGATTTGCGCAGGGATTTAGAGGTGGGAAAATGGGACAAGCTTAACACTTCAAAGGTCGATGAAGGGGAAGATTTCATCTCTTTTGTGGCTGAAACTCCGGTTTTCTCTTTATTTACAATTTCTGCTAACGACACATCTGAAAGAATACCAAGAGGAATTATATGGGAGTATTTACGAAAAAATGTCACTGAAAACCTTACCATTTCCCTGGAATATTTAGATACTGGATACTCCAATCCCCCCGTTATAATTGTGAATGAAAGCGCTTCTTCTGAGTTTTCAGCCCCGCCCTGGGAGATCGTCTACAAAATCGTGACTATTCAGGTAGGTGAAGCTAATTTTTCGAGTGGCGAGAGCAACTTCAAGAATGCAACAATCGAGTTCAGGGTTGAAAAGAGCTGGATTGAAGAAAATGACATTAACGAAGACAAAATCTATTTGAAAAGGCATTCAGAGGGAAAATGGAACAAGCTTAAAACTTCAGAGGTTCGTGAAGATACTGATTACATCTATTATGAGGCTGAAACTCCGGGTTTCTCTGATTTTGAAATCGTTGCAAGTACCTTTGGAAAGCTGGTTCGCAATTGCGCACCAGCGTTTCTTTTAATAATTTGTCTCGGAAAATTTTTTGTGTCAAGAGAAAAGGATCAAGATGAAAAATAATTAATTTTTATGATTATGCCCATTATCGGCAGAAATACACAAATGAGACATCTATCTGTACAGATGAATCATTTTAGGGGAGGCAACCCCTCTATTTTACATTTTTGGGCATTAATATTATCCTTATTGTGTCCTGGTGCTGAATGTAGGATATATGTTCTATTAATCAAGTTTCATTCATCAATTTTATGAATAACTCGTTCCTCCATAATATTTTAAAATCCTCGTCATTTTTTGCATATTCCTTCCATTCCGGATTAACTTTTATTGCGTGTTTTAGATCATGAAGTGCCTCTTTTTTCTTTCCGTTCGTACAGTAAATACAGGCACGGTCGTAGAGTGCATCTTGGTCGTCAGGGTCTGTTTCCAAAACTGTGTTATAAACTTTTAAGGCGTCCTCAAGCCTGCCTATTATGAACAAAGATTTTCCTTTGTTAATCATTGCGTCTGCATTCTCTTGATTTATTCTTAGAGCCCTGTCATAAGCCTTCAGAGCATCTTCGTGCTTATCAAGACTGGAAAGGGAGGCTCCCAGGCCAATAAATGAGCCTTCGTGGTTTTTGTTGAGGTCGGTGGAATGTTCAAACATTTTTCTGGAACACTCATATTTTTCTCTGTTAAAATAAGCAATTCCAAGGTTGTAAAATAAACTGTAAAGAAGTTGATATTCAGATTCAGCTTTTTTTGCTTCAATACAATTTTTTGCAGAACCTTCAAGGAATTCAAACTGCTGATTTTTTGTGTATCGAGAATACGCTTCAAGAGCTTCTGTATAATACTTTAATCCGGTCCATGTTTTTGCCTGGAGTTCTTCTTTTGAGATGTCATAAACTATCATGAAGGCAAGTTCCCGAATTTTGCTTATAATCTGGTCCCCATCACCATTTTGAATATTTTCACGGCTGGTGTCCCAATAAAAGACCTCGTTACCCTCCATCTGTGCGGTAACACGGATACCTGATTCACATTCCTGCAGATTTCCTGTGATTCGTCTCCCTGGACCTCCCAGAGGCCACAATTGTTTGAGGACAACAGCCAAGTCTCCGACCGGTAGGTTCACCCCTCCGATGCTAAATTCTCCTACACTGGATATTTTAGCTTCAAGACATTCCCTATTCGGGGTCACTTTTGGCAATATGATTTTTTCGGGGTTTATGTTGGGGTAGTCGTTACAGTGAATCTGATCAATTCGGCGCAGCTCCAGAATAAGGGAATCTGAGATTATTTTTTCATTATATTTCTTTTCGGAGATATGGATGTCAAAGGGTGACACGACAATCTTTTCATCTTTTCTGGACATCCATATAATCATTTTGAACATCAAAGTTAAAAGAGTTATAGCTACAAAGAACTTAACAATAGAGAATATTAAGTTATTTAAGTTATTAATAGAGAATGTTAAGTTATTAATAGAGAATGTTGATTTATTGGCAGTCTCCAGTAGAAAATTCTCCCCGTAAGAGCCATTGAGGGTCTGTTGGAATATAGGAATTGCTGATTGTGCGCTTTCAATTAATTTTTTGATCATTACTTCCTCCAGTATGATCCCCCTCACTCGAAGATAAAAATACTGCCTTACATCCAGGTAAATATACCAGAATAAATATGCGTCTTATCCTAATAAAACATACAGTCGAAGGATGAGGTCCTCAATTGTTATATGGTTGATGTTTTGAAACCTTAAATGTTAGAAGGTCGCGCAGTTTCCACTTTGAATCAGTAATTCTACATTCTCTTGAAGGTGTATTCTTACATTTAACACTTTTTTCATCTTCATACGTTAATCCCCCATGCTCTCTACAAAAGTTAAAATACGTACAATAGAGGTTCATTTGGTACTCTAACCATTTTACTACTTTTGAGAAACCGATTGTTTTCCTTGAAACCCTGTTCCTCGGGAACTCTTTCATAACTCCAAATAGTTTCAGAAGGACTATCTTGGGGTCTTTCAGGAAGTGTATCCTGAGCCGGGGAAGTTCTATCCGAAACTGAAAACGGAGTTGAATCAATTCCTGAACTCATGGCTCAAGAGGGTAATCGAAGATCAGGGACATGTTTTGACTGTTACGAAACCTCTCTACGGAGAGGAGGGTGAAGAGGAAGAGCCAGACGAAGAGGAGCCAGGGGAAGAAAAGGCAGAGGCAGCAGAGCCGAAGCAGGCAACCCTTGACAGGATTGAGGCTTTCAAAGGCTTCGGGACATAGATGCACGGAAAATAAAAGGAAACAGAAGGGATGGAGAAAAAGGGGACTGCAGGTTCAAAGCTCCCGAACACGGAGGTTTGAGTCCCCTGTATGGGAAACCGTGCTGTAAAAATTTCCTGCCTGTTTCATGCGGCTTGTATGCTGTTTCCCCTGCAATCCCGGACATTATCAGACAGGAAACTGAAGCTGATAACACGTACTAGAAAATAATGGCACTATCCTGAAACAGTGCCAATCAGGGAAATAAGATTATGCCAGAAATACCAGAAGAAACAAAACCCACGATACCCCGTGATAAGAACGGGAGATGGATGTCATAGATAACGCCCGAGCTGGTCCTTTCTCACGTCACGACTGAATGGGCTTCCACCAGCGATATCGCCAGGAAAACAGGGTTTTGCAGCCACGGGGTTATAAAGGTCCTCAAATCGCTTCAAAAGGCAGGGAAAATCGAGAAAGGCGATTACGGGAGTTTCTTTCTCTGGAGGTTAAAACCGGGTCAGGAGAGGAAAGAAGAGGGAAAATAAAGAGGGTCGCTTTTCTAAATCGAATTCTAGACCAGCTTTGAACATCTCGAAATTGATCCGGAAAAATTCCCTTACAGAAACCCTACCGCATCCAGTAGAGGAGATGGTTACTATTAAAGACAGACCGAAAAATGCCAAGGGAAAATGGATTCGTATATTCACCGATAAGAAAATACTCAGAACACTATCGGAAGAGTGGAAAACCACGTCAATGATCGCGAAACAATTAGGGTGTGGCTCCAGAATTGTACGGGTAAGGCTAAATGCCCTGCATGAGCAGGGGAAGGTTAAAAGAATGGTTGCAGGAAAGGCCTATTTGTGGGCCGCCGGGGATTTAGAGAGTAAGAAAGGCAGGTTATGACAGGAAGAATAAAAAGCGAGAAAGCTATAAAAGGCCAGGTAGCTGAGAGTCAATAGGTTCTCATTCAATGCTGTAGGGTTGCCCAGCGAGGTCAAAGGCAACGGATTCGGGGTCCAGCCTCTGAGCTTTCCAAGGGGAAGTTAAACACCACCGTCTAAAGGATCGTGGGAAACAGAAGCCTCGGGTTCGACTTCGCTCCACTGGTCGCAGATTGTCAGATAGAGCTGGATTACTCTGTGAAGTGATTCTCCCTCAGGGTCTTCACCCATATGGCGCCAGCGGCGCTGTTCAAAGAATAAGCAGGTTCGCAGCTCATCAAGCGTTCCGATCCATTTGCCAGTATCCATGAAAACTTTTTCCCTCTCATGAGCGAGCTTACAGACGGCTTCAAATGAGCCAAGCTTCTCATATGCATTATACTTGAAAGCGAACCCCCATATTCTCCCAAGGTCTTCAGTATCAAGCGGAGCAGGGGGACAGCAGCTTACTCGAATCTCCTCCTGCGCAGAAGCCTTGTTGATTGCCTCCACTGGGTGAGCAATTTCAATAAGTTTCTTTTTCATTAGTGTATAACTCCTAAATACTTTTCAGCACATCCCTGGCACAAATCCTTGCTATGCATATGCTCGGGAGGATAAGGTTTTCCGCAATATCTGCAGCTTCTGAACTCTCCATGGCGTTCCTTTAGAGCTCCTTTCAGGAGGGTTCCCAATTCTTGGTCAGTAATTTCACTTACCTGGATCCGCTTCCAGAATCTGCTTGATGCAGCTGGCCCGTACGCCCCCATAGTCCATTCAACGGTTGGCAGTCTCAACTCGATTGCTTCCGCAGTAACAAGGACAACAATGCCTTCCTCTCCGTCGCAGTTGAGCTGGATGCAATCCCTCGTACGCTCCACGATTGATTTCGGCAACAGAACAAGTACTCTTTCAGCATTTAATTCCACATGGCGCAGGCCGTCAGATGGGTATTTTTCTTCGGGGTCTAGATTAAAATGCCTTAAATTATCTCTCATTCAGGCTGGCTCCTTCTTCTCATAACTCTTTCATGTTGTATTATCGTTCTTTTCCTTTAGGACCCGTAGCGAAATAACATATAGGTGTTACGCGGTTGAACTAAAAAATCAATCGGGTTAGACCTTCAACTGTATAAATCACAAATTCAACCACAACTTCTGTTGTACTTGATTTTGTATTTCAAGTACGTATAGTCCTATAATGGAATATTTCTGCGGTTCTGGGCAGTTTCCATACAGCAGCAAGCTGTGAGATATTCGACTGAAAAATAACATTTTACTGATTGAAAATAATAACGAATTTATAGATAGTGCCTGTATTCTAAAGTTATGAAACTTGAGGAGCGTCTGGAACTCTTTAAAGAAAAAATCAAATTGCGGACGGCCACCCCACCTTAAAGTGGCTGTCCTCTTAATTACGAAAATATCCGATGTCCAGACTGGGATAGTCTTTGAGCGTGTATACGTGGAGGAATCATCAAAGAGGTGAATAGTCAGACTAAACATCCATTACTGCATTATAAGAGGTAATGGGAGACTATGGTTATGGCAGTCAATGAGAAAGAAATGAGGATTAAGATAATCAAAGATGGACCGTATCGGGTTACAGGTGGAGTGCCGCTTTTCGAACAGATAATTGTCACCGACGACGCTGGTCATACCAGAGAATTAATTGATATAAAGGAATACCCTCGGCAGGATGCCTATATCTTATGCCGCTGTGGCTCATCCGAAAACAAGCCCTTCTGTGATGGAACCCACCGCAAGATCGGTTTTAACGGTAGCGAAACAGCCATCAGAAAGCCTTACCTGGAAAAAGCGGAAACGTTTGAAGGTCCTGATCTAAAACTCACCGATGCCTACGAGCTCTGCGATCATTCCCGTTTCTGCCAGCGGTCTGGCGGAATAAGGGACCTCATACAAAAATCAGACGACCCAGAAGCCCGACAAACCGCCATAGAGGAAGCCATGATCTGCCCGTCGGGACGGCTGGTCCTGTGGGACAAGAAGACAGGCAAACCCTTTGAAAAAGAATTTAAACCATCTATTGTACTGGTTCACGACAAAGAAAAAGGTTGTGAGGGCCCCCTTTGGGTTCGAGGTGGTATCCCCATTGAATCTGCAGATCGCAGCATGTACGAATCCCGGAACAGAGTAACCCTCTGCCGCTGCGGGAAGTCAGAGAACAAGCCCTACTGTGACGGCAGCCACTGGATGAACAGCCAGCAGAAGCTCGAGTTCAGGAAGAAGTGGGGCCTGGAATGAGTGAGTTCGTTGATTAATAGAGATTCTTAACTTGCGGAAATAGTAATCTCGCATAACAATCAGGCAATCCAAAAGTCAAAATGAAAGCAATCACTGGGCGATTTCGCGATAAAAAATAGAGAATTCGAGGATAGCCTTCTTTATTTCGACATATCCTCGAACTCCTTTTGGCTCTACAGATACTGCAAAGTCTCATCAGCCCGCCGTAATTTTTCGATTGCACGTCTCTGAATAGCTGGAATGGTGACATGGCTCAGATCGGCCACAAGGTTGCCAATCATATGTTTCTGCCCTATCTTGTCAAGCGACTGATACCTTTCTTCAGCCTGAGCAAAGTCGTTTGTTTTGAAGATCTTCAAACCCTTGAAGCCATTTATACTCGATCAGGCGAGGTCGAAGCGATCAAGGTTCATTACCTTTGCCCAGGCCGCCACGAAGTCCTGGACAAACTTCTCCTGCGCGTCCGCGCTTCCGTAGACCTCGGCCAGAGCTCGGAGCTGGGAGTTCGAACCGAAGATAAGATCGACACGCGTGCCGGTCCACTTGACTTTCCCAGTCTTGCGATCGCGCCCTTCAAACATGTCCCCTGCGTCCGATACCTCCTTCCACTCCGTGCCCATGTCGAGCAGGTTCACGAAGAAGTCGTTTGTTAGCGCTTCCGGCTTCCGGGTAAAAACGCCGTGCTGGGTCTGTCCGAAGTTGGTGTTTAGCATGCGCATACCGCCAACGAGCACCATCATCTCTGGTGCGGTCAGCGTCAGCAATTGCGCCTTGTCAACCAGCAATGCCTCGGCTGATACGGTGTATTGGCTCTTGAGGTAGTTGCGGAAGCCATCAGCAATCGGTTCGAGTAAGGCGAAGGAGTCTACATCGGTCTGCTCCTGCAAGGCATCCATGCGCCCTGGCGAGAAGGGGACCGTCACATCGTGACCGGCATTCTTCGCAGCCTGCTCGACACCTGCACAACCAGCCAAAACGATCAGGTCAGCAAGCGAGACCTTCTTGCCGCCAGAGGCCGCGCTGTTGAATTCGTTCTGGATACCTTCGAGAGTGTTCAGCACTTTCGCCAGTTTGGATGGCTGGTTGACTTCCCAATCCTTCTGCGGCGCAAGGCGAATTCGTGCGCCGTTCGCACCGCCGCGCTTGTCGGAGCCACGGAAGGTGAACGCCGACGCCCAGGCGGTCGAAACCAGTTGCTGGATCGACAGCCCTGAGGCAAGGACCTTGCCCTTGAGGGAGGCAATGTCCTTCTCATCGATCAACTTGTGATTGACCGCAGGGATGGGATCTTGCCAGATGAGCTCTTCGGCAGGAACCTCCGGGCCGAGATAGCGTGCGCGCGGACCCATGTCGCGGTGCGTTAGTTTGAACCACGCGCGTGAGAATGCTTCCGCTAATTGATCCGGGTTCTCGTAGAAGCGCCTTGAAATCTTTTCGTAGGCAGGGTCGAACCTCAAGGAAAGGTCAGTTGTCAGCATGCTTGGCGCGTGACGCCTGGACGGGTCGTGGGCATCAGGAATCGTGCCGGTGCCTGCGCCGCCTTTCGGTTGCCACTGATATGCACCGGCCGGGCTCTTCGTCAATTCCCATTCGTAGCCGAACAGGATCCTGAAGAAGTTGTTGGCCCACCTCGTTGGCGTGTTGGTCCAGGTGACCTCCAGGCCGCTGCTGATCGTGTCACCGCCTTTGCCGGTGCCGAAGCTGCTCTTCCAACCGAGGCCTTGCTCCTCGATACTGGCAGCTTCCGGTTCAGGCCCGACATGGGACGCAGGGCCGGCGCCGTGGGTTTTGCCAAAGGCGTGCCCGCCAGCGATGAGCGCAACGGTCTCTTCGTCGTTCATGGACATGCGAGCGAAAATCTCGCGGATATCCCTGGCCGCCGCTATCGGATCCGGATTGCCGTCCGGGCCTTCAGGATTGACATAGATCAGCCCCATCTGCACGGCAGCGAGCGGATTTTCGAGGTCCCGGTCACCGGAGTAGCGTTTATCACCACCCAGCCACGTGTCCTCAGAGCCCCAATATACGTCCTGATCCGGCTCCCAGACGTCCTCGCGACCGCCTCCGAAACCGAACGTTTTGAATCCCATCGTTTCCATGGCGACGTTGCCCGCAAGAATCATGAGGTCGGCCCATGAAATCTTCCGGCCGTACTTCTGCTTGATCGGCCAGAGCAGGCGACGTGCCTTGTCCAGGTTGACGTTGTCCGGCCAACTGTTAAGCGGCGCGAAGCGCTGCTGGCCTCTACCACCACCGCCGCGGCCGTCACCGGCGCGGTAGGTGCCGGCGCTGTGCCATGCCATGCGAATGAACAAAGGACCATAGTGGCCGAAGTCCGCCGGCCACCAGTCCTGCGAATCAGTCATCAGCGACGCAAGATCTTTCTTCACAGCCGCCAGGTCAAGGCTCTTGAACTCTTTCGCGTAGTTGAAGTCCTCGCCCATAGGGTTGGACCTGGAAGAATGCTGGTGCAGGATCTCGAGCTTCAACTGGTTTGGCCACCAGTCGCGGTTCGGCATGCTTCTACCGGTTTCTTGTTTGTCTGCTCTGCCCGTTTCAGGGTTCTTTCTGTCGTCAGTCATAACGTTACCCCCCATTGATTAAAAATTCAAGACCAAATCTCCAGTAGCAATCTCTTCAACCTTGTCTCCTCCCGGAAGAGTTGAGTGCCGATTGCCAGAGGGCTTAATTTCGGTCCGATTTCCAAAAGCTTGAAATTCTTACATGCTGTTTTGCCATGTCCAATTTGTCATCTTTAAAGGTATGAACGACATAAGCTTTAATGGGCTTCATCATAATACAGCTCGTGTAAAGTCCATACGCTATTCTTTCAAACCGTCAGCTTCCTGTCGAATTTGCCTTTCCAATCCTGAAAGTTCGTTACTTTAGGTCTTAAGACTCTGATTCTGGCTATATTTCCCCCTTAATCATTACTATTAGTTTACTAACCTTGAAGAACTTATTCCAGCTCAGTAATCAACTACTATAGCCAGGGATATCTATAGTCAATAATTGAAGCATCAAAGACCGTAAAAAACCATTGGGATGGAGTTCTCAATTATTTCGATTCCAAGATAACTAATGGAATCTTGGAAGGAATTAACAGTCTTGTACAGGGCTTGCACGCCTGCAGATGTCAAGGTCCTGAGGGAGCTGCAGGGTGTGATGTCAAAGGTAAGGGCAGAACAGGGTCTTTTCGTTTCATGGGGCGGCTATAATTCAGAAGCCAGGAAAGAAGCAAAGGACGCATTTTTCACTATACGTTTATGGGACCAGGGGAATATACTTCACGAGATATTCAAGTATTACGAAAAGTTTGATGATGAGTTGAAGGCGGAGTTGCCGTTGAAAAGGATATGGGGGCTGGTTGTTGAAGAGTGATTTGAATGTTGTTTCTTGAAAGAAGTTTCTGAAAAAAATACTCAAATTCAGAATAGGTCGTGGGGGCGAGTCATTGATTAAATATGAAAAAACGAGCACATACCACATATTTGAAAAAAACGTTGAGAGATTCGTAGGCTTATGTTTTTCAGTAACTCGCCCCCACCACCCAAAAAATACCTGTGGGGAAAGCGTGGACGTAAAAAAGAATGGGCACCCGGCGATGCCTTTACTTTCTTCCATATGTCCTGACTTGCACCTTCACTTTTCCCACAATGTTTCCAATTCCCACCATGCGAGAACCCTCCTCCCAATTACCATCAAGCCCCTAAAATTGCCTTCAATTTCCTCCATAGGCCCTGACGTGCTCCCAGGCTTTGTGGTATTCCGGGAATTCTTCTTTCCTGGCGTAGATCGAGGCATCTTCCCTTCCGTACAGCTTCCGGTCTTCTCCCACGGGGCAGACCTTGATGCAGATGCCGCATGGGGATATATGGCTTCTGGCAAGCTCCAGGCTGTAGGAAGTGCAGGCTTTCTTGTCGGTCTTTCCCTCCGGGTAATCGGCTTCATCGAGGGCGTTTGAGGGGCACATACGTACACAGCGCATGCAACGGGTGCAGAGCTTCTCCTCAATTAAGGGGTCCGGGGGCAGTTCTGCGCTGGTGAATACCGAGCCAAAGCGCACAAGAGGGCCGTATTTTTCGGTGAGGAGCATGTTATTTACCCCGAAATTCCCGAGCCCTGCAAGAAGAGCTGCATGCCGGTGTGAAAAAAAGGCAGCCGGATTTTCCAGAAGCACCTTGCCTGAGCCGTACCCGTCTCTTGGAATGAAAATTGAAGGATAGCCTTTTTCGGTCAGGAAATTTGACAGGCGGTAGGTGTACTGGTCGAGCAGGATGTTTACGGTCCGGTAGAGCTCACTGTAATGTATGGAAGGAGAGCTTTCGAGCACCGGAAGGTTGATAGGAAGCCCGATCACGAGCACGGACTTTGCTTCGGGGTAGATTGCCTGCGGGAAAAACTCCTCCGGCATCCAGGGCCGAAACGGAGGGTGCTTCCACCTTTCCTTGCTGGCTATTCCGACAAGGGGAATTTCCATCTCACTGCATTTTTTAAGGAGAGTTCTCTTCAGGCTTTCATTCATGAGATTACCTATGAATATCATTATTAAAATGCGTTCAGGCTTCAGGTAAATTATTTTGTCCGGGCAGGAACTAATCTATTTTTTTATATAAATTATTATAAAATCCAGTATAACGTAATATTCTCTAAGTGGGACAAATTCCGAAACCTTCTTGGCAGGCATGGAGAAGGCGATGAAGTTTGGTGAACATCTTTTTGAAAAAAAAGTCCCGGAAAGGAAGGGGCCGAATATCAACTCCCAAAATATATGCTTCCCGTATGTGCATTTCAGGAGTGATGCGGGAGAATGGTTGTACAGGAAAACTTACTGTTAGGGGCAAATGCTTCAAGGAACTCAACCTTTACCTTAGTTTTTCTTGCAATTCTGAAAGGCTTTGTCGGGTTTCATTCCGGGAGTTCGGCCCTGATCGCAGATGCTGTGCATACATCACTGGATATTTTTACTTCATTCGCCGTCTGGGTCGGGCTTAAGCTCAGCCTGAAAGGCAGCGCAGAGAAATTCCCCTATGGCTACTATAAGGCAGACAACCTGGTTTCACTTTTTGTTTCGGTTATAATCCTCTTTTCCGGAATCGAACTTGTACACGAGGCACTGCTGAACATCAAAAATCCTGTTGAGATAAAACTGCAGGGTATCGCCCTTGGCACAGCCCTGTTTTCGGCGATGTCAATGTATGCTTTATCTCAATACAAAGCCAGAGTCGGCAGACAGATAGATTCCCAGGCTTTGATTGCTGATGCGCTGCATTCCTACACAGACGTTTTTAGCTCCCTGATAGTTGTCATTGCAATTGCAGGTTCAATCCTTGGCATAATGTGGCTCGATAGTGTCGGGGTGCTGCTTATCTCGCTTATGATATTCAAACTTGGAATCGGTATTGCTTGGGACTCCGTACTGACACTGATGGACGCATGGCTGGATAGGGATTCGATTACGAGAACCAGGCAGAATGTCGCCAGTATTCAGGGCGTGAAACAGGTCGAAGAAATCAGACTTCGAAAGTCCGGTCTGGTGGTATTCGGGGAGATTGAAATTGAAATCGAGGGTAATGCCGATCTTAAAAGAGTGGAGATGCTTTCTGAGGAAATCGAAAAAACGGTGAAAAATGAGGTCAAGAATCTGGAACATCTGGTTATCAATGCAAAGCCCGGAAAGATGTCAGCAATGAAAATCGCAGTTCCCGTCCTGGAACCGGAAGGTCTGCAATCAAAAGTTTCCCGGCATTTTGGAAGGGCTCCGTATTTTATTATTTTCGAACTCGAAGGTGACGAAATAAAAAGCTGGCAGGTCAACCGGAACCCTGCCTCGGGTCTTGAAAGGAAAAGAGGTCTTAAGACTGCAGAATTTCTGAAAAGTCAGGGGGTCAATGTTGTGATTGTGGGTGAAATCGGTGAAGGCCCCTTTCACAATCTTCACGATAGTTTTGTGAAGATGCTCCGGATGCCGGAAGAGGCTGAAGATGTTGAAAAAGTTGTGGAGAAGGTA
This sequence comes from uncultured Methanosarcina sp., assembly GCA_965601435.1. Taxonomy (GTDB): domain Archaea; phylum Halobacteriota; class Methanosarcinia; order Methanosarcinales; family Methanosarcinaceae; genus MTP4. The sequence continues at coordinate 36,001 of CBFCWE010000021.1, forward strand.
TCAGGCCTGAGCAGGCTCACATCACATACAGAGTAAATTCCTGAGGAACAGTAAATATGAAAACCGGCTGGAGGCTAAATATACGAAAATTGCAATTGCAAGCGGAAAAGGAGGAACAGGGAAAACAACGGTAGCTGTTAATTTTGCCCTTTCAATTGAAGATGTACAGTTGTTTGATTGTGACGTTGAGGAACCCGACTGCCATTTATTTTTGGGCCTGGACCTTGAAAAGATTGAAGATGTAAATATTTTAGTGCCCATCGTGGACAGGACAAAATGTGATTTCTGCGGCAAATGTTCCGGGTTTTGCCAGTTCAATGCAATTGCCGTACTGCCGGAAGATATACTTGTTTTTCCGGCACTCTGCCATGGCTGCGGCGGATGTGCCCTGGTGTGCCCGAAAGCCGCAATCGTTTATAAAAACAGAAGCATCGGAATAATCGAAAAAGCAAAAGAAAAAGCAAAAGGCGAAAACCTGGAGTTCTATTCGGGTGCATTGAATATCGGAGAAGCGCTGGTATCTGCGGTTATCAAAGTTTTGAAAAAATATGCAGATGAAAGCAAAACCGTAATATTTGATGCCCCTCCGGGTACGGCGTGCCCGGTTATCACTTCTGTCAGGGGTTCGGATTATTGTATCCTTGTTGCAGAACCTACGCTCTTTGGCTTCCATGATCTGCTGCTCACTATTGACGTTATAAAGAAACTGGGGATACCTTTCGGCATAATAATCAATCGTTCCGATATCGGTGACGACAGGGTGGAGAAGTACTGCGAAACAGAGGGAATTCCTGTTCTTATGAAGATACGGCATGACCGTGAGATTGCACGTTTGTATTCCGAAGGAATTCCTTTTGTTAGCAGGATGCCTGAGTGGAGGGAAAAATTTGTGCAGCTGCTGGATAAGATACGGGTACAGCTTGCCTTAGAGGAAGCAGGTTACCTGGAGGGAGCGGGAACATGAAAGAGCTTACTGTAATAAGCGGAAAAGGGGGCACCGGGAAAACGACTATTGCAGCGGCATTTGCCTCGCTTGCAGAAAGTGCCGTGATTGCTGACTGTGATGTTGATGCTTCCGATATGCATCTAATTTTGAAACCCGAAATAATTGAAACCATGGATTTTTCCGGATTAAAAATAGCTTCTATTGATGAAACCATCTGTACCGGATGTGGCATTTGCAGGGATGCCTGCAAGTTTGATGCCATAAGCAATGATATCAGGATTGATGTTTATGCATGCGAAGGTTGCGGGGTCTGTGCATATGTCTGTCCGGAAGGAGCGATCAGCTTGATTGAACGAAAAGCAGGATATGCCTGCAATTCCGAAACAAGATTCGGGCCAATGGCACATGCAAGACTCGGCATCGCAGAGGAGGCAAGTGGGCTGTTAGTTGCGGTTGTCAGGGAAAACGCCAGAAAACTTGCAGAAAAATATGATCGAAATCTGGTTCTCATAGACGGCCCTCCGGGGACCGGGTGCTCCTTGATTGCTTCAATTAAAGGTGTTGACCTGGTTCTGGCAGTAACCGAGCCAAGTGTATCCGGCATACACGATCTTGAGCGGATACTGGGTGTTGCAGGCCACTTCAATATTCAGGCTATGGTCTGTATAAATAAATACGATATAAATGAGAAAAATTCCCGCGTTATCGAGGAGTATTGCAAAGAGCATGGAATCGAACTTGCGGGTAAACTGCCCTATGACGATACACCGACAAAAGCTATGATGCAGGAAATGACTGTTATAGAGTATTCAGATGGTGAATTTTCGAAAAGAGTCAAAGGCCTCTGGGAAAATATAAAGAAAAAGCTTGATGACTAATGGCGTAGGAAAACGGGAATTGGAGCACAAATGCTGGAGTAAAAGTGAAAAAGCGGGAATCGGAACAGAAAGGCTGGAATGGGAGTGGAAAAGTTGAAATTAACGGTAGTGTACGATAACGAAGCAAAGGAAGGTTTAATTAGTGGTTGGGGTTTTTCCTGCCATATAAAGGCAGAAGACGAAAGTGTCCTTTTCGACACTGGTGGGGATGGCAATGCACTACTATATAATTTGAGAATGCTCAATATCCCTTCCCGGGAGATTACAAAAGTAGTATTATCTCATGAGCATGGGGATCATACCGGCGGACTTTTTGCTTTGTTAAATATAAACCCGGAAATTGAAGTCTATGCACCTGCCTCATTTTCAAATCGCCTGAAAAATGAAATAGCTTCAATGGCGGAATTAATTGAGGTTTCCGGGGCACGGGAAATTTGCAAGAATATCCGTAGTACAGGGGAACTTGGTACGGGCATAAGAGAACAGTCCCTTATTCTGGATTCGGGAAGGGGTTTGTATGTTATTACCGGGTGTTCCCACCCGGGACTTGCCGGAATCATTGACAAGGCATCGAAATTCGGTGTGGTGGTGGGCATAATCGGTGGGTTTCATGGAAGTACCGAGTACGACCTGCTTAAAGGCTTAACCCTTATTGGTCCCTGTCACTGCACCGTTCATAAAGAAGAAATTTCCAGGAGATTCCCGAATGCTTTTTCGGAGGTTAAGACAGGTTTTAGATTGGAATTGTGATATTTTTTACTGGTTAATATGTATTATTTATGAAAACCTGTGTGACCTCTTAGCAAAACAGAAATTACTTATAATAAATTCATATATATAAAAAGGGGTTATAATAAGGGAATCAACAGTGTTCCAATAGCAAAACAGTGTTTCAATGACAAAAAACTGATGTTAAGCTATTTGAAAGCTATTTGAAAGCTATTTGAAAGCCTATATTTTTTTTGAGATTCCTTAATAATTTGGGGGGAACAAATGAAAATTTGTGTAACAGCTACTGAGAGGAATCTGGACGCTTCCGTAGACCCGTTCCTGGGAAGATGCCGGTATTTTGTTATCGTTGATCCTGAGACGATGGAATTTGAAGTGCTTGAAAACCCGGGAGCTTCAGCGCGGGGGGGTGCAGGAGTCCGGGCCGCCCAGGCAGTAGCAAATAAAGGTATTGACGTAATGTTAACAGGAGACATCGGCCCAAATGCATTACCGGTCCTTTCAAATGCCGGCATAAAAGTAGTAACGGGCGTCAGAGGTACGGTTAGAGAGGTAATCGAGCAATACAAAACAGATGCACTTCAAGAAACTGCTTTCCCTACAACTCCACCTTATTCCAGAATGGAAAGGGGGAGGGGGTACTTTGCTGGTTATCGAGGTGCGCCCGGACGTGGATACAGACACTTCGGATTCGGCAGGGGTTTCTGGTGCAAATGGTATCCGCATCCTGATCCTTACTATACACCCGAACCATACATTCCTTGCGAAGTTCCCTGGCCTGAGCCTTCAAGGGAGGGGGAAATCGCCTACCTTGAAGAGACGCTCGAATCCCTGGAAGACGAGCTACAAGATATAAAGGATAGATTGAAAAAACTGTCCAAAAAATCTGCTTAAAAATCTGTCTAAAGCCTGATTTATCCAATAATTTCCAGGTAAAGGTAGAGATACCTGTTTAATCCTGACGCGAATATGAGTAATGAAGCTGTAGTCCTGAAGGATGTGTGGGTACATTATAATAGCACTCCTATACTTGAAGATGTAAATCTTGTTGTAAAAGAGCACGATTTTCTTGGCATTATCGGACCTAACGGTGGGGGAAAATCCACCCTCTTTAAGGTTATTTTAGGATTAGTAGAACCCAGCAGGGGAACAGTTACGGTTTTCGGGAAAAACCCTCAAAAAGCAAGAAAGTATATCGGGTATGTCCCCCAGTACAGCCTCCTTGATATAAATTTCCCTATAAGTGTTTGGGAAGTTGTGTTGATGGGCCGCCTGGGTCAGGTCGGTTTGCTAAGAAGATACAGTGACTGCGACAGGAAAAAGGCTCTTGAAGCTCTTCAGATAGTGGAGATGCTTGATTATAAGGACCGGATAATCGGAAGTCTCTCTGGCGGACAGAGGCAGAGAGTTTTCATAGCCAGGACGCTGGCTGCAGACCCTAAATTACTTCTCCTGGATGAACCTGCAACAGGTGTAGACATTGTGAGACAGGAAGAATTCTATAAACTGTTAGAAAAACTCAAGGAAAAAATGGCTATTGTTCTGGTATCACATGATATAGGTGCTATCTCTGTCCATGTCGATAAGATTGCCTGTTTAAACCGCAAACTGTATTACCATAACTCAAAGGAATTACTTCCGGAAGACCTGGAAGCAGCCTATGAGTGTCCGATCGATTTAATTGCTCACGGTTTTCCACATAGGGTTTTGAAAAAGCATTGAAGGGTTTGCATGATGGAGCTATTACAGTATGAATTTGTAAGAAACACTACCATTGCCGTGATGCTTGCCAATATCATCTGCTAGCCATCGGAGTTTATGCAATGGTTAAAAGATGATTTTTATAAGTGGCAGAAAATGGCTATATATAGAGAAATTAGGGATTGATTAGCCCAATGCAATAATAGCTTCTAGATTATCATATGAGAGTATGAACCCTTAAAAATAAACCATAAAGAATTGAAGAAATATGGGGCATTTATGTTTACAAAGATGTTGTGGTCTCGAATAATATCATAATAGAAATCGGCTCACGAAGTGCTAATACTTTGCATGAGTCATACTTGATACAATTTTAAGGGGGGAATTGGAATGGCAGAGACAATTTCAGTGAATGAGAAAAGGCGTAATGCATCCGCCAAAGAAGAAGTTAAGATACACATAAAATCATCTGCTAAGTTTATCGCTGTCGCCAGTGGAAAAGGAGGAGTTGGAAAATCTACGGTAGCGGTAAATATAGCTGCAGCCATTGCCAGAAAGGGTTTTAAGGTGGGAATTTTTGATGCTGATATCTATGGATTCACTATCCCAAAAATGCTGGGCATCACCGGACAGCCTAAAGCAACTGCTGAGGATCAGATCCTGCCCCTTGAAAAACACGGAATAAAAGTAATGTCAATGGGGTTTATCGTCAAGGAAAATCAGCCAGTTATCTGGAGGGGTCCAATGATTCATAAAGCAATCAAACAGATTTTGACCCAAACTTTGTGGGGGGACATCGACTATCTGATAATCGACCTACCTCCTGGCACAGGAGATGTTGCGATCACTTCGGGAATTCTCCTTCCCAATATGAGTATAATTATTGTCACAACACCTCAGGATGTTTCCTCAAAAGTTGCATGCAGAGCCCTGAGGATGGCAAAGAAGACAAATCTCAAAATACTGGGTGTTATTGAAAATATGTCCTATTTTGTATGCCGAAAATGTGGCGAAAAAGCGTATATTTTTGGGCAGGGTGGAGGCGAAGATCTAGCCAGGGAAGAAAGTGTTCCTTTTCTAGGTGAGATCCCTCTTGAGCAATGTATTCGCGAAGGGGGTGATAGCGGCAGACCTCTGATGTTTGAGGGAAGCGATTCACCTGCAAAGAAGGCTTTTGAGAGAATAGTTAGTAAAATTCTAAAGATGTAAAAAGGGGAAAAGTAAATAGCCAGATCCCTATCCAGGAACTGCTCTTTCGTGATTACTCCGGTGTTGTACATTTCCTGGACGTTGCCGGCCTCAAGCGTGGGCCTGGAAGAAGAAAACAGCAGGCTGGAGGAATGCCTGGAAACCCTTGAACAGGAGAGCTCCGAGAACCTGGACAGGCGCGGGGCGATAGGAAACCAGATCGAACAGCTCGAACACGGAAGTGAAGCTTCCCTGGCAAGGGTAATGCAGGAAAGCCTGCGGGAAGACCTTCATGAAAAGTCAAGGGAATGGGCATCCCTCGTCCTTGCCCGGAAAGTCCTTGCCAAAGCAATCGCAGTCTATGAAAAGGAAAGGCAGCCCGCAGTCATCGTGGAAGCACAGGCCTTTTTCTCAAAGATCACCGGAGGCAGGTACACGCGGATTTATTCCCCTCTCAACTCCTCCGAAATCTACGTTGAAGACCGAGAAGGCCGCCAGAAGAGCGTCCAGGAACTCAGCCGGGGGACAGCCGAACAGCTTTATCTCTCCCTTCGTTTCGGTTTTATCAGGGAATTCGGAAGGCACTCGGAATCTCTTCCCATCGTTTTTGATGACGTGCTGGTGAACTTTGACCCCGAACGCTGCAAAAGCACCTGTGAAGCCATAAAGGACCTTGTCCCGGGTAACCAGCTCTTTTACTTCACCTGCCACCCCGAAACCGTAGAGATGCTTGCAGGAAGGTTCCCGGAAGCCCGGGTTGTGGATCTTGATGGGGTGTAATGAGAGTTTTGAATAGATTGTTGTGGAGAACTTTCAGCCGGGGACTGGGATTTAATTCCGGTTTCCGGGTTTTATTCAGGTCAGAAATTTGGATTCTATTAAAATATATTTTTTCGGTTGGCGGGCTGCTTCGATCTGCCCCTCCCCCCGCATCCGCTTGTCCGAATTCGAGCGATCGAACCCCCTCCGGCAATGTACATTTAAAAGCAGCAAGTTTCCATCTCGCTCATTTTTGCCCTTTCTCTATCTCATCTCCCGATTCTCCTGGGAGCCGTTGCTTATCATCAGATTCGAAGTAATGAGTAGTAAAGACAATTAGCTCAAAGATAAAAACATTCGTTTTGTTCCTTTATACCTCAACTCCTCCAAACATAGGGAATTACTTATTGCACTGAACAATATTCTGATCCTATTTTTACGCAAAAGAACCGAAATAAAGTCATGTTTTTCCTGTTAATTCATCTCTAAGATCAATATGCAAATTGATGTTTGTGCCTTTAGGTTCTGATTTTTAATAATAAGCAAAAATATAAAAAAACACACCCCAAATCATTCTCTATGAAAATAAAGGTCAAGAATAAAAAAATCTATATTTGAGAGAAGATTATTCATAAATTCAATGTGCTTGTAAAGTAAGTCCGTATCCTTTTTGATCGAGGAAAAGTTCAGAATACTATTCTATATCTCCATACATTAATCAATAATTATATATTTATTTTTTTTTATTTTTGTTTTTTGTTAGGAAAAATCAAAACATATCAAAATATTAATTAAAAGGAAGATCTATAGTTATATCAGTTATTTATTATTTAGAAATGTCTTTATGAAATAGGTGAACTTCATGCAAAATGCTGATCTTTTACTGATAAATGGCACAATATATGCAGAAGATACAATTATTGATAGAGGTTTCTTGGTAATTTCTCATGGAAAAATTATTGATGTAGGGGAGGGAGAACCAGATTCTCCGAATTTGTCAGCAGATATTGTAGATGCTAGGGGCAATCTAGTTGTACCAGGGTTCATTGATATTCATGTAAATGGGGGAGGAGGAAGTTTAGCCATCGATGGAACCTACGAAGCTATCTATAATATGTCTAAAGCACACGCAAAATGTGGAACTACCTCGATTGTACCTACTACTATATCCGTTGATAACGAAAAATTGCTTAGAACAATGAGTGCAGTTTCTGAAGCTATAGAGAAACCAACAGGGTGGGCAAATATATTGGGTATTCACCTTGAAGGACCTTTCTTAAACCCTAAAAAAGCTGGTGCTCATAATATAAACTTTTTAGAGGATCCTTCTATAGAAAGATTCGAAGAGATTTGTGTAGCTTCCAATCATAATGTAAGAATACTTTCTTTAGCTCCAGAACTTGAAGGAGCTATTGATTTGATCAAGTATGCAAATGAGAAGAATGTTATCACTTCGTTAGCTCATTCGGATGCAAACTATGAAATAACAAAAAAAGCTGTGTCTGAGGGGTTGAAGCTTTGCGCTCATATTTTCAATGCAATGCCTCCTTTGCATCATAGAGAACCGGGTCCAGTTGGAGTATTTCTTAATGATGATTCAACATTAGTAGAAATTATTTCTGATGGTTACCACGTTCATCCAGCAGTCATGGAAATGATTATTAAATCTAAAACTGAAAACAATGTTATTTTAATAACAGATGCGGTAACTCCTGCCGGTACATCTATGACAAGTTTTGATATATTGGGGGTCACACTGAATGTCAAAGGTAACTCTTGTTTTACCCCTGATGGAAATCTTGCAGGGAGTGCTTTGACGTTAAACAAGGCGATAAAGGTTTTAGTTGAAACCACTCCAATATCTCTTGAAAGTGCGTTAAGAATGGCTAGTTTTAACCCAGCAAGGTTGCTAAAACTAGATGATAAGAAGGGGTCAATAAGAGCAGGAAAAGACGCTGATGTGGTCATACTCGACAAAGAATTTAATGTTTTGAACACGATAATAGGAGGTAAACTTATAGATTTATGAGTTTCTAACACGTTCCACATATTTTGGTGACAAAATGTTTTTGGGTCGTCGTATGTATTGAATTCCTAACGTCGTGTCAATTACCAAGTATTGAATGATTATGAATGATTGATCTATTTCATAAAACTATAATTTGTTTGCGTGACACCAAATTTTTTCACCACAATTAATTGCTTTTTGGTTGCGACTGAATCATGATCATGTGTAAATAGTCTTGGCTGAAGATTAGCTGCTTTCTAGAAAGTTTCTTTGATATCGAATGGTTCTAAAAACTTTTATTTTGTTACAGAGGATATAAATGTACAAAGTAGCCCTTATCCAAAATGAAAGTGAAATGATGCGATATAGCTGGGCAGATATAAGGCCAATGATCAATGATTTGAAATACCCATTTGACAGCTTTACAGCAGAAAATATAGAAAAGCTTTATCCAAGTTTAAAAGATAACGAATATGACGCAATCGTCATAGCTTCAAACGCTTGCAATGACAAATTTGTTAGAGAATCATTGCAAAAGCATAAGGGAGAAATTGATGAATTCTTAAAAAAAGGTAAAGGTATTTTTGTCTCTTCCCAAATGAAATTAGCCAACTTTCCGTCATATGGGTTTTTTCCTGAATCTTTCGAAGTTTCGGCAGTTAATCGTATCCGTGATCAAAATGAAAAACCTTCCATTGGTATTCTTTCAATTGGGGAGGGACAAGAGAAACATTCGATTCTTAATTATCCCTCAAAAATCGAATTATCGAAACTGACACAAAGATGTCTGAATAATAATCTCGTAGAGGGAATTTATTGGACATACTTAAATCCGGAAAATCCTGAAAATTATAATGTACTTATAAAAGATAGAAACTCAAACAGACCGCTGTTCCTATGCTCAAGGCAAGATTTTCCTTTTCGAATTGTAATTTCCACAATTTTTGTTGACTGGCAAATGCATAGTGATCTATGGGAAAATAGTATGCAATATGTAATTGAGGGAAGGCCATCAATTGCAATTATCACCAAATCAGGACATTCCAACTTCGATTTTCGATTTTTCATTTCTAGTCTTGAAATAAACAAATTACCTTACGCTGAGTATGAACAAAGTGAAATTACTACCAGCTCGGTTGTGTTTGATGTTCATGAAACTTATGTTTTTGATCCTGCTTGGTCTGAAAATGAAATAAGTGAATTTGTGAATAATTGTTCTGATTTAATAGATAAGGGATTGATTAGAATTTTTTACTTCCAGAAAAAAATAAATGGAAAAATTACGTTAGTTGCGGTGAGCAATGTCCGTGAATATCAAAGTGTTGTTCATAATTCATTAACTTGGCTAATTTCTCAATCTCCTGATGAAGATAAAGGCTTTTGGTCGGATAGCTTTTGGTATACAGTTGATGTAATTTTTACTTTGAAGGATTTCAATATCCCTGTTGACCAATTCAGTGAAATAATTTTGAATGAACTGCTTGATCACGATATGAACGGGAGTTACGACGAGGTTCTGGGAGCAACTTGCGCAATGCTTCAAGTTTACTATTTATTTTTAAGTGAAAATCACGAAAGGACCGAGAGAACACTAAAGTGGATCTTAGACAACGTTGAAACTAAAACTCTTTTTGAGAAAGCAACCGCTTATCATATTCTTACAGAATTAGGTATCAATGTACAGCCTTCTAAATTGACTAGCTTTGTGAATGAAGTTATGACTCATTTGAAAGATTTAGACTCATACAATGAATTCGAAATATATAGATATTCTAGAACTCTTCTTACTTGTGGTTTTCACAGAGAAGCTGAGCAAATTGTGAAAAGACTGATCAATTTCCAAGATAAAAAAAGTGGTAAATTTGTGAACGTTCCAAATACCGCTGCTATAGTTGAACTCCTGATTGATATAAGAAGAGAAATGAAGAAACCGAATTCAGAAATTGACACTATGATTTTCAAAGGCATTCAATATCTTCGTTCTACTTACACTCCTGAAAAATGTAGTTGGAATTCAGACATATCAGCAACAGCTAAAAGCATTAAAACCTTGAAAGCTTTTGAGACAAGAATAGAAACACCAATTGATGTACTTACCACCGCCATAAAAGAAGAATATATGCAATCAGAGAATTTCATTGCTATAGAAGTTGCTATGGATCTAAATACAAAGCTTATAAGTAAAAATAATAAGTTAATTACTACTGTTAATGATCTAAGAGCACAAATTGAAGAATTCGATGGACAAATGGCTTTTGCTTCTAATTTAAGTATGCGTTTCACAATTATATTTTCTACTTTATTTATAATTAGTTTAGCTTTTTTTAACTATTTGTTTTCTAATGGTTTAATCGATGAAGTTATAACCGTCCTGAAGGACTTTGTTTCAGAATCAATTTTATATTTAGTTCCAAGTGTTATTCTGTTTACTTCTTTAGTAACTATGTATACACTTAATAAACTTGGGAAAATTCCTGAATGGCTTCACTTCATCATATCACAGTTTATAAAAGATTTTGATAAAAAAGAAAGAGATGAAGCTTGATAAGAGTGGACTATTATGAGTTCTATATCTAGACTTCTAAATACGATTCAAAGAGCTAGAGGCGAAGTGAAATATCATCTTCTACGAAATTCTCTTTATCATCTTGGAAACAATGTGTATATCCACAAGGATGTAACTTTAAACTACCCAGAAAAAATATACATTTCGGACGATTGCAATTTATACAAAGGGGTTATCATCAATGCAAGGTCTGAAAGAGATATTGGAGTAAGGCTTGGAAAAGCTGTCAAAATTCATGAATATACTTATGTTGATCCTTATGGTGGTGAAATATTTCTTGATGACTATTCAGGGATTGGTCATCACTGCGTTATAGCTGGGCATGGTAATCTAAATGTTGGGAAATATTGTATGATTGCTGGACTCACTTATATTATACCTGCAAACCACAACTTTAATAGGACAGACATACCCTACTTATATCAGGGAGAAACTAAAAAAGAAATTTGTATTGGCGATAATGTTTGGATTGGAGGAGGTTGTACTTTATTAGCTGGAGTCAATATTGGTGAGAATTCCATTATTGGCGGTGGTTCTGTCGTTTGTAAAGACATCCCAGAAAATTCATTAGCAGTTGGTGTTCCAGCGAAAGTAATTAAAAAATTAAAGTGATTTTGTATAAATTAGACTGAAAAAGTTGTATCCTCTCTCAAAATGCGGTGGTGTCCCCGAATCATTGAACTGGCAATCTAAAACTCAACAGTTCCCTTAAT
>CBFCWE010000022.1:0-47341 GCA_965601435.1 uncultured Methanosarcina sp.
ATATGATGATTGTCAAATTCAGCATTCGGAACTTGGGTTGTTCGGAACTACTGGATCTCTCACAAACTTTATATCTTGTAGGATAATTAACCGTTACTGTGTTCACTCTCTGCAGTTTCTCATATGTTTGAGAGGCAAGTCAAAGCGGCTTGCAGCTGGCCTTTTTGGTCTTTATATCAAAAGGGAATCTTTTCCGTATGCTCTTCGGCTGTGGAGGCACCTGCAGAGAAAAAAGCTTTCGGGCTGAATACCCTTATCAGGAATTCCCTTTACCTGATCTGAGATCTGATTATTGTTAATTGATCTTTATGTCGGTTTAAATGATAGAGAAGCTTCACCTTAAAATTTTTGAATTGCTGGTTGACAAACAGCTCTCGATAAGCGGGCTTACCAGGGAACTGAAAGCCGGAGGTGTGGATGAACACCGCCTGATCCTGACCGGTTACCTGAGGGCGCTCAGGGACCTGGAAATTCTGCAGGAAATAGAAGTCCCTCCTTCCAAGATCTATGCCATGCCCGAGTCATCCGTGGACCCCCAATCTGCAGAGATTGCGGTTTCCGGGACTTCCGGGGTTTCCGAAAACTCCGAAAACATTTATTTTCTTATAAGGACTCAGCTCCTTAAAATAGATCTGGACCTCCGGATTCCCGTCGGTGTGCATGTAATCTCGAAGTTGTTCGAAAGGCCCTGCTTTCGCAAGGAGCTGAAGCTTGTTGGGATTACCAGCAAACACCTCGATCAGTACTGTGAAAAGTCCGGGGTTGTAAGTGAAGCCTCCGCCACGCACCTGAAAAAATACCGTTCCGAAGTCACGCGGATAGAAATTCCTCCTGACGACCCTGCCTACGAAATCCGGGAAAACAGCGAAGAGATTTCCAGGTTTGCAAACGAAGTACTTGCCGGGATAATCAAGCACAGGATAGACCTTGATGGCCTTGTTGCGAAGAGCAAGCAAACAACTCTCCTTCCCTGAAAATCCGCTTTTTTCCTTGAAATGTCAAATTATTTTTTAAGTTTTGGCGTTAACTAGCTAAAAATTAATCAAAGCTGACGGTGTTCTTACCATGAAAGTAGCCTGCGTCCAGATGGACGTGCAGCAGTGCATGAAGCAAAAAAATCTTAATAACGCTCTCTCCATGGCAGCGGAAGCCGCAGAAAATGGAGCTGAAATTATCGTGCTTCCTGAGGTCTTTTCTACGGGTTTTTGCTATGAAAATTTTGACCGGGCTGCGGAAAGCTTCCCCGGCCTGACCTTTGAGAATTTATCCTGTTTTTCCGAAACCCGTGATTGTGTCCTCATGGGCTCCTTAATTGAAAAAGCAGTTGTAGGTAAAGACACTGCAGAAAAAGGCATTGCAGAAAGAGATATTGTAGAAAAATCTTCTCTGAAAAATACAGGTTCAAAGGGGGAAAAAGACAGTGAAATTTCCACCCTCTATTATAACCTGGGCTTTTGCCTCGAATCCGGGAAGCTTGTGGGTACCTACCGGAAAACTCATCCTTTCAAAAGCGAAAACAGTTACTTCTCTAAGGGCGACTCAATCGAGCCCATCTTTCTTAAAAAACATAACCTGAAACTCGGTTTTGAGCTCTGTTACGAACTGCGCTTCCCCGAAGTTGCGAGAAAACTCACTCTTGCCGGTTCCGACCTCCTTATTACCACCGCCGCTTTTCCTAACCCCCGCTCGGATCACTGGAAGACCCTCATCAAAGCCAGGGCAATAGAAAACCAGATCCCCCATATCGCCTGTAACCGGACCGGAAATGCCCCGGATGTAAGCTATTTCGGAGGGTCAATGATTATTGATGCCTGGGGGGAGGTAAAAGCTGACGCCGGGCATAAGGAATGCGTGATAGTCCACGACCTGGACATTGAACATAAAAAAGAGGTCCGGGGAAACATTCCTGTTTTTGAAGACCGGAGAACGGAGCTTTATTAATTTACTATCCGAAATTTCTTTTTATAATATCTGAGATCCGGATTTTTGCATGTTTGAGCTTAAACTCGTACATTTTTTTGTTTTTTGATCTTGACAGGAATTTCTGTTTTGTAGTTCATACCCCTTGTCCACTTCCGGGTTTCATTTCCACTTTCGGCTCCCTTGTCCACTCCCGGTCCCGCAGGAAACGGCTTTTTCATTATATATTATGAGTGTCAGAAGCTCACTCAAATACAAATTGGCAACCAAAACCCTTCCCCTTTTTCTTTTTTCACATTCTCAAGTTTCAGTCACTGATTAATAATGCACCTGAACGTATAATTTTTATAATAGATGTTGGCAAAAAGAGATACGCCTTATCGGCAATTTACATATTCCCGGTTTTATTTTCACGCCGGGTCCGCTACCTTTAAACACAGATGAGGGACAGCATAATGTCAGATGAGAACCGTGTCGGAAGTAAGATCCTACAGCTTAGAGAAGCCCAGGAAATGACCGTTGAAGAACTGGCTGAAGCAAGCCAGAGCAGCGTGGAATTAATCCAGCAGTTAGAAAACGGAGCCATGGTTCCGTCCTTGACACCTCTTTTAAAGATTGCCCGGGCTTTAGGCGTCCGCCTCGGTACTTTTCTGGATGACATGCCCCAGAGTGGGCCTGTGGTAGTCAGGGCAGGGCTTTCCGAGAACGTCGTCCGTTTTTCGGGAAAGACCGAACAGCCCAAAAAGAGCGCCCTGGAGTTCTACTCCCTCGCCTCGGATAAGTCAGACCGCCATATGGAGCCTTTCATCATTGACATCCACCCCTCCCCTGAGGAAAGCCACAAGCTCTCTTCCCATGAAGGTGAAGAGTTCATCTATGTCCTTACCGGGGAAATCGAGATCTTTTACGGGAAAGACGTCCACAGGCTGAGTGCAGGAGACAGCATCTATTACGATTCAATCGTCCCGCATGATGTCCACGTGGCGGGAAGCGAAGACACAAAAATCCTGGCTGTCGTCTACGCCCCTCTCTGAGGATAGGAAACAGATGTAAAAAACAGGGTAAGTGCAGTTAAGCGTAAAATATACCATCAAAATCTCGGGAATCTCGGGGATTTCTGGATACATAACCCCAAGAGTCTGAAGGTCTAAGGAATTTGCATGTTCAAAACAACGGTTGCTCCACGCTTTGGAGATATTGACGCCCTCGGGCACGTGAATAATACTGTCCTTCCTGTCTGGTTTGAAATCGGGAGAAATTCCATATTCCGGCTTTTTAGCCCGGACCTCGATCTGTCTCCTGAAATATGGCATTTGATTCTTGTCAGGATCGAGTTTGATTTTCTTTCCCAGATGTATTTCAGGTCAGATGTGGAAATCAGGACATTTATTGAAAAGATCGGGAACAGTTCTTTTACCGTGGGGCATGAAGCCTGGCAGGAAGGGGAACTCAAAGTCAGGGGAAAGGCGGTGCTTGTCTATTACGACTTTAAGCTCCAGAAATCTCTTCCACTTCCCGACCGGGTACGTGAGATGCTGAAAGAGCATATGCTCCCTGCGACGGTAGAGAGTGCGGAATCTCCAGGTTTAGAAGCTTAAGCCTGATCCTGGATTCGAACTCGGGCTCATACTCGGGTTTATACCGGGGTTTAATTTCAGGGTTGATTTCACCATGAATCATGTTCGAACTTTGGCTAAGACTCGGGCTTGATTTCAGGCCTGACTTATACGCCCGAACTCAACTCAAACTCAGGCTCAGACCCGGAATCAGGTGTAATCCTCGAGGTTTTGCAGTGCGCAAGGTATTCTAACGATAGACTGAATACTTTTTACGATTTGCAGTTTTGAGAAGCATATATACAATTGAGAGGCTGAAACCATGCAGCTTATTGAAGATACTATAGGGGAGTACTTTGAAAAACAGGTCGCAGTGGATCCAGACCATGAATTTATGGTCTATCCGGACCGGGACCTGCGCTTTACTTACGGGCAGTTCAACGAGCGGGTTAATGACCTGGCAAAGGGGCTGCTTGCAATTGGGATAACGAAAGGTGACCATGTCGGGATCTGGGCAAGGAATGTCCCTGACTGGCTGACTTTCATGTTTGCAACCGCAAAAATCGGGGCCGTGCTTGTTACGGTAAACACCTCCTATAGGAGCCACGAGGTGGAATACGTCCTCAAGCAGTCGGACATGAAAGCCCTGGCTATCATCGACCGTTTCAGGGATGTCGACTACTTGCAGGTCATATACGAGCTGATCCCCGAACTCCGAAAATCCGAAAGGGGACGTCTTAGAAGCAAGAATTTTCCCCACCTGAAGAGTATAATTTATGTCGGGCAGGAAAAGCACAGGGGCATGTACAACACTACTGAGTTGATGCTCCTTGGCAGCCATTCCCCTGACGATGAGCTTCGGGAAATCATGGGGACTGTCCGCTCCGATGACGTGGTCAACATGCAATATACCTCAGGGACCACCGGCTTTCCCAAGGGAGTCATGCTAACCCATAAAAACATCCTGAACAATGGGCTTTCTATCGGGGACCGACAGAAGTTTACCCATGAGGACCGGCTCTGCCTGCCCGTGCCTCTCTTCCACTGCTTTGGGATCGTGCTCGGGGTAATGGCGGTCCTGACCCACAGGGCGACCCTGGTGATGCTGGAAATTTTCGACCCCCTGCTGGTGCTGGCTGCGGTCCAGAAGGAAAAATGTACAGCGCTTTACGGGGTCCCGACCATGTTCATTGCCGAGTACACCCATCCAATGTTCGACATGTTCAACATGAGTTCTCTCAGGACAGGGATCATGGCAGGTTCGACCTGCCCGGTAGAGGCCATGAAGAAGGTGGTCGATGACATGCACTGCCACCAGATCACCAGTGTTTACGGGCTAACAGAAGCTTCTCCGGGCATGACCCAGACCACAGTGGACGACCCCCTGGAACTCAGGGTGGAGACCGTTGGAAAGTCCTTCCCCGGCGTGGAAGTCCGGGTGGTCGACCCCGAAACCAACGAGCCGGTCTCCCCGAACACCGTAGGAGAGCTTTGCTGTCGCGGGTATAACGTGATGAAAGGTTACTACAAGATGTCTGATGAGACGAAAAAAGCTATAGACGAAGGCGGCTGGCTGCACAGCGGAGACCTCGGGACCTGCGACGAAAACGGGTACTACCGGATCACAGGTCGGATCAAGGATATGATTATCCGGGGCGGGGAAAATATCTATCCCAGGGAAATCGAAGAGTTCCTGCACGCCATGCCCGGTATCAGGGATGCTCAGGTGGTGGGAATCCCTGACGAGAAATACGGGGAAATAGTAGGTGCGTTCGTGATCCTCGAGGAAGGCGTGGACCTTGCTGAAGAAGACATCCGGGACTATGCCATAAGCAAGATTGCCCGGTATAAAGTTCCGAAACACATCTTCATTGTTGATGAGTATCCCCTTACAGCAAGTGGTAAGATTCAGAAGTACAGGCTCAGGGAACTGGCAGTGGAATTTTCTAAAAAGAGTAAAAACTGATTCTACCTGGAGTTCTTCTGACCCATCTGTCAGAAAACCCTATCTAACAGTCGGCTAACAAGTCGGCTGCTTTTTTCCGTTTTTTCCTTTTTTCAAAGTGTGAGCCCCGGATAAGCGGTCTCTCGGGACAAGCAGCCTCAGAACCAGCAGCCTTAGGACAAGTGGCACCTCTGGATTTTAAACCCGTTAAAAATTTGCTCCTCATTAAATTATTTGCCTTAATTCAAAAATTAAAAGCTATCTATTTCCAGTGGCATCTATGAATATTTACGCAATTTCAAATCTTTAAACGGGGTTAGATATTAAGGGGTATTAAATTCTGGATGGGTATTAAAAAATCGACATAATTTATTATATATACAATTTCAACATTAAAAGGAGTGTAGTTGTAGAGGAAGTACAGAAGTACTTCAAAACTAAAAGATAAGTAACCCAAAGGATATGTGGGAGTATTCTTTGAGTTGTTTGAGTTGGGGGGTTTCATCGATTGAGGGCCCAGGGCCAAAAAGGGCTCTCGATCAATCCTGATTCTGATGTTTTTTAGCAATATGGAACAGGGAAACAAAGAGTAGTTACTTTAGACTAATTGCTTTATGTTCAAAGCACTTTCCTGATCTGTTCCCCGACCCCTGTAACATCCATCATGGATGAACACTAATCCCTTTCATTTACTTTTATATCTATTTTCTGTTATTGTTTCAATATAGGGTGAGCTCAAGTTTTTTATACTGCACTCTATGTTTTTAAATTCTACTTTTTCCAATCATCATCTAATTTGCTAATTTATGTGGTGAATGGTTTTTTCATCTGATTCTTAAAATGCTTACAATTGGATTTGAATGATACTCAAATGCTCAAATCTTTAGAAAACAGTTGAATAATATCAAAGTTTTAAAGCAGGTTTAAATGTAGTTGATTTAAATTTAGTTTTTAATGCGATGCCAAATTTTCAACGTGTTATAAACTTGTAAGGTGCTAAATTATTTGATGAAATAATAATCCAGGAGGCTTTCAAATGTTTTAATTATCTTAAAATATTTGAGAACCTAAAAACATTGAGGAGTATTGAAAATTTGAAATAATTCATTATATATAGAATTTTGACATTAAAATTATTGGAAGTAGAAAAACTTCAATCCATTTTTAACAAGACATATGGGAATATTTCAGGGGTTTTCATCGATTGAGAGCTCGGGGCCAAAAGGGGCTCTCAATCAATTACTACACCTTTTAATTCCGATTCTTGAATACCATTTTTAACCTTCTTTTTGCATCTTTAGTTTTTCTTACATTATGTCTCTTTTCTTACATTGTGTTTTTTCTTACATTATGTCTCTTTTCTGACCCCTCTCCCTCTTTTCTTCAAACAATCTCTTTTTCTTTTGACATTGACCTTTTTCAACTTATTATGTTTTTCTTTTCTTTTTCCCCGAAATAAGCTTCTAAATTATTACATTTTTTCCCTTTCTTTCCAGCCTTCTTTTTGTGCAGTGTTGTAAATCTCAATCCCTGGTTACATTAAGAACTTCTTAATCAATTTCCTCAAGGAACCATCTTTTTGAAGCAATTATAGTATTTTAGTTTTTAATAACTTTTTAGGCGCTTGAAATATCCTAAAAACTAAAAGTATTTGATGGGTAATTATTTTTAAAGGGGGTGAAAAGCTTCAAAAGGCTAAAATGCTTTCACACCGTTAAATCATTCCGCATAATTGAAAATTCAGCTTAATTTATTATATATAGTAATGTCGCGTAAAAAAGGTTGCAGTTGTATAGTGCAGTTGTATAGTGCAGTTGTATAGTGCAGTTGTATGAGTAGTACAACTTTCAAAGAATATGTAGGAGTATTCCTTGAGTTGGGGTTTCATCGATTGAGAGTTCAGGGCCAAAAAGGGCTCTCAATCACCAACATATTAAGCAATCGATTATCTTCTTCTTGAACAATCAATTTTTTGTTAAGTCGTTTCGATTTTCTGCTTTTCCAGTTTTTACTCTTCCTTGAATTAGTTCCCCCTTCAGCATCCGCAGCAGGAGCCCCCTTTCTCGACATTCCCGGTTTTTCCGGGAGTGGCAGTTGGGGGAGGAATGCGTAATCTGTACCATCTGAACTAATGTTGTACATGCAGATCTTAGTCTCCTGCAATTCCTTTTAATATTAATACTTGTAGTTATCATGTTGCCGAAAATATCACATAAAGTAAAATATCCGGTTGACCTTTTTCCCCTGATGAATCCAATTCCCTTTTCCGTTTTTATAAGATCGAACTTTCTCAGGCCAAACAGTTTCCCGGTGGGAATTACTTTTTTTGAATTGGGGCCTCTTCGTTGCTGGTAATCCCCTCCCGGTACATGCTTTTTAAAGTACACAGTATCATCAAGTTCTACCTTCTGATTATCATGGCAACAGATAGCAACAGCATCAAAGTAATGCGTTTTTTCGAGTCCCAAAACCTGCTCCCGCTTGAACTTTGTTTCATAGCCAAAAGTCTCGGAAAACTTCCAGCCTGATTTTTTGATTTGGGATTTGACAATTCCTATTTCGGTTGCATGTTTAGTTTTTGATCTTCTACCGGAAAGTTCGAACTCCCCGGCATGGAGGGAACCGTGACAGGTTTTGCACAAAGTAATAAGGTTGTCAGGTGCGTTACTGCCCTGATCTTTCCGGTGTATTATGTGGTGGCAGTGCAGCCTTTCATCCTTCGACTTGCCTTTGCAGTGCTGGCAGGTGTAATTATCCCGGTACAAAACGTAAGCTTTGACATTGTAAAACCCTTTCTGGTTGCCGTTTTGGTATCCAAACCCTGCAACATCGGGATTTGTGATCTTGTGAATGTCAAAGGAAGCAAGCTCCACTTTCCACTCGGAAACAGGTAAGATAGATTCCACAAAACTTATTTCCCTAAAATGGGATTCCAGTTTGCTTCGGATAGATGGGGCTAACCTTCCTTCTTTTTTGGAAGCCCCCCGGTTATCAAACCTTGCAGGTCTGTACCTTGTTTTTCTGCTCCTTCTGGTTCGCCTGTACTCTGATCTCTGTTTCATCTTTTTTTGGATAGTTTCGTTTAGCTGGATCTCGGCCTGATACACTGTTTTTCCGTTAGCAATGGCGGCACAACCAACCTTTTTCGAACCTGTATCAAGCCCGGCAATAACAGGTTGAGTGTACTCAATGCTATCGAAAAGTAACTTGATAGTGAAGGGAGTTCTTCTTAGCACTTTTGCCTTACCCGCTTTTAGCAAGATCCTCGCTTTTGCGGGATTAGTCGGCATAAGTGGTTTTCCGTTTTTGTTTATGACAAATACAAACATTTGTAATTGCTCCTACTGAATAGGGTTATGCGTAGCCGGGATTGTGGAGTCAATCCTGGTTTCCGGCTTCCTCTCGATCTGATACTGAAAGGTTTGTATGATGCAAGCACTGTCCCTACCTCTCAAGACTGTTTAACCGCATCCTTAGAGCCTTAAACTGAGGCGGCATTCAAGGGTAACTAATATTCTTTCGTATCGTTTACCGATTTTCCGAAACTCCAAATCGGTGATCTGGTCAACCAGGGCTTTTTCAAGCCCCTTCCTCAAAAACCTGAGCCTTCAGGCAAAGGTTTTAGGGAGGGGTAGTTGACTCAACAATTATCTAAAAGGGAAAAATATTTACGATTACTGAAAATCACTCTTCAACTTTTTAAACTATCCTCGTCACTTATCATTATTTTTTCCATTTTGGCTACCTTTAAGTTGATATATTGCCTCAAGTATAACTTATAAATGCAACCTTTTGTATCTGTCATCACTTATATATATTAGTACATGAAATTTTTATATCGGAATTCTTTTTACGGCATGAGGTATGGAATCTGAAATAAGCAGGTGCCCAGAGTATGTTTTTTCAGGTTTTCCGGGGCCCGTTTCCAAAAACATAGGGGGTGTGGAATTCCCGGGCGGTGGAGTTCCGGAATTAGGGGGTATTTCCAGTGGAGATAAATGAAAAGGAACTTAAGTTGGCAGTGGACCTTAAATCGGTAACAGGCTTTAAGTCGGTAGTGCCCGATACGCCTGAAAACCTTAATATCTGCAAACAATACTGCGGTACATGTCCGAGCCTGCCGTTCTCGCCGAATCCTTACCTGTTCTGTGCTCGGGGCTGTTCTTCCGCAAATGGCGAAAAGAAGGGCTGCAATTGTCCTGGCTGCCCGATTTATCAAAAATACCGGTTAGGGAGTCTATATTTCTGCGAAACCGGGAAGGCCGAGGAAAGAAGGGATTAAGTCCGGAAAGAAGGGATTAAGTCCGGAAAGAATAAGTCCGGTAGATTTTTTTTCTGCTTGCTCCTTTTTTCCCTGTTCATGGTCAGATTTGCCGTAGTTTCGGCAAACGTGTCCCGCACTTTATCCCGGTTTTTCCTGTATCAAATCGTAGGAGTGTCTGCACAATAAATGCCTGGCAGTTATTTCTCATCTCTTTGCAGTCTCTCAGCACACCGAAATCGAAAACAAATGTCCATTGAGCCAAAGTTGTGCTCCGAAGTGGGAGCCGTCATGTGGGGGATCTAAATTCTTTTTTCATGGATGATACAATCAAAGATTTTCCGGATGAATATGGGGAATGACTGAAGTTTTGAGTGGGTTATTTTCGTTTATTTTAAAGAGATTAAGGTTTAATGATAAAAATAATATTGATTTTTGAGGTTTTCTCAGAAATATAATGTATTTTTTCTCAAATTATTCCATTTTTATGCTTTAATTTTTCTAATTAAGGTAAAATAACTCTTTATTAGCCATAATAAGTGTTTTTAGCCATTTTTTTTCATGACGACACTTCCTGAAAATATCTTACGTTAATTATATATTAGTTAGAATGTTTGTTATTATGAAAGGGGTAGCTTTGTTCCTTATTATACTGCCTTTACGGGTTTATATTTAACTTTTCATCAAATGTGGGCGGTATGTACAAGGACAGTCTCCTGTTCAGCTCTGGCTACACCTGTTTGTATTTAACTTTTCATCAAATGTGGGCGGTATGGGTTTATGAAAATGAATACAAGGTTAATTTTTCTGTTGATATGCATTGCTTTTATGACGGTCATTGCATCAAATGCAGCAGCTGCTGATGCCTTAGCAGTCGGTACGTTAAACGAGGTGACATCTGACATTGTAGACGACAGGGTTCCTGTCTGGTCTCCTGATGGGGATGAACTTCTTTTCCTGAGGGGTGGGGAGCTCTACAGGGTCTATTCAAACGGTTCGAGAGAAACCCGGTTAACCGAGACAGACGGAAAGGTTGGGGATTATTCCTGGTCTCCCGACGGGAATAAAATTCTGTATACCCTTGTAGTTGAAGAGGAGTTTAATTCCGATATCTGGGTCATGAATGCAGACGGGTCTTCTGCGAGCCGGCTAACAGTTCCGACGGATGAATATGTGGAACCGACAAAAAATGATTTCGGGGCCTGGTCTCCTTCAGGTTCGAAAATAGCTTATACTTCCGTACTCGGGCTTCACTCAAGTAACCTTATTGTAATGGAGCAGGACGGTTCCGGTAAACAGAGCCTTGCAGGTTTCAGCGGCAATTATTTCTCTTCCGTTGCCTGGGCTCCCGATGCATCAAAGCTGGTGTTCGAATCGGATTCGGTGGAGGTGGGAAGATATATCGGAGTTCTAAATTCCGATGGAAGCGGCCTGACCACGGTAGCATACGGATATCTGACTCCTCAAATCCAGTCCTGGCAGTCGGAGCTGTGGTCCCCTGACGGTTCAAGAATTTTGTATTCATCTTATGAAAACGACCCTGAGGAAAAGCTGTTCAGGGACATATTCACCGTAAACGCCGATGGTTCCGGGAAAACCTCGTTGACGGCAACTGACTCGGATAACCGTAATCCGCGTTTTTCCCCGGACGGGAGCAGGATCGTATTCGTGTCCGATAAGACCGGAAACAAAGACATCTGGGTCATGGACGCGGACGGGAAGAACAAAGTGCAGATGACTGCCAGTCCGGCATCTGATAACTGCCCCGTATGGAGCCCTGACGGCACAGAAATTGCTTTTTGCTCTGACAGGTCAGGGAACTTTGACATCTGGGTAATGGATCTTTCCAACGGCACTCCCGAGGGTGCCCCATTACCAAATATAACCGATGTTGCAGTTGACCCTTCGGATGAAGTTCCCGAAGACGAAACCGCCACCATATCCGTAACCGTAAGAAATGACGGTGGAATGTCAGGTGAAGGTTATATTGCCGTTTCTTTCCCGAACGATGAGGAAATCTTGAGTGTTACGGGTACCGGCGGCGGGTATAATGAACTTTATCCCAGAGGCAGCTCTATTTCTGGAAAAGACGGCCAGCTTTTTTTTTCAGACGACCCTCTGGGCTAGCTCCAGGAATTTAACTGGGGCACAAGCCAGGAAGAAACCCTGGCGATTGAAGTAAAACCGAATGCAGGTTCGGATGAAATTGTGTTCTTCGCAAGAGCAGCTTTGAAAAATGACGCTGCCGTTGATTATGAAATAGACCCCGTTTTCGCAGCCGACGTTGACCAGCAGGGCTGGTATGTTTATACTCATTCCATTCCCGTGACCACTGCGACCCCGGGTTCCCTGAATCTGGAAATCTTGGCTCCGACAGCTAATTTTACTGCCACGAAGAACATTTCCGAGCCCGTGGAGATCAGAGTTGCGGACAATTCCGGAAATCCGGTCACTGATTCAGGCATCAGTTTTGTTAATTCCAGTTTTAGCAACGGAGATTCCGATCTCCAGCTATTCGATGACGGGACACATGGGGACACTTCAGCTCATGATGGAATATTCACAAATGAATGGATTCCGGCAATAATCGCTAGTGGTTCGAATGCTACCCCCTGTACTATCCGGGCTTCAGCCGGGCATGCAACTTTAGGCTCTGCAGAAGCCAACGTTAGTGGGACCATTTCCCCACCAGCAAATCCTGAATCCGATGTTCCTGTATCAGATAATCCTGAATCCGATGATCCGGTTCCTGATTTGATCATAGAGGATATTTCATGGGAACCCGTGGAACCTTATGAAAACGAAAATATGAATTTTGAGGTTACGTTACTAAATGAGGGTTCCGGACCTTCCGGAAGTTTCAGTGTAAAATGCTATATTGAGGGGAATGAAGTATCTTCAGATTCAATTTCCTTACTCGAAGCGGGTTCAAATACTTCCTTTAGATTTGACTGGGTCCCACCGGCTTCAGGAAACCTGAATATAAGGGCTGTTGCAGATGCGGATAGTCAGGTTCTTGAATCTGAGGAAGAAAATAATGAAAAAGTAGAGCCATTTTCCGTGAAAAGTCCCAGTACCTCTTCTTCCTCTTCCAGTTCCTCTTCCATCGGCAAAGGAGCCGGTTCTCCCGAACCTGCCAGCAACGTTGAAGTAAAAGAACTCTCCCAGCAGTTCGTCACTAACGGAAACCATGTTAAATTCGGATTCCCGCGGGATGTGACCTGCATCGCCTACGTTGAATTTGACCCTAAGCGGAGTATGGGAAAGGTGACCACGGTTGTTGAAATGCTGAAAGGACAGTCTAAGATTGTCCCCGAACTTCCGTCGGGCATGGTTTACAGCCATGCAAACATCTGGGTGGGGAATGCAGGGACTGCAAGCCCGGAGAACATTGAAAACGCGGTCGTGGGGTTCAGGGTGGAAAAGGATTGGATTACCTCAAACGGGGTCGATGAATCCGAAATAAAACTTTGCAGGTACAGTGAAGAAAAATGGGGTGAGCTTTCTACCCGGAAAATCAGGGAAGACAGCAATTATGTTTACTTCGAAGCCGAGACGCCCGGCTTTTCGCCATTTGCGATAACAGTGCCTGAAGCTTCTGTTTCCGGAGCCGATGGAGGGGAGGACGAGAAGTCTCCTGTCTCGACTGTGGATTCGGATCAGGCAAAAGTGATAGCTGAAGGAACCGAAGCTTCGGGAGTTGAGTCTTCTGAGCCAGAAGAGGATGCTGGTACGTCTCCGGTTTCAGGGGGCAAATCGAAAATATTCACCTGGATCGTTTTGCTTTCGGTTGTGATGTTGGGCGGGTATTTGGTTTCAAGGAAGCGGGTTTAAGGACTTGCTTCCTTTTTTGATTTTTTTTGAACAATAGTTGTTTGGGTAAGGGTTGATGTGCTTGGCTGTTGAATATTTTCAACGGATATCGCAGAAAACCAAACATTTTCTTAAAATGTAGTTCTTCCTTGTGAGTATAAAGGACATTACCCTAAATTCTCTTTTCGAGATCACTTGTTTTCTTCTTATAGTATCTTCTGCCAGAGGAAAATAATGTTCTTCTTCTTAATCTTCAAGAGGTCAACAAATTTTAGATTTTGAGACATTCGCTTCATTAATAAGAAACGCTAGTGTTTTTAATATTTGATTTCTCAATTGATTTTAATTATTAGTCCTCTTAGTGTTTTTATAATAATAAATTTCCATAAGAATATTAATTCTTAGAAATAATTCACAATTTTCATAAATAATGCAGTGTATATAATGTTCTATTTATATAACATATCTAAATAATTTTGAATTTCATTAAAATTATTCTTATAACTCAAAATAAAAACGTTTCAAAAAAGATCAAGAGCAGTAGGAGTCAAGGAAATATCATACAAATAATGCATACAGTTGACTATTACAGGGCTATGCAAATTACATCTTACAATCTCTAAAAGCACAAATTTTTCCTATTTGAGGAGATGTAGGCAAGTGGGGGGTCAATAGTTATGAAGAACGATAGATTTCTTAGCGGAAAATTACTTTTGGGGTTATTTTTAGTCATATTTTTCATGGTACCGCAATCGGTGACTGCCGCAGAGTTAGCGCCAGAAATTGAATGGCAGAATTTCCTCGGCGGCTCGGATGCTGATGAAGCGTACAGCATTCAGCAAACTTCTGATGGTGGTTATATCGTTGCCGGTTTTTCCAATTCGAATGACGGTGATGTAAGTGGTAACCATGATGATGAGATTGACTGGACTTATGGTGCCTTGACTTATGATTTCTGGGTTGTGAAACTGTATGCAAATGGGAATATGGCTTGGCAGAGTTGCCTTGGAGGTTCAGAGGATGATCAAGCATACAGCATTCAGCAAACTTCTGACGGTGGTTATATCGTTGCCGGTAAGTCCTCGTCAATAGATGGTGATGTAACCGGGAATCACGGTGACAGTGATTTCTGGGTTGTGAAACTGGATACAAGTGGTAATATTGATTGGCAGAGTTGCCTCGGTGGCTCTGGCACCGATGAAGCGCACAGCATTCAGCAAACTTCTGACGGTGGTTACATCGTTGCCGGTTTTTCCAATTCTAATGATGGTAATGTAAATGGTAATCATGGTGACAGTGATTTCTGGGTCGTGAAACTATATGCAAATGGGAATATGGCTTGGCAGAGTTGCCTTGGAGGTTCTGGTCCTGATGAAGCATACAGCATCCAGCAAACTTCTGACGGTGGTTACATTGTTGCCGGTAAGACCCTATCAATCGATGGTGATGTGAGTGGTAACCACGGCGGTAGTGATTTCTGGGTTGTGAAACTGTATTCAAATGGGCATATTGATTGGCAGAGTTCTCTTGGAGGTTCTGGTCCTGATGAAGCATACAGCATTCAGCAAACTTCAGACGGTGGTTATATTGTTGCGGGCTGTTCCTGCTCAAATGACGGTAACGTAACTGGGAACCACGTTGAGGGGGAGGAGTACTGGACTTATGATTATTGGGTTGTGAAACTGGATGCAAATGGGCATATTGATTGGCAGAGTTCTCTTGGAGGTTATAGTGTTGATATAGCATATAGCATTCAAGAAACTAATGACGGTGGTTACATTGTTGCCGGTGAGACCGAGGGAGACAGTGGTGATGTAACTGATCTTTTGGGGGGGATATGGGTTGTGAAACTGGATGCAAGTGGAAATATTGATTGGGAGAAGTGTCTTGGAGACCCTTTTAGTAGTACGACACATAGCATTCAGCAGACTAGTGATGGTGGTTATATTATTGCTGGTCTTAACCACAAAGAAGATGATTACTGGATTGTGAAACTTGAAAATTCTGAAAAATCTGATTCAAGTAACTCCGAATTTTTTATTGTTAAGGATGGAAGTGAAAATTACGAAGTAGAGATAATTTTTGAGGAAGACACGGGTAGTAAAGATTTGGTTCAAATATTCGAAGGTGGTCTCTATAAACCTTTCCAGATCATAAACGGTCATGAGTACGACATCAAAGAAGTAAGGGTTTTGGATTTAAATGGAAATCCAGTTACAGATGAAGTAAAATTAAAGAGTATCTTAAGAGCAGTTTCCGGTTGGGTTTTGGCAAGTTACGATCAAGAAGGTTATAATGGAAAATCTGTTTTTGAAAGACTTGATGAAGACAACGATGGCGCTTTTTCGGACATGGTGGATGACAAGCAGGAGGTTTTGGGCCTTGAACACATTTTGGCTTGCCCTGCAGATCTCTTGAAAACAAATATTTGGGAGGATTCTCTTGAAAACAGTGTTAGCTACAGTTTGAGCCAGGGGGGCAATCCACCGGGACTTTCTGACAATGAAAATGAAAAAATCGATAAAATTGTAGGGTCGATAACTGCAGGCCTAGACGATGATCAAAAAGAGATTGTTAACGGATTTTCACGGGCAGTAATCAAGTCCGCGATAGTCACGGATGATGGTGTAAAATATTTGAAAACAATCCAGCAACATTACAGATATTCACCAGAAAGGGATGAAGATGTTGATGTTGCAATTGACATTGTGATAGATAAATATGATAAAGAAAATGATGGCAAAAGGTTAGTAGTGAACTTAAGGGAATACTTAATGACATCCATTCAGGGGGTAGCAGAAGAACAACTCAAGGAATTAGTAAAAAATGGAATAAAAAAAATTCAAAATTACCTTACAGAGCAAGCTAGTGAAAAGACTGCTGCGGTATTCGGAAAAGTTGTTTCAGGCGTAGGTATGGGTTATGCAGTCGCAGATGAACTTATAGATGGTTGTGGTGTTTTCGAATGTGCAATTGATCAGACAAGTTCAATCTATATTTTAAAAGAGTATGGTTTTGCAGAAAAAAGCATGTCTGAAGATTTGATAATATCTCGTGAGATAGATCTTCAGGAATCATATTCCTATATTGCATTAAGAAAAATGGAATTTTCAAGTTTAAGCTATTCTTATCAAAAATTGGCAGATATGACTGATGTTTCTGAGTTTACTAAATTGCTAAGTTCTACCTTACCTAAAGTTGGTTTAGCTGCAGAAAAAAAAGATATATTGGAAGCTTCTCACGGCTGGAGCAGAATGGCTTATGATCCAGAGTATGTGACTGACTATTTATATTCCAAAACATCTGGAAGAGTAGATTATCATTTAGACCCCTCTGTACCTACTGTTTTCATGTTTGCAGATGAACAAAAAATAATCCAGCTAGAGTTGACGCCTTATGTACACTATTTAGACGCTGAAATATTCCACTTTAATGAAGAGGGGACGCCTATAGTTTCAGTCAACCAATTGGACAATTCTGAAAAATCTACGCTTTTAGAAGTAAATATAGAAGTTCCAGATGATATTAAACCAGGTAAATACTTAGGTTTAATTTCAATAAATACTCAGGAAAAAATCTTCAGCTGCTATTTAGAAGTTAATGTGCTTCCAGATGACCAACTACTGGTAGAAATTCTTGGCTTAGACGACTATGAGAAAATCTCCCTTGAACCTACAAAAATAGAAGTGTATGTATCAAATAAAGGTATTCCGACATCTTGGGCCAAAGTTACGGCAAATGTTGAGCAGTGGTCTCCTGAGGGAAATTCTTTAGAAAACTTGGATTTAACCGAAGAAGAAGCTGGACATTATTCTGCAACGATCTACCCTTCAGCACATAGCATTTATAACATATTTGTTTTAGCTAATAAAGAGTATATCCCTGGTATCTGGGGATTTATTCCGGGATCTGATTCGGTTGAAAGCTTGTACACTTATGATGGAAACTCTAACAAGAACACTTTAGAAGGCATTATCTACCCTGATGACAATCTGGAACATCATGACCAAGTTGATTTTGGAACGGAGTATTTGGAGTACATATTAGATTGGGAAGGAAGTGACTTGAATATTCATTTGTATGATTCAGAGGGTAAACATACTGGATTTGATTCAGAAGGTGAAATTGAAGTAGAAATTCCTGATTCTCAATATTCAGGTAATGTTAAACCTGAATATATTATATTGACTAATCCAGCTCAAATTGGGGATGTGAAAATTGTTGTCGAAGCCGTGGAAGTGCCAGTTGGTGGAGAAAATTATGAGTTGGCAACAAATATAATTTATGGGTCCAGTGACCAAGACGAAGAAGAGGTCAAAAACGTCATTGAAACGGCAGAAGCAGACGGAAATTTCACGGCACTCCTGGCAGCTTTGAATGCCACAAACCTGACAGATACCCTGAAAGGAGACGAACTGTTTACGGTATTTGCACCTACGGACGACGCATTTTCAGCCCTGCCGAATGAGACTATTGAAGCGCTACAGAACGACACCGATATGCTGACACAGATCCTCCTCTACCATGTGGCTGACGGGAAACTGATGGCTGCGGATCTTGCCAGCCTCGCTAGTATTTCTACTATACAGGGTGAAGACATCGCTATCAGTGTGAAAGAAGATGGTCGGATGTTTGTAGAGGATGCCGAAATTATCCTGACAGATATTGAAGCTAGCAACGGCGTTATTCATGCAATTGATTTGGTGCTGATCCTGCCGGAAGAAGATGAAGAAATTCCTGAATCCCCTTCCGCTGAACTTCCGGATTTGATGGTTCAATCTGTCTCTCGAGATATTTTGTCCCCGAAGATGGGAGATACGATAACTTTTGAGGTACATGTATATAATGAGGCTCCTGTGCCCGCTGGAAGTTCTACTCTTGGATTTTATGTTGACGGAGTCGAAATTGAATCTGAGTACATACTTGGACTTGAAGCCTACTCAGGATTCATACAAACTTTTAGTTGGGTGGCAGACAGAGTCGGAGATGTTCAGGTATCTTTCGTGTCACATGCCGATTTTGAAGTTGCAGAACGGGAGCCACCAGCTAATGAAAAGACAATAACCTTTAATGTCGGTTCCCCAGATCCAAATTCTGGTTCAGATACTCCTGAAAATGATAGTTCCTCGGAGAATAGCGACGGTTCTTCTTCCAGCTCTTCCTCCTCCTCCAAATCCTCTTCCTCATCCGGCGGAGGCGGTGGCGGCGGTGGAGCCGGCTCTCCCGAACCTGCCAGCAACGTTGAAGTAAAAGAACTCTCCCAGCAGTTCGTAACCAACGGAAACCACGTTAAATTCGGCTTCCCGCGGAATGTGACCTGCATCACCTATGTTGATTTCGACCCGAAGAGGAGTTTAGGGAAGGTGACTACCATTGTGGAGATGCTGAAAGAGGTCTCTAAGGTAGCCTCAACGCCTCCTTCAGGCATGGTCTACAGGAATGCTAACATCTGGGTTGGGAATGCAGGGACTGCAAGTCCGGATAACATTGAAAACGCAGTTGTCGGGTTCAGGGTGGAAAAGGCCTGGATTGCTTCAAACGGGGTTGATGAATCCGAAATAAGGCTTTGCAGGCACAGTGAAGAAAAATGGGGGGAGCTTTCTACCCGGAAAATCAGGGAAGACAGCAATTATGTTTACTTCGAAGCTGAAACGCCCGGATTTTCTCCTTTCTCAATAACTGTTCCTTCTATGGAAGGCGGAGTTACAGGTTCTGCTGAATTGGCAGCTGAAGGTGAAGATATTGTTAGGGGGATATCGAGCGAGTTATCGAGTGAAAACAATTCCAGTGTGCTGGAAGCCTCGGCAGTTGAGGAGGAATATGAGGTGGAAGATGGGGACGAAGGTGCAGGGACATCCGGAAGCATGACAAAAATATTGCTGTCTTTTGGGTTGCTTTCGGTTATGATCCTGATCGGATTTATGGTTTCAAAGAAGCAAAGTTGAATACTTTGCTCCTTTTTTTCCTTTCTTTTTTTAATCTGGGAGTTTCCCGTTTGCTTCGGACGAAATGGTCGGGTAAACTTACATCAACCCTGTCAGCACGACCCCGACACCCATAATTGCCACACATCCGACTGCAGCAATATCCGTCTTATTCCATTCGAGCCTGTGCTTTTCCGCTTTCTGCCTGTTCCTGTAGCCCCGCATGTCCATGGTCAGGCCAAGCACCTGGGTTCTCCCCAGGGAGTTTGCGACCAGAGGGATAAGGATCGGCTTTACACTCAGGATTTTTCCGCGGAGACCGGTTC
Source organism: uncultured Methanosarcina sp. (assembly GCA_965601435.1). Taxonomy (GTDB): domain Archaea; phylum Halobacteriota; class Methanosarcinia; order Methanosarcinales; family Methanosarcinaceae; genus MTP4. The sequence goes on from CBFCWE010000022.1 coordinate 19,746, forward strand.
CGGGGTTGTAGCCCCTTGCAAGCTGGGCTTCGTGGATCTTCTGGCCTTCTACCTGGAGGCTCGGGATGAAGCGGAGAGCGATTACGAACATCAGGACGTAGTCCACAGGGACGTGGATGGCGAGCAGGGCTTTCATGAGGTCGCTTGGTTTTGTGGTGATAACCAGGAGCTGGAATGCGAAGAGCATGGCGAAAAAGCGCAGGGATAGAACCATGCCAAAGTCAAGGGCGCCGCTTGTTACGGGGACCATCCCGGCGGCGCCAAAGGTCCCGGGGGGGATAAGGTAGCCTATGGTGGGTCCGCTCTTAAGTGTGAAAACGGTGAGCAGGACCAGGGTGATGCTCAAGAAGACCAGGAGCTTGAGCTGACGAAGGAGTTCCTGCTGGAGCCCGGCTTTAAGGGAAGCCAGGAAAATCCCCAGCACCATTATAGCCAGTAAGGCGGGGTCTGTTGAGAGCACGCTGAATGCTATAATTCCTGTTACTGCTGCGATTTTCGAAAGTGGGTTCATTCGGTGTAAGAAGCTGTCCCTGTTGATGTACTGCATAATTTCTTTCATGCACACATGCCCCCTCTGTTATTTTCTGAGATATCTGCTGTGGCATTTTCAGTGAGAGCCGTTCCCTTTGCTGCTCCCTTTACCGTATCTTCAATTATTTTTCCGGATTCCATGCGGATGACCCTTTCGGCGTAGTTTTCCACGATCTGCATGTTGTGAGTCACCATCACGATGGTGTGCCCCTCCTGCTGGAGCCGGCACATGAGCTGCATCATCCGGTCGGACTCTTCGGCGTCCAGGCCTGTGGTCGGCTCGTCGAGCACGATCAGTTCGGGGCGCATGGCAATCACGCAGGCAACAGCCAGCCGCTGCCTCTCTCCCCGGCTCAGCTGGCGGGGGAAGACTTTTTCCTTTTCCCCGAGCCCTACGAGTTCCAGAGCACGGGTGATCGCTTCCCTGTCCCCTCCTGCGCCGATATTGTTTAATCCGAAGGCGATTTCGGCTTCAACGGTGTCTTCAAAGAGCATGTTGTCCGGGTTCTGGAAGACCAGGCCCGTGTGCCTTACCAGCTCGTTTATCGGGACCTGTCCTGTGTCGAGCCCTTTTACGTTTACGCTTCCCGAGTGGGGTTTAAGGAGGCCGTTGAAGTGCTTTACCAGGGTTGTCTTCCCTGACCCGTTTTCCCCGAGGATGGCAATGAACTCCCCGGGATGGATGTCCAGGTCAACGGCTTCGAGAGCCCGGACTTCGTCATAGCGCTGCGAGAGCTGCTTTACGGAGATGATCGGGTGAGTATTGGGTTTTGTCCCCGAAGGAGGGAAGTTTGGAGTTCCTGCCTCCTGGGGATGATGTGGTATTTTATCGTGAGTTTCGGACATTAAGGGTTCTTCAGGGTGTCCTGCAGCCGGGAGATCTTTCGGGCTTTTTACTTCTTTTATCCTGCCTTTTTCAAGGAGCACTACCCTGTCCCCGATTTCCAGGAAGGCTTCCACATTGTGGTCCACGATTATGATCGTCTTTCCTTCCTCTTCTTTTAACCTTTTCAGGATGGAAAAGACTCTTTTTACTGCATTCGTGTCCATTTCCGAGGTGGCTTCGTCCAGGATGAGGACTTCGGTGTCCAGGGCAAGGGTGGCTGCCAGGGCGACTTTCTGCTTCTGGCCCCCGGAAAGGGCATGAGGTGCCCGCTGTTTCAGGTGGCTGATCTCGCAGAGCCGCATTACTTCTTCCAGCCTGCGTTCGATTTCGGCTTCGGAAAATCCGCGGTTTTCAAGGCCTGAAAGGATTTCTTCTTCTACGCTCGTGAAGATGAGCTGGGACTCGGCATCATCAAAGACCATTCCCACATGCCGGCTCAGTTCTTTCATGCCGTCGAATTTCCCGATGGCTTTTCCTTTAAATGTGATACTCCCTTCGAAGCTGCCCCCTATTTCCTGGTGGAGGATGCCTGCCAGGGTGAGAGCAAGGGTGGTTTTCCCGGCTGCGCTGTGGCCGGTTACCAGAAGCAGTTCTCCGGCAGGGACTTCAAGGCTGATGTTTTCCAGAGTCGGCTTTTCCGCTGTGCCGTAGGTGTAGGAGAAGTCCCTGACCTCTATCATGCTCTTCCCCTCGCAAGGACCTTTGAGGCCGGCATGTAAAGGATCTGGGCTATAATTGCGTTGGCGATTGCGGTCCCTATCACGATGGGGATTATGGCTGCGACAAAAGTTCCCATGGTTGCAAATTTCGAGAGGATTGTCGGAGCGATCATCACCATCGCCACTATGACAAAAGTGGTCCCGCTGGCAAGGGTCCCGACAAGGACTGACAGGGCAGGAGAGATTGAAAGTTTGCTCCTGAGCGCCGTGAATGCAAGCAGGCAAACAACGGCTCCCACAGGTTCACTGATGAGGTTTGCAGGGGGGAAAATGGAGTGGCTGAGAAGCGCACACACTATTCCCGCTACTACTCCTATCCCTATTACTTCCTTGAAGGTGGGGACCACGAGGATTACGGCAAGGCAGTAAAAAGCGATTACAAGGTTCGAAACAATGGGTCCCGGGATTACCAGGGATAAGTAGCGCACGATTGCGCCGACTGCTAATAAAATTCCAACGACAGCAATATCCTGAGATTTCATTAAGATCCACTTTCCATTTTTTTGATTTTTACCGTGTGATTGTCATGTGACTGGTGAACAGTTAAAATCCATTAGACATAATGATACATCAAAGCATACTAATGTACATTACTATATATAACTTATGCTTTGGTTCCCTTATTTGTGCCACACGCTTAGTTCAGGTTCCGTTTATCTGGTCCTGGTTCACTCAATTTTTGGCGACCGATAAAAATCTCAGTACAAACCCATGCCAAATTTAAAATATATTTTAACAGGAAAACTGATCTGTGGGGCAGGACATAAAGTAACAATGAAGTTATTCGTGAATTGAAGTTATTCGTGAATTGAAGTTATTCGTGAATTGAAGTTATTCGTGAATTGAAGTCATTTGGGAATTGAAGTTATTCGTGAATTGAAGTTATTCGTGAATTGAAGTCATTTGGGGGGTCTGGTATGTCTTCGGAGGAGCAAAGGGGTATTGATGAGATCAGGGGTATTGAGGAAGGGCTCAAAGCGGCTTATACAAGAAATACGAAAGCAGTAGTCGAAGCTTTTGATAGGCTCAGGGATTTTGCCATCAGGTTGATCTACCTGAACGTCACTGCGGAGCACGAACTTGATGCAAAAGCACTCATAGTGTCCATCGGGGATATAGGGAAGATTACTGCTGAACAAAGAATGGAAATTGCATCAGTTGCTGCGAGCCGTGCTCTTGGGGATATATCCGTGGAGGCTGCGAGCCAGAGGCGGGACGCTCTTGCAATAAAAGCCGTATCAGTTCTCGGAAGCCTTTCCCGGGAACTTGCCGCCCGGGGAATGGACACGGCAGCAAAGAGTGCAGCCGAATCTCTGGGGAAGTTCGGGGCGATATCGGCAAGGATGGGGGTAGAAAACCAGGTGACTCTTTCCGAAATCTACCTCATGCAGCTGGTAAGGGAGTCCATGGAGGAAGGTTTATCTGAAACAGGAATAATAGCCGCGGCTTTCCTTGGAGAGGTAGGGGCAGTTTCGGTTGAGAGCGAACTCGAGGAAAGTGCCATAGGGGTTTCAATCCTCCTTGAGGAACTCGGGATTGCCGCTGTCAGGGAAAACCACGAACCTGAAGCAAAGGTTGTGATAAACGCCTTTGAAAAACTGGGCAAGGCTTCCTCCATGCATGGGATGAAAAGCTTGCTTTTCCAGGTAGCCTGGTCTGTGGAAACAATCCGTGTCCTTGCCGAGGATAAAGGCATGAATGCCGTATCTCGGATAGCAAAACTTACCCTGGAATCCGTAAAAGCGGCCGGTGCCCTGGATGAAGAGCAGACCCTGGAAAAAATCCAGGAAATCAAGAAATTTCACCGAAAGATTATGGAAAAAAGCTGATCTCCATGAACAGTTTCAAAAAAGCTGCCTATCTCCTTTTTACCCTCTTCCACTCCTCTTCAAAAGGGCAGCAAAATCTTAAAAAATCCACAATTTGAAAAACTCGTAAATCAGAAATCAAAGCATTTAGAAACCAAAAATCTGAGAAAAGAATTGGGTTTGGTGCTCCGGCCGGGATTCGAACCCGAGTCTTCGGCTCGAAAGGCCGGAATGATTGGCCGGACTACACTACCGGAGCACGTTTGTTACCTTACTACGAGACCAACAATATACCTTGTAATATATAAATCTGTCCCTTTTTTGAGGCATGTTTATATATATCTTCCAAATTATATTTATCCCTGACTGCCTATTTAGCAGAGCACAGGAGAAGTATCGGATCAAGGTTGAATAGGAGTGCCAGAGCATGTCCGTAAAATTCGGATTGAATCTGTAAAATCCTGAATATATGCTTAATTATGGAAAAAAGTTTTAAGAAAAAAGTTTGGTGCTCCGGCCGGGATTCGAACCCGAGTCTTCGGCTCGAAAGGCCGGAATGATTGGCCGGACTACACTACCGGAGCACATTGTCTGTATTTAAGGTAGGGATCTTTTAGCCCTTATTGAACGGAGTCTTCAATAAGGACTTTTTGTATATATACTTATCGCTTGTCGATCCGGTTTTCCGTTTTTCCTTTGTTATGGATTCTTCCGTTCCTTCGGAAGCTTAAGCTCCTTCAGGTTCTTCGACATCTCCGGTTTCCCCGGCTCCTTCCTCTTCTGTCGGGAGGTTTGCGATCCACTCGGAAAGCCTTCCGCAGTACTCGGGCTGGCAGTCACCGGTGCAGCTGGTGCAGGCCGAAAACATTTCTCCGGAAAGAAGAAGGTCGTATTTCTCCTTGGCTTCTTCCTTTGCCTTCAGGAGATAGGTTCTTGCCCCGTTGGAAACGGCAACTTCACGGATGATAAGGCCCTTGTCCTGGAGCTTTTTTATAAGCCGTGAGCATTTCCTGCTGTCGATGTCAAGCTCTTTCCAGATCGTGTTCTGGAAGATACCTTCCTTATGTTTACTTATTATTTTGAATGCTTCTTCTTCGAGATCCATGCCTGTTTCCACTCTTTAGCCAATCCTGTTCGGACGCTTCAGTCTTCTACAGGAGTAATCAGTATGATGTTATTTCCCCTCAGGACCACGGAACCGAGGGAGCGGACTTTTTCTCCTTTCACGATCTCCATTGTGTCCACAAGATGGAGGTTCATGTAGTCATCCACACTCTTGAGAGTGCCTTCAAGCAAGTTCAGGTCGCCTTTCATTTCTACCTGGATTTTGGATCCAACGATTTTCTGGACTTTTTTATTTGGGAACAAAATTAATCCCTCGCTGATTAATGATTACTATTGAATATTGATTTCCCGTACTCCCGGGTGCTATCTTTTCAATCCATAAGCCGGGGCTGCGCAAACTGCAAAATAGATCGTGCATTTCCAGTCGCATGCTTCCTTATTCAGCCGCCTCAATAAGCAGCCGAAATTTATAAAGCGTTCTCACTCCACTGGCTTTCAAGAAAACTGAGAAATACATATCCCCTTCAAAGATATATAACCATCGATGTCCGGGCTTCCCTCAAACTTTGTCCTGTCCGGGGGTTTTGGTCTGGAAATTCGGGTTTCCGGTTTTTATACTGGTGTTCGGTTCTTAATTTCGCTTCCGGTGTTTCAGTTCGTGTTTTTACCCGTTTCAGGTTTGCAACTGGCTTTAATCCGTTTTTAAGTCTTCAAAGGCCTGCTGAGTTTTCGAGATATCCGGAAGTTTAGCGATTTTTGCTGTTAAACGGTTTTTTTTGGAAGTTGCGGCAGGCAGGGGAGCCAGGGCAGCGGGGTGGTGACAAAAATGGAATTTTACCTGTTAATTGAATCCAGGTAAAATACGACGAAATCTAAAAATGATAAAAGATCCCCCCATAACCGGGGCAGACCTTCCAACTCAAACCTTATTTTCAAAACTTTATTTTCAAAACTTTATTTTCAAACCCTTATTTTCAAACCCTGTAGTTCCTGACCGAGTGGAAAAGGATCAGGGCAAAGAAGCCCACGATCAGGAGCATGAGGGAGAAGTAGCCTATGGGGTCCCAGACGAAGCCTATGCCGGCTCCTCCTTCTTCCCAGGAGACCAGGACTGCGCCCTGGAGGGTTGTGGGGACTACCAGGCAGACGAAGGCCAGCACGAAGATGAAGGCGATGTCAAAGACCTGGGCGACCAGGCTTTTTTCCTTTCTTTTTGCGCTCTTTTTTACAGTTTTGTTTACGCTCATTTGGAGGTGCCTCCTTAGTCATAGTAGCGGAATTCGTGCATGTGCTGCTTTATGGAATGGCGGACTTTCAGGCAGCCGATGGTCTCGATTGTGAACATCAGGCCTATGAAGAGCAGGTAGATTGGGGTAAGTCCGGGAAATTCCGCAAGCACGGGTTTTGTTGCGGTGAGAACCGAGTAGACCAGGAAAAGCTGGGCTCCGTAGAGGAGGCAGAGCATGATTGCAATCATGACGGAGTCCAGGTTCAGCTTGCCCCGGTATTTTGCCTGCAGAGAGGCATTTCCTGTTATGTTGCCGGCTGCTGCACAAGCTGATCCACAGGATGCTGAATTTCCAGTTATTTTACCTGTTGCTGCAGTCAATGCAACTCACCTCCTTTAAGTTCCTGCTGCCTGCCTGTTCGGGTTCCGGCCAGCCGAGTTCGCTCCAGAGGGGGTCGTTTCCGCTTGTGTTCTTGCGTTTTGAAGAGAAGTAGAAGTACGCAATGGCGTAGAAGAGGAGCCCGAAGATCAGGTTATACCTGTAGCCCCAGAAGAGGGTGGACATGATCAGCATGGCGATCCCTATCGCGAAGTAGGAGATGTAGGGCTGGAGCGGGGAGGCAAAGGGCCTTATCTTGCTCGTGGTTTCCGGGAAAAGTTTCCTGAAGCGGATCAGGGAGAAGGGGATCAACACATAGCAGAGCAGGCCCGAGATGATCGAGAAGGTAATTACCTGGTCAAGAAAGCCGCTGAAAGCAAAGGCAACGGCGATCGGGGCCGTAAAGATCACTGCCCTGTAGGGAGTGCTGTATTTCGGGTGGACTTTTGAGAACCAGGAAGAGACGTATTCATCCCTGGAAAGGGCGTACCAGGACCTTGAGGCGTCGCAGATGCAGCCGTTGGCGCTGGCGATGCAGGTCAGGAGGGTGCCCACTCCCAGGAGTGCAATGAAGATGAAAAGGCCTCCGTTCTGGGCAGCTTCAAAAAGCGGGTAGACGGAAACTCCGAGCACGTCTGTGGGGATTAGCGAGGTGCAGAGGTAGAGGGTCATTGCTGCTCCTACCAGGAGGGTGATCATCCCTGCCTGCTGGCCCAGGGGGACAGCTCTTGAGGGATGCTTGCACTCCTCTGCGCACATTGCCGCCCCTTCTATTCCAAGGAAAAACCAGGGCCCGAACTGCAGCGCTGCAAAAAGCCCGATAAGGCCGTTTGGCATGGCTCCTTCGAAGAGGTATTCTGGATGGACTTCAAGACCGCCGAAGCCGAGGACGCTTGCGAAGAAGAAGGTGATAATTGCAAAGAAAGCCAGCATTGTAAGGGCAAAGTTTAGGGTAAGGGCTCCCACGACTCCCCGGTAGTTTATAAAGGTCAAAAGTGAAATCACAAAAAGGGTTATGGGGAATACCTGAAGCTGGGGAAAGATCTCGGTTGCAATGAAAGCGACGACAATAGCATCTGCCGCTTCAAGGGCGATAAATTCCATATAAACCGCAAGTCCTACGATCGCCGCGGCTCCCGGTCCTACAAAGAGCCGTGCCCAGTCATAGGGGCCGCCTGCAAGCTTTGTTGCCGAGCCGAGTTCACTTGCACAGAGCGAAATAATTGTGTACATTGTCCCTGCCACGAGCATGGCAAAAAGGGAGCCTAAAACGCCCCCTTTCGCAATCGTAAAGTTCCAGCCCATGTATTCTCCCACAAGCACGATTCCCACGCCTAAAGCCCAGACGTGATACGGCCTGAGGGTTTTTACAAGGCCTCCGCTATGCGAGGTCTCTGATGTCGATTCTGCCATTTTTTAAAAACCTCCGTTTTTAATATCTTATGGGGTTCTCTATCACAGTATCATTTTTTTGAAGCTTTGCTTGCATCCAGCAGCACCCAGCCGAAAAGGGCAAAGGAAGCCAGATAGATCAAGCCGTTTACAAGAGTCCATATATCCATGGATACACTCCATATTTTCGTAGATTGTGTGTCCGGTAATACTCTTAAAACGTTCTCTCAAAAACGTTTTTGAATAGCAAGTTCCCTAAGAGGTCAAACACACTTTTTATACGTGTTTTATGCGCTTTTATACGTTTTATGCGCTTTTACACGTGTTTTATCTACGTTTTATTTTGCCATTTTTATAACTTCTAATTGTACTGGCATTTTCCTTATATTAAATATTCGCCTAAACTTTCCAGCAAACGGATTTTTATATAAATACCTATGTATTTTCTTAAGCCTTTAAATGCAAAATTATTTATACTAGCTCTATATAATCAGCATTTCCTAGGACAAAATATATATACTTAATCCCTTTGGCATGCAGCCAATATTTCCAGCCTGCAAAAAAGTAGGTGGGGATAAAAGGTCCGGGGAAATTCTATTCCCTCAGTTTCCTTAATCTTACAAAATCTGCCCTTTTCGGGAATTCTAATCAGGATAGTCCTACCTGGAAACTCCTCTTAGAATACTTAGAACAGCTTCGGGCAGTATGATTCCTGCCCGGAAATTCCTCTCTGAATAATTTCAATCTGGAGCTGCTATCCGGTGTTTTTGGTCAGGGGTTCAGATGTACCCCTGGAGCTCGGTGCTGTCAACGGTTTTGGGTGGTTCTTTCTTTGGCCTCATCATAGTTCTGGAAATTGGGCCGAAAACGGATTCGTATTCATTTATGTGCTGGGTCAGCCAGCGGTTCAGTTCAAGAGCGGCTACTGGAGAAAGTATGACTTCGGTTTCTACACGCCTTTCGATGACCCTTGATTCGGAAGAGTCTCCGAACATCTTGGGTGTGTCGTTGTAAAAACCGATCCTGAAATCGTAAGGACTGTGCCCTCCTGCGGCTCCTATGGCGTAAATCTGCCGGAAGTCCTCGGGCTTTAAGAATTCGATGGTTATGCCTTTTTTTGCTTTTTTTGGGGTCATACTTTCTTTATTTTCCTTAGGTTTGACATCCTCGGTCATGAAATTTACCTCCTTGCTTGCTTGTTTGTTTGCTGCTCCTCAAATTCCGGAGTATGGGGTCCTGTTCCAATATTGTCCGGTTTTCCCTCTCAATATTGCCCGACATTTAAATCTTTATTACTATGTTAACTCCTAATTTTGCATCTCTATTCTTATATTGACTTCCTATCTGCAAAAACGTTACGATTTTCAGGCCCGGATTTTTAGCCCTGTATCCGTTTTTTCAACTTGTGGGCTTCTTCAGCAATCCCTTTTTTGGAATGGACTTTTGCAATCAGTTCCACAGCGTCAAGGTTTCTCACCGCGCCATCCAGGTACCCGAAAATATCCCCCTGATATGCGGAAATCCCGTACTTATCTTCAAGCTTTTTCACTATCCGGGTAGGGTCCAGTCCCTCTGTCCGCAGCCGGACTATTTCTTCGGAAAACTTCTGCTCGGCACAGCCGCAATATGGCGAATCCTTGCAGGTACAGGTAAGGAAATCATCGGCAAAACTCATTAAAAGTTCCTGGAGTTTAATATTGAGGAGAGACAGGGATTCTCCGTCAAAAACGATGTCAAGGGCAGCTCCCTGGAAAACCCTTGAAGGCATGTTCACGTGGAGGGCGCTTCCTATCTGGTTGGCGTACTTAAAATACGCGGCATCGAAAAATTCCAGGTTCGTCGCGATTCTCAGGGGGCTATTTCCCACAAGCACGGCGTCCCTTATCAGGAAGGCTTTCGAGAGCGATAGGAAGTGGGCGGAAACGATTTTTCCGAAGCGGGTAAGTATTACCCTGTCCCCTTTTCTTTCTATAAAGCGGTACTTCTGGAGCCGGGAAACCAGTTTTTCCAGTTCGAAGCTCCCGAACATAAGGTGATGAATGCTTTTCAGGTCCCGGACCGAGGTGGTCACGGCAACCGATGCCAGAACTTCTTCCAGCTGTTCGGCTTCTCCGTATTCGACCCCTGAGGAGAGCATCTCTCCCTGCAGGAGCTTGATTGCAAGCTCTTCTTCCGTTTCCGACTGGGAACTCGCGTAGGATTTCCCGGGAACCGGCATGAGCACGACCACACCCCTGTCGTGGTAATCGGGTCTCCCTGCCCTCCCGCTCATCTGGAGAAAGTCCTGGACCGAAAGCCAGTCTATTCCCATTGCAAGGGACTCGAAAATAACCTGGGACGCCGGAAAGTCCACGCCTGCGGCCAGGGCTGCGGTGGTCACTATGACCGGGAGTTTTCCTTCCCCGAATTGGGTCTCCACTTTTTTGCGCTCATACTGGGAAAGCCCCGCATGATAGGGAGCCGCCTGGATCGAAATCGCGGAAGCTAACCTGTGGCAGTTTCGCCTGGAGTTCGTAAAGACAATGGTCTGTCCGCGGTGCTTCTTTGAAGAGAAACGGGAGTATTCTTCCTTCGAAAGCCGGTTAATTAGCTGGGTTTTCTCACTTTCCTGGCAGAAGAGCAGGTGCCGGTCAATGGGAACCGGGCGGTGTTCGTAGAGGATCAGTTCTGAATCGAGCTTCTTTGCATAGGACCCGGGGTTTGCAACGGTTGCGGAAAGATAAATGAACTGGGCTTCCGGGGCGATATAACGCAGCCTTGCTATGGCCCCGTCCAGCCTGTGTCCCCTTTCCTGGTCTTCCAGGGTATGGACTTCGTCAATGACTACAGTCCCTATTTTCCCGAGAAAGTCCGCATTCCCGGACCGGAGGATATGGTCCAACCCTTCGTAGGTCCCGACTATGATGTCCGAGTTCAGGGTGGTATGCATCTTCACCCGCTGGGCTGTCTTGATAAGGATTGCCCCGATTTTAATTGATGTGGTGAGCCCGAGTTTTGTGTAACGTGCTGTGAACTGGTCGTATTTCTGGTTTGCCAGGGCGACCAGGGGGACCAGGTAGAGCATTTTTCCTTTCCTGTTAAGGAGGTTCTGGATCCCTGCCATCTCTCCGATGAGGGTCTTCCCTGTTGCCGTTGCCGAGACAACGAACTGGTTCTTTCCTTCCAGCAGTCCTGCTTCCACGGAAAGTGCCTGTACGGGAAGCAGGGTCTCGGATTTTTCCAGGAGCATTTTCTTGAATTTTTTTGCCAGGGGTAGCTCCTTTATTTGCATAGAAGTCGTCGAGGGGTTTGTTTCGATGGTATCGTAACGGGTGAACTCCGGGTCCAGGCGCTCAGGAGTAAGCATCCGGAGGGTCCGGTCCAGGTCCCTGGTCTTGAGCAGGACCTGTTCCAGGAAGTCTATGGACTTTTCCCCATAATTTCCTTCCGCGGTCCGTACCCCTCTCAGGAGTTCTTCTTTTGCACATTCCCTGCAGATGAGTTCGTTATGGAATTTGATTGATTTTTTGTTGACAAAGTTAAAGCGTTTATTGAGCAGGCAGTGCCTGCAAATATCAACTTTGTCTGCCTTCAACTGAAAACCTTCCAGCATTTCCAGGAAAGCAGCCGAATTTGCAGGGTCCCCTCCCTCTGCCAGCATGACCCTGTTTGCACTGCGGAGCAGTTCTATGAATTTCTGAGGCGGAAGAAACTCCTCTTTTTTCTTGTTGTTCGCAAGAACCCTTATTTTGTGTGGACGCGGTCCCTTTGACCCGTTTTTCAGGACGAGTTCAGCCACCGCGAGAGGTTGTTTCATCCGGTCCTTTATCGTCATTAAGGTTAGTTTCGATTTTTCAGCGGAGATTAGGACCCAGAGCGTCATTGCATACCCAGTTATGTGAATGTTATAAGTAAGCTTCCTTCACAGGCCTGTTTCAGGAAGCTTGCTTCAGAATTTTTGGTTTTCTGAATTTGTTTTTCAGAAGTATAACTTGCTCATTATATTATTTGATTTTCCTGGAGACTTCCCTGACACAAAAAGTTACGTATCAACCCCCCTCCTGAAATCCAGTCTCCCTTAACCCTGAAATCCAGTCTCCCTTAACCCGGAAAGAAGGTCTTACTCGGATGATTTTAAAACAAACTCCCTCGCGAGAAAGGCAGGTTTAAAAGCAGTCTCAATCAGAAAGGAGAACCGGTTTAAAGTGAAACCACTTCGGAGAAGGGCAGGCTTAAAGGCAGGCTCCTACCTTTGCAAACCCACACCTGCAGTTCCGGGTTTCAGGGATGTTTTCGATTGTATCGGAAAGGATCTCGAAGATTGCGTCCTGGGCTTTTCCCACAACTTCCGTAACCTCATCGGCTGTCAGTTTCTCCGTGGTCATTCCGCAGGCCTGGTTCGTGACAATGGCAAGAGAAGAGTAGCAGAGGCTGAGTTCTTTTGCAAGGGTGACTTCCGGGACCCCGGTCATGCCCACGACGTCGGCAAACTGGCTCATCATGCGGATTTCTGCCCTGGTCTCGAAGCGGGGACCTTCGGTGCAGGCGTAGATGCCTTCGGTATGGGCTATCCCCTGTTTTTCAAGGGCCTTTATGAGGCTTTCCTTGATTTCCGGACAGTAGGGTTCCGAGACATCGACATGGACGGTATTCTCGTCGTAAAAGGTTGAAACCCTGCCCCTGGTAAAGTCAACGAAGTCGTCGAGCACTACAAAGCTGCCCACAGGGTGTCCCCGCATGGATCCCACGGAGTTTGTGGAAATGACACGTTCGGCTCCCAGGACCTGCACGGCCCAGACGTTGGCCCGGTAGTTGATCCTGTGGGGAGGGATATGGTTCTTGCCGGCATGCCGGGGGATTACCGCGATGTTTTTGCCTTTTATGTCGGTTAAATAGACGCTTACTTTCCCGTAAGGGGTCTCAACTTCCCTTTTTTCAAAGTCCCTGTGTGAATCGAAACCAACGCCTCCCAGAACTGCAATCTCAACGTTTTCGGCTGTTTTTTCCATTTCCTTTCTCCTCTCTTTTTTTGCCTGTGTTATATTCAAAGACCCAAATTCCTTCCCCAATCTCAAATGAAAGTTTAAGCACAGAAAGAGCGGAAAATACTGAATAAAGGATATACGGGTACAATCCTTCCGTGCTTTCCGTGTCTTCTATGCTTAGTAAGTGTAATTATTCACGTTCGAACTATAGTTTCCTTTTTCGAGTGAATTGCCCTTCCTTTCTCAGGCCGTTTCTTTCCTTTTTTTCCCTCTTCCCCTCGATTTCTTCTCCTCTCCCGAGTCGGGGATTCCAAGGGAAACTTTGATTCCTGCAAGGGCTATGAGGATTGCGAAGATTACTGAATATACAAAGTACTGGAGAGCCAGGGAAGTATCCTCCTGAAACCTGCTTGTAAGGGAAGCTTCTGTCAGAAGGTAGGTACTGGCCCCCCAGAAGAGCAGACCGGTTGCGATAATGAATAGGGATACAGAGATGGTTTTTTGGGTGGGTTTTCCGGCCATTCTAAGGTCAAACATTTTCCCTAAGTCTGCAAGCAGGAATGCGCCTGCATACCACCAGACTGCAGCATTGATGAATACCGAGATCAGAGTGAGGGTCCCATGGTACCAGATTCCGCTTTCGGAGTAAAGCCCCCAGACTTCTGCTGCCCCGTGGGCGGTGGCAACAATCCCTGTAAGCAGGGCGGCGGTATAGCTGACAAAAATAAGCCTCTGCTGCTTGAAGGCCTCTCCAAGGCGTTCTCTCTTGAGAGCGAGGGTATCGTCAAGCCCGAAGCCCCTGTAGAGCATGTACATCCCGACGGCAGCGAGGATTCCTACGACTGCGCCTTCGGGGTAGCGGGCAAGCAGGAAGATGGCATAGATAAGGAAAGCGAGCCCGATCGGGACGAAAAAGGTCTGGGAGATTTTCGGGTCACTAAAAGCGTGTTTGAGGATATAGTAGGTGCTTTCCAGGTTTTCGCTCTGCATAACCACAATACGTTTTACGGAATCTATTTTTATGCGGGACTGCACGATCGGGATAAGGGTCTCATCTTCTGCCCCGTCCGAGACAAATACGGCTCCTTTCATCTCGTGCGTGTCCAGGAAGTTCTCCAGCTGTTCGGCAATCTTCTGGTCGGAGATAACCCCTACGTTTCTGTCACCTGCAAATGAAACAATCTCCGCGTCGATGCCCTTTGCCTGCAGTTCGTCAAGGACCCGGATTCCCCCGAAAATGGTGTTTGTATCCGAATCCTCAGGATCGGCGATTCCCAGTGTTGTGGCAGCTTCAATATTAGCTTCCCTTCCAATGATAGGGGTTGTGCGTTTTGCCTTTTCGCCAAGGTCGTTGTCCCGGTCTATGCAGATAACTAAAGTTTGCATGGCTCCTCTATTTCTTCTCATTACGTGTTTTGCGGGTCCCAGAGCTAGATTGGAAGAATATTCTTAATCCGGTGCTATCATCTAAAGCCATCATCGATATATAATGCTTGGGTACATTCCGGAGTGCGGAGAGTTCAGGTTGCCGGAAACATTTCCCCTTTTTTAATACCTTCTTTTAATTCCTTTACTGTTGTATTATTCTTTGATAACATACTATTTCAATTTATACTTTTATAGATATAGGGCTTTTTCTTTCTTGAAGTTGTTTCTTTCTTAGCGGTATACTTTTTTCTGCCTTCTGGATCGCAGGATCAGAACCTTTCAAATTTTTCCCTTATTCATATGGCATTTGTGGAGCCGTTTGATGTTCTTTGGGGCATTGTATGTCCCTTATGTAAACTTTTTGCATATAGGTTATTATTGGATATTTTTGAGATAATTTTATAATTTCTGATTGCCAATTAATAATTGTATTAAAATAAACTATTCTTAAAAGACACTACGGGGGTTTTTAGTGGCTAAACTAATGGAAGACGAACAGAAAGAGGAAACCGTCAAGAAAGGTTCCGGGGTTCAGGGAAGAATCGGGAAACTTGGAGGTGACATAGATGACCTTGCAAAGAGAACCGGTGATGAAGCCTCAAAGCTTGCAAAGAGCATAAACGGGGACATAAAGTCCCTTTCCGGAGATGTCAAATCCATTGATGTGAAAAACGAGGTCAAAAGAATCACAGGCAAAGTTGAAAAACTGGCCGATAGCACAGGCGATTCTGCAAAAAAGCTTGCATCTGACGTTAAGGGGGATGTCAAAGGGTTAATGGCTAAGGTTACAAAGAAAAAAGAAAAGTGAAGACAGGAATTTCTTCTGTCTTCTTTTTTGCAAGTTATATTTTCGATTTATATTTTCGATTTATATTTTCGAGTTCTATTTTCGATTTATATTCTCTACTTATTTTCCCGGATGCTTCTTTATTTGAGTATCTCTTTTCTTACAAAGAACGCAGAACCAAGGATGCCAAGGGCCGCAAAGATGCTTTCGAAGCCAGGTGCACTTTCGCTTTCTTCGGGCTTAGTCTGCTCTTCTCCGGTTTCGGTTCCGGTTTCTTCTTCGTTCGGAGTAATTACCTCAGTTCCCTCTGCTGCTCCGCTGCTTTTCTCCTCTCCTGTGATTGCATAGAGGGAGAAACCCGGGGTTTCGGCCCTGAAGTAGTAGAACTCTTCGTCTTCCCCGGTTATTTCGGTTGAGAGCGGGTTCCAGGCTTCACCGTGGTACCTGTTCAGGGCGACTGTTGCCGGGTTGATTCCGTTTTCTTCAAGCCAGCTCTTCGGGACCCTGAACTCGATGTAGCCCTGGTCGATGTTTTCCTCAAAGCGTTCGTTTCCGACAGATATCTTCATTTGTTTGTAGAGTTTGCCTTTCGGCTTATTGTCGCTGCCGCTGTTTTCATCATCGGCCCCTTCAACCCTTACAATAACCATGCCGGAGTATCCGTTTGAATTGAAGCCAACTCCTAGCACCCCGTTCTCCGGGTCCGGGAATTGGACGTTGCTTTCCTGGCCTGCAATGACTTTTTTCTGGGATGAGTCAACAGGTCCTGCATTTTCTCCTGCCGGAGGCGGGACATAGGTCGGAGAACCGCTTTTTCTGCTGCTTCTCACAGGTTCCGGTTCGGGTTCCGGTTCTGGCTCCGGGAAATCGATCAGCGGGAAGTAGTCCACGTTTTCCCCATCTTCAGTGACGTTGTAGGGAAGGTCGCAGATCCAGTCTTCTTCGGTATCGTTACAGGTCTGGCTCCAGCCTGTCCCGTTCGGAAGGGCCCAGAAGTTTCCTCCAAGGTAAGGCCCACCCATGATGTTAGTGCCTTCTGTCAGGGTGATGTTCCAGATGTTGGTTCCCTCTTCTTCGATCCGGGTCTCTGAAAACACGGATTCGTTTCCAAATATGGTGTTATTAGTGTTGTTGAATTCGTTGTTGTAAATGGTGTTGTTCCAGGAACCGATGAAGTAAAGTCCTGCATTGCTGTTGTTTTCAACAGTGTTGCTAATCAGGCAGTTCTCACTGGAATACTCCAGGTAGATTCCAGCCCCTTCCAGACTCCGGCTGGCACCAAGCACCAGGTCTGAAGCCATTGAAAAGCCAGTTTCTTCTACAATGCCAGGTTTTTCTGAACGCTTGTTGCATTCTTCCTTTTCTTCAGAGTTAACGACTGAAGAGACCCTGTCTTCTTCTTCTTCCAGGTATCCGTTTGAGTTCACGGTGTTGTCTTGCAGGGTGAGGTTTTCGGACTCTGAAAGGTAAATTCCCATTATTCCGTTGTCTGTTACGGTATTGTCGGTTACCTCGCTGTCATAGAGGCTTCTGAAAACAATACCCATGAGATTGTTCCTGACCGTATTTTCAATTACCGTGTTATTGCTTGATCCGTCGCAGGTCCCGACGAAAATTCCCCAGTCTTCATTATTACACACGGTATTGCCTGCAACGTAGTTGTCCGAGCCTTTTACGCGGATACCGTTGCAGCCGTTATTGTTCACAACGTTGTTTTCTATAGTTGTGTTGTGCGCTTCATCATCATAAATGACAATCCCGGCCCCTTCGTTGAAGCTTACGTTGTTTCCAGTAAGGGTATTGTAGCAGCCTTCAATTTTGAGACCCACGCAATCACTGTATGTTATAACGTTATCAACTACGGTATTGTAGGAACTGTAGTACAGGTGCAGACCCATAGTTCCGCTATTGTTTACAGTGTTTCCTGTCAGTGTATTGTGGTTGCTTTCGTAGACGTTGATTCCCTTTGCATCCCCGTCAAGCACCGTGTTTGAACTTACGGTGTTGTTGTCCGCATAGCAGAGTACGATTCCAGGGGCGTCGTTGGCGTTTGCAATGTTGTTGCTTACGGTGTTGAATTGGGAATCTCCGAGCCTGATGCCTTTATCGTTCAGGCTTGCGTTGTTCCCGGTGATGGTATTGCTGTTAGAGTACTCGAGGTTGATGCCTTCGTCATCGTTTTCGAAGGCGTAGTTCCCTATGAGGTCATTATCGTTTGAATTCTCAAGGTAAATGCCGTATTCGTTTGAACTGGCATTGTTATTTTCTATTGTTGAATTGCTGGTGTTGAAAAGGAATATTCCATGGTAATTGTTTACCAGGGTCTGGTCCCTGACTGTTACGCCAGAACAATTAATAAGGTATATTGTTCCTGCATTTGAGAAATAATCCGCAGAAATGTCCGACTCATTTACAAGATAATAAATCGGTTTTCCATTTACGAGATTGCTGGTGTCGATATCATTGTTTAATTCTTCTTCACCAGCATGGAAGTTGTAGGAATTATTCTCCATTATGTTGTTTTTCAGTTCGTTTCCTTCTGAATTATAGAGGCGAAGACCGTAATTATTACATTCTGAGATTGTGTTGCTTTCCAGCCCGTTTCCGTCAGAATTATCGAGGTACAGGCCATGAGAATTGCATGCTGAGATTGTGTTGTTTTCCAGTTCGTTTTCTCCGGAATAATATAGATAAGCCCCGCAGGAAAAGTCTGAGATTGTGTTGCTGAGGATCCTGTTATTCGGGGATGCATAATTGAAATATATGCCGTTTCCATTCCCGTAATTGTTTCCTGTGATTGTGTTGCCGAGAATCGTGTTATCCCGGGCTGAACTTCCTGTCAGATAGATTCCGTATGTGTTATACCAGGACCCCGTGTATGTGATCGAGATGACATTGTTGAGGATTGTGTTATTCCGGGATGAAATGCTTACCGCTGCTTTGCCGTAAGTAGCCATAGGGAAATTGATTTTAAATCCGCTGATGGTCACGTTATTTGCACTGACATCAAAAGCATGGTCAGAACCGGAGGGATTAATAACCGTATCTTCCGGGTTGCCGGATACGGACTGTATTGTCAGTTCTCTGTATACATCCACATTTTCCGTGTATGTGCCCGGGTAAACCAGGACTGTGTCTCCGGAAACCGCGTAGTCTACGGCTTCCTGTATCGTTGAGAAGTTGCCTCCTTCGCCGTCATCCACGTCATCAACGTGAAGAACGCTTGGAGGTGCCACTGCTGTTGATGCTCCCACCAGAAGTATCAGGAGAAGCATAAAAGGTATGAGGATCGAAATTTTGTTTTTAGCCACTTTTTCTCACCCTTGGGTTTTTATGAAACACATTCAACTTTTTTTTCATATACTTGCAAAATAATTTTTAATAAATTATTTAAAATTAAGAATTTATAATTATACTCTTAGTTAATATATATATTTAGGTTTTATAATTCTTTATTTAAAATATTTATTATGTAACCTATTTTTTCTGGTCTTGATCTTCAAGCCTATTGATGTCGAAAAATATGTTTTCTATAACTATTCCCATGAAATTTTTGATAAAAAAGGAAATTCCTGAATCCAGAAAATAAACAAAGTTTCCGGGATATAATATGAAAAAAAATATATTTTTTAAAATGTTAATCCCTAATTTTTTTGTTATTTAACATGGTTAGACATTTTTAAAAAAGAAATGTAGGGTTCTGAATAGAAAGCTAAAAATTAATTATTTTCTTTTCATGCCAACGTTTTTACAGCTAAAAGAGCCCCTTTCTTAAGCATTCCTTTACATTCAATGTTCAATTTCCCACTGTTCAGGGCTGTGACAAAGGTATTGAGGGGATCTTTGGAGTACATTATTTCCCTGAACGTGTCCTCGGAGCCATATACTGAAACAGAGGCATCCACTTTTTCCCCGGAAACGAGTTTTCTGAACTCGACAATTTCCCCGTTATCCGTAACGGCTTTGATTTGCAACTTGCTGCCGTCATTCATTCTAATATTCAGGAAGATAATGTCATTTCCTGCAAGTTTTTTCAGGGGTATGGGAACTTCCTCGATCCCGCTGTTATAGTGGCCCACAGCCCGGTCCATCTGGGTGAAAAGGTCTTTTGATCTGGTTTTTGTTTCCTTTTTTGCGGGCTCTTCGGAACTTGAACCGGTTTGAACCTTTTGATTTTGACTTTGATTTTGATTTTTATTATTGGGTAAGGCTTGCGCCTGAAGGTTTGAATTATGAATGTGAATTATCAGTTTATCGAGCCCGAGTCCGTAAAGTATTGGAAAACCTTGACTGGTTTCAGCTTTTGAAACGTGGGGACCAGGTCCGGAAACTTCACTTCCGGTACCAGCACTGCATATCGGGACCTGGGCATTTATACCGATTATTGAAAAGACCAGAATAAATACCAGCATTGGGCGTAATGCCACAAGCAGACGTTTCATTTTTGGGGACATTAATTGAATTAAGGTTTGAACGTATATAAGCGAATTCAGAGTTACTTTTGTTTGGAATCTCCGGGCCGGTATTAGGAAAAGAGTAGCATTAAAGCCTATTTTTTACTTTAGATCTTTTATTCAGAATGTGGGGTCTTTGTTCTCAGGACCTTTGTTCCCCGGACCCTTATCATCAGGACCTTTGTCCCTATTACACAGATTCCAATATCTATCCTTACATTTTTTGAACTTTCTTGCAGGTCATCGGGGTACCCTTTTTGGTTATTCGAATACACTGTTCAGTCATCGGGGTACCCTTTTTGGTTATTCGAATACACTGTTCAGTCATCGGGGTACCCTTTTTGGTCATCTAAATATTTTTTGTGGGAATGCCGGTTGCTTCGGGCCGGCGAGAGCGCAGCTACCTGATTAAGATAAACTTCGGAATCTAAGTGCCAGAACTCTTATCACCAGGACTTTTGTTCCCTGGATTCTTATCATCAGGCCCCTTATCACCGGGGCAGTTCATTTTACCACAGGGGAAGCTTCCCTATCAAAGGGGTTCGTCCGCATGGAAAGCGAAAAAAGATACGGATAATTGTTTTTAAGGTACTCCATGTAAGCGACCCACTCGTAGACCAGGAGGCTGTAAGCCCTTTTTACATCCCCCTCAAGGTGTTCAAGGTCGCTCGAGGGAAGCTCTTCCAGGTCTTCCCTGTTTAGCAGTTCCTCGGTCAGGTGGAAGACGGCTCTCAGGAGTTCGGTAAAGGTTTCGTGCTCGAGCATTACCGGGTTTTCGAGCAGGCGAAGCAGGGAAGTGTTCCTCTGTTCAAGAAAGTCCCTGAGCTCTTCAAGGCCCAGAAGGTCAACCTTGATTGCGTATTCGTAGTTCTTCAGCCTCCGGCTCACATCGTCAAATTCCCTGTCAGACCAGTCCTTTTTAACGATCAGGTACTTCCTAAACTCTTCAATCCCAGGGTCTGCCTCGGAAAAGTACCCCAAAAGCCGGGTCCCGGTCTGGCTGAAAAAGGTCCCTATGACCATGTTCAGTTTCTCGATCCGGTTTTTCCTTTCCATGTCGTTGATCAGCCTGTGGATGATTATCGAGACCAGGAGGACGTTTATCGGGAGGAACGCCAGGTTGCCTATGAACGCCGTAAGGATACTCCCCGAATCCCCAAGCATAAGGTATTCTATGGCATACAGGAGTACTGAAGTCAGTAGCAATGCAAGAACAAAGCTGCGGTAGAGTTTCAGGTTTTTCATGCTGGCATTTTCCGGATTCTTTTATTGTAGGAGTTACAGCAGAACATAAAAAAGGTTACGAAATTTTAAGGTTACGTTTAATATTGTGCGTTTTTCCGCATCTTAAACCCTGATGTCTCAGTCCTGATTAACTTCTTCTACTCCAAAACCTCCCACATGCTCGGCATCGGAAAGGATCTTTCCTTCCATATTCCTTATTAAGACCCGGATGGTGTACGTGCTCCCGACTTTTACGTCATCGATCCTGATTTCTATGGGATTTGCAGGGGAGATGTTTTCAAAAAGCTCTTCATTTGCCACCAGCGTCAGGTCATCTTCTCTGATCTCGTAGCGCACCCTGTAGGTCTGAACCGTTGCATTTCCGGGAATTTCGTGGACAACTATTGCTTCTTCGTCCACCTGGACCATTTCACTGCTGAATATTTCGTCTTCCGAAATGTCTTCGGTCTGAACCATTTTTGCGAGAAGCAGAGGGGCTTGCTTGCCTAAATTTTCATTTTCTATTCCAGCTTTCAATTCTCCGGTAACGATGACCCAGTCCTCGTTTTCTATGTTTTCGATGCCTGAAGCCGCCCCTATAGTTTCCACGTCCAGAACAACTCCTTCCCAGTTCAGTTTAAATGAGGCATTCGGCGCCTTCTCGAGTTCTAAAACCGTGCCGTATACGAAGAGTTCCGCACCGTAAACCGGTTTTTCCAGCAGGGAATCCACACCCATGGAACCGGTGGGCATTCCAAGTTTATACCTGCTGCCCTGAACATAGATTGCATCTGCGACTTTTCCTTCGATAACCGTGACTGTTACCCTGGCAGTATCGATTACTTCGGGGTCCTTTTCCGAGACCAGGTCGAATTCATAGACGAACTGCCAGGAATATGGCTCGCTCAGGTTCAGGGTTTCGAGAAGAACCGGCTCTGTAAGGTTGTACTCCCTGTAAGAATCAAGGTTTTTTACATAGGCTTCGGCGATCTGCCGGCTTTCTTCCTCGGAAATTTCGTTGAACTCGGCGGGGCTATTTTCGCCATTTTCACCGTTTTCCATGCAGCCGGAAAAAGCTGCAACGATACAGATTATCAGAAGAATTGCGGGGAGTGGCAGGTACTTTTTCATGGGGACCATCTTTTTTCTTCTTCTCTTCTCTTCTCTTTTTTTTCCTGCCGTTTATTATGAACCGAGAGTTATTTAAGAATTGTTTAAGGTTTGGTTTGATTTGAACTTAAGTTGCAGGATTATTTAGCAGCTTTTATCTCTGCATCCTTTCATCAACAGCATAAAAAACCCTGAAAGCCGTTAAGCCTGCGTTTTTCAGACAGACAACACCTCATCCCGCTAACTCTATCAAATATAACATTAAATATATATAACATGGGAATATATATTAATATGGCATCTGAGAAGTCTGAATTCCGTCAGATACCCCTTCTCCAGAATATCTTCCTGATCAGATGCCTGTTCAGACCACATTCTTTGACATTTTTTTATTTTTTTATTTTTTTCAAGCTGTAAGCTTCGATTTTGGAAGAACTGAAATTTCTAGCTTTTGTACTTTCCGATTTCCAGCTTTGAGGATTTCCAGGCTCTAGCTTTGAGGATTTCAAATTCGAGATTTCATCAATAGGTCTATTCCGGTATAATTCAGGACCTAAATTTTCAAAGTGGGGCAATCTTATTGAAAAAATAAAAGTACTGCAAAAAATAGCAGTAAAATGGCAGTATAAGCCTCTTTATATATATCGTAAGCGATAATTTATAATTAGGGCATCTGAGAAAAATCTTTTCTCGTTGTAAATCTCAACCAAATCTTTACCCCCCTATTCCCCCCACTACTTCCAATATTCAGATGCCCACCCCCCAAATCCAATTTCTAACAAATCTAATCCTATTTCTGACAAATCTATTTCTAACAAAGCTCTATTTGGACAAATTTTGCGTCCGATAAATCCTGTTTTTAACAAATCCTGTTTTCAACATCTTTCTGCTTTCCTACATTTAAAAAAAATCATCTATTCGGCGGCGTTCCTCATCCATCATAAAAAAGCACTATATACCCTAAAGCCCGGCAAAAAATATCAAGCGGAAATATATGACCACGATTTTTCCCGACAGCATGAAGCATGGGCAGGGTGGAGCATGTTTAGCCCTTTCCTGTAAAGCAAGGAGACAGGAATCAAAAATTAGAATGGGAAAAATGAATGGGAAGAAATGGAAAATTTGCAGGTTCAGGTAATCTGTGTCAAATTATTCCTTTTTCGTTAAATCCAGGATTCTTAAGGCAAGGTGCGCGCCGTTTGCCCCGTTGTCGACCCCTACGCTTGCTACAGGCACCCCCGGAGGCATCTGAGCTATGGAGAGAAGGGCATCAAGACCCCCCAGCTTTGCACTTACGGGGACACCTATGACCGGTTTTTTGGTTTTAGAGGCAACGACTCCGGGGAGGGCAGCCGACAAGCCTGCTATGGTGATAAAAACTTTTGCATCGGAGCCTGCAACGTAGCTGTCAAGCTCATCCGGGTTTCGGTGGGCGGAAATTACCCTTACTTCGTATGTGTAATCACTTTTTTCAAGAACCGAAATCGCACGGTTGGCGATTGCCCGGTCGGATTCAGAACCCATTATCAGTGAAATGTCTGCCATTTTTGACTCCTTTGAAAACCGCTTCAGGGTAGTTTTCCCTTACCGCTTAACTCTTCCTGGCGTTCGATACTCATCTGGATCAGGATCTCGAAAATATTTTTTACGAATCCCACGTCAAGGTTAAGTTCTGTGGCAGTGTTCACGGCCCGGTTGATTACAACCTCGTTTTGCGTACGGTCATTTATGGAAGTCCCATTTATTCTTTTTGATTCCAGGACCTTTTCGGCAAGGTTGACCCTTCTGCTGATCAGGGCCAGGATTTCCCTGTCGATTTTTTCTATTTCCTTACGGACAACTTCAAGTTCGCTCAAATGGATCCCTCGCTGCTTAAATATATTGCATCCCTGTTATTTATATTGGTTTCTATGACCCTGCCTTCAAGCCCACAGCTTTCCCAGGCGCTCCTGACTTCCTTCACTTTCCCGGCGCTGACCAGGGCGGCGTAGGAAGGCCCTGTTCCGGAAAGGCTTACGCCCCTTACACCGCATTCAAGGGCCCTGAGCATGTATTCGGTATCAAACCCAAGCGCCCCGCAGTAGAGAAAACCGTTAAGGGTCATTGCCTGCTCATAGTCACCCCTGAGGGCAAGCTCGTATGCCATTTCCACATAGGGAGCAATCAGGCGGGAACGCTTCACGTCAGTCTCCGCACTGAAGGCTTTCTTATCAGGGGCAAAGATCAGGACCTTTGACTCGTACTCTTCCTTTCGTAGCAGCTCCATCTGCCTGTTGTCGGTCAGCACTACTCCTCCGAAAAAGGAGGCACAGGCATCATCAAAAGCTCCTGTGACCGTAACCCCGACTTCTTTTGCAGCCCTGACCCCCAGTTTCACCAGCTCAAGTGGAGGGAGGGTTTTGTCAATTGCTCTCAGGGTCGCAAGGACAACCGCGTTTGCCGCTGCACTGCTGCTCTTAAGCCCCCCTGCAAGAGGGACTTCACTTCGAGTTCTCACGGTGCCCCCGAGTTCAAGCTCGAATTGCCCCAGGACCAGCTCAACGCAGCGTTCGATAAGCCTGGTGTCTCCCTCAGGCAACTCCTCGATTGAACCGGAAATTCCGGGTTTCCCTTCCGAAAGCTCCACTTCTGCAAAAGTCTTCAAGTCTATCCCGAATGCCGAACCTTTCCAGGTAGCAATCGCGTTTATGATGGTGCCTGCTCCGGAAGCACAGGCATACCCTTCAAACGTCATCATTCCCCAGATGCACTGTTAGTTAATATTTTTTGCCTAGGGCCGGGAACGTTTAAAGACCAATAATTTCAAGAGATTGAACCATAACTCAAACTCGAATCCCATGAAACCATGAGCTTCCTCAGAACGGTTGTGGACAGTCTCACCAGGATAGGGGACTACGGCACGAACATAGCTGAAAGAGCCATCTATTCCGCAATCAACAGCAAGTGATCTACCCTCCCGGAAAAAAGTAAGGGGTTTCAAGAAACCCCGAAATAACCGGGAAAAAAATCATTTCATAAGGGCACGGCAGCCGAACCTCATGTGTTAACCTGTGTTTTTCAGAATTTTTCTATCTTTTCCTCAGGATATGCCTGCCAGGAAGCTTCCTTCCAAACCCCGGCAGGTCCGGAAAATCCTTTTCCACGTATATTTTTCCTGAACGCGGCAGGGTAAAAGGCTGAAGCATCAGGGGGAGAAATTACTCATTCTGGTCCTTTTCCGGCTGAAAAACCAGATCAAAAGTTACTTCTCTCCGGTACTCTGAATTCATCCCCTGGGGCTTATTTCAATCGAATACCCCTCAGCTTGCTGCGGGGTGCGCCAGCGCAACTTTGATTTTTATATTTAATGGACAGATATTAAAAATAGGAACTTATATAAAGGACAGTACTGAACATTATTACACACCTAAAAAATTTAGCGTAGTAAGAAAAAATTTAATGGGACCAGAAATTTTCTGTATAAGTATGGGTCTTCAATGATCGCATTCAAGGGAACCGGAAGCTGTACAGGAATATTTATTTATACACCGGGACGCATTTTCCCCGGATACACTTATCTCCTCGGGGAAGCAGAAGTTAAAGTTTCAATTATATATATAGGTTCAGAGTAGAATACCTTCGGAAAATCTACCCTTTTCAGCTTCTCCGGTACCCGGGGTTTAACAAATGAAAATTATTTATATACAAGGGCCAATTAAGATAGAAATATTATGAAAAACACCAGTTACCCTATCAGGAAAGCAATCTGAAAATCCTTTGGTGTTTATGCTGTTCCCAAGGGAGGGAAGCGATGAGTATGATAAAACGATTTAAGATAAGCTTTTCAAGAATATTTGACAAATTGTTCAAGAAAAAGGGCGCATGCATAGGAATTTACGGACCCCCCAATGCCGGCAAAACAACCCTTAGTAATAGAATCCTCCGGGACTGGGTCGGAAACGAAGAAACCATGGGTTCGGTGTCCCACATCGCACACGAAACAAGGCATGCAAAACGCCGTAACGAGGTTTCGATCGAATCTAACGGGCATACGATCAGCCTTGATATCGTGGACACCCCCGGGCTTGCGACAAAAATAGATTTCCATGACTTCATGGGGCAGGGGATGAGTGATTCCGAATCGAAGAAAAGGTCCAAGGAAGCAACGGAAGGTGTTATCGAAGCCGTAAAGTGGCTTGAAGACCTGGACGGGGTGATCCTTGTCATGGACTCCACGGAAAACCCGTACACACAGGTCAATGTCACGGTAATCGGAAATATGGAAGCCAGGAACCTTCCGCTCCTTATCGTTGCAAATAAGGTAGACCTTCCGGAAGCTGACCCGGGAGTCATAAAGGAAGCTTTCCCCCAGCACCCTATGGTACCTATTTCAGCCCTTGACGGAGTTGGAATGGACTCGTTTTACGAAGCTCTGTCAAAGCAGTTCGGGTGATCGATATGCAGGGAATTCAAATGGACCTTATATCCGAAGCCAAGATCTCCCAGATGGCTTCGATGGAAAAAGTCCGCTACATAATCGACGAAGTAAGAAAGGGAAAAATCCTCGTACTTGAAAAAGGCTTAAACCCGATGGAGGAAGCAAAGCTCATTGAAGTGACAATGTCTGCGATCCAGCCGGATGAGTTTTCAGGCATCGAGATGCAAAGCTATCCCTCAAATGGGGAAGCCTCTATCCTTGGTAAGATCTTCAAAAAACAGAGTAATAAAAGGCTTACAGTGATAGGCCCTGCAAATCAGCTCAAGACTCTCAAGAAGGACCGGAATCTGATCAGTGCACTTGTCTCTGCAAGTAAATGAATGAAGTGGAAGCAATGTGTGCCCATAAGAGCCAAGATTTGGAACTAAGAATATCCCCTCCCCAATCCCTCGGATCCTTTGAAATGGGCAGGAATGATGTCGATGTGATATGTACCTACGGTAAAATAGCCGTATGGTTCGGGAGAAAGGTTCCCGATTACATCATCGCGCAGGTACTCATAGGAATATCGAAAGTGGACCCTTCAACAGTTCACGAATTTGAGGTAATCTGTGATTTTGAGGAGATCACGGAGTACGAAAGCAAGGGGTACACCCTGGTCTCCTATGGAAAAACCACAGGTGGGTACAGGGTAAACTACAGCATCCCTTTTTCCAGCAAAAAAGCCCTGTTCCACCTATCCAAATTCATTCTTGAACAACTCCGGAGGGGAGACGTCCACAAAGATTTCTACTGGAACGGAAACGACTCGGATATTCAACGGCTATACCAGGAACTGAGGTCAAGTGTCGAATATTGGGAACTAAAAGCCATCAATTATAAGGAAGGAAAAGAAGGTATGACAAATTAACCGGTTTAATAAACTGGGAACCTGCAGTCAGGACTGACCTGTCAAAGGATTTTGGAAGTACGTTGCTTTGTACGTTTTTTTGAAAGACCGTACATAGGTTACGAAACTTTTATAACTTACAACCCGTTTAGGGATTTAATGGCAGATTAATTTCCTACCAGAATAATGCTTAATAGACTTTTCGAGGAACGTTAATTATTTGAAGGAACCCGCTAATCAAGCCGCTAAATAATACCTTCAAATAAAACCTCTAAATCAAGCTAAATAAAACCTCTAAATCAAGCTAAATAAAAC
>CBFCWE010000023.1:0-46478 GCA_965601435.1 uncultured Methanosarcina sp.
TCCTTTCCGGTTAATTATTCCTTTCCGGTTAATTATTCCTTTCCGGTTAATTATTCCTTTCCGGTTAATTCATCCTTTCCGGTTAATTCATCCTTTCCGGTTAATTCATCCTTTCCGGTTAATTCATCCTTTCCGGTTAATTCATCCTTTCCGGTTAATTCATCCTTTCCGGTTAATTCATCCTTTCCGGTTAATTCATCCTTTCCGATTAATTCTTCCTTTCCGGTTAATTATTTCCTTTCCAATTTAAATGTAATGAATAAATTTTGTTTTTGAATTTAAAAGTTTCGGAAGGGGGATTTTATTTAGCTGCTTCCGAATGAGTTCTGCCAGGCCTTCAAGTTCAAATGAGCCCATTTGCCGGGAATTTAGGTTTGGATTCCTGGTTCTGGGATCCATTTGATTAGCCATAATATGTTGATACATTGAGTTTCGGATAATATATAAAGGGAAGGGGAACCCCGGCAACATTCCCGGAAAATTCCACAATTCAAAGCATGTCCTGAGGCACCGCGTAATCCTTTACGTTAAAGCCGCGCTGGGTCAGGTATTCGAGGGTCCAGCCAGTAATAACTACGGGGGCATTGTGAAGGTCGGAAATGCTTCCGCAACCGCAGAGAAACATTGCAGCCCTGAACTCATTAAACATACGGGAAAGTAGCTCTACAACGGCTGTTTTGCCTTCAAGAGCAGGTCCGACGAAGGGGAGAGCCGCACTTGCTACATTGGCTCCCAGAGCAATGGACTTTGCAATATCCAGGCCGCTGCGGACTCCACCGGTTGCGATGATTGGGAGGGAAACCCGGGACTCGATGATGCTGGCAACTGTTGGGACCCCGAAGTCCCAGAAAAGTTCACCTAAGTGCTCAGAAGCAGAATCTCCGCTTTCCCGGGCCCGATACACTTCGACTCCGGCCCAGCTTGTGCCCCCGGCACCTCCCACATCTATGCCCGAAACTCCGGCTTTCTGGAAGAGGAGGGCATCTTCCCTGGAGATTCCGGTCCCGGTCTCTTTCACGATCACAGGCACGTCCAGAAAAGAACATATCTCGGAAATCATATCCAGACAGCCTGCGGCATCCCTGTCCCCTTCGGGCTGGATTGCCTCCTGGAGAAAGTTAAGATGGATGGCAAGGGCGTCGGCATCAATCATCTCGATCAGCTTTTCTACTCCTTCGACGCCGTACTGCCGGATCTGGGCGGCTCCCACGTTCCCGTAGACAAAGGCACCTGGGGCCTCGTCCCGGACTACCCTGAAAGACTCTTCCTGAGAAGGGTCATCGATTGCAGCCCTCTGGCTCCCGACACCAATCCCAATTCCAAGTTCTTCGGCAGCACCTGCGAGAGCCGCATTAACCGGGATAGTATCAGGATGCCCTCCCGTAATAGACGCGATTAAAAAGGGAAACTGCAGGCGTTTCCCGAGAAAATCCACAGAAAGGTCGAGATTATCCATATTGAGTTCGGGGAGAGCCCTGTGGATCAGGGTAACATCCTCAAAGCCCGCACTGACGTTCCGGGCCTCAACGTGGCTTTCAGCACACAGCTTTAAATGTTCGATCTTTCGCTTTGAGGTAGTGTTAATCATGATTAATTCCCTTTATCCGGACTGATCCTGGTCCCTATTGGATCCCCATGTAAGAACCGATGCACGTTATCCGCTTTTCCTGCATTGAATATATAGGAAGTAATACATGACGTTTTGCTTAGCTCCAGGAGTTCCCGGACCTTCCCGAGCATTCCGCCGGTAACGTCGGTGCTCCCCGAAGCCCCTATACAGCCCCGGAATTCCTCAAAGTTCCCGGGAGTGATTACGGGCACAGGGTTTCCGGCCCTGTCCAGCACACCATCTTCGGCCGAACCCAGGCCCAGCCGGGTAACCCCGAGTTCTTTTGCAAGATAGGGCACGATCTGGTCCCCTGAAAGGATACAGGTCCCAAGCTCGCTGTCCATCACAACGTCCCCGTGCAGGACCGGAACAAACCCTTTCTCAAGCATAAGCTTGATGTTTTCCAGGTACATGCTCTCGATCCGTCCGTTTTTGCACACCGTGCAGCCCATAGGGTGCACCGCAACAGCCCTGATCCCGAAACCGTTCAGGGATCCCACCACCATAGCGGCAAGTTTTTTGACGGATTCGTGAGTCACTACCGACCCTTCAAGGTCAAACTGCCGGTCAAGTCCGTATTTTTTGGCGTAGGTATGTCCGAAAGAACCGGCGCCGTGGACTAAGATCATTTTTCCCCCGTACCCGGAAACTTCCCGGGCAATCCTGAGGAGTTCCGCCTCCCGGACAACTCCGTCATCAGCGCCCTTGTCAGTAATGACGCTGCCTCCCAGTTTCAGGATAACAGGTTCCTCTGAAGCCTTCATGCAAGATCACCAAATACCTTTTTTGTAAGTTTTTGCAATGCCATAGTGAGAAAATAGATCATAGTGAGAAAATAATCCAGAAAGGCGTAAGTCCGAATCAAACAGGCCCGAATCAAACAGGCAAGGTATTTAAGGAGCCGAAAAATTGCCCCGGACCTGCCCATATAAGTCACTCCACCCTCAAGCCCTGTTCCGTGGGCCCCGTGATAATCGCTTCGCCGCCTGCTCCTGAAATGGCTTCTGCCACAGCAGTGCATTTTTCGGGTGCTGCAAGCGCAACCATACATCCCCCGCCTCCGGCACCTGTAATCTTTGCCCCGAAAGCCCCTGCCGCCCGGGCAGAGTATATGAGATCCGAAAGTTCAAGACTGTTAACGCCGAGGGCATCCAGCAGGCCCTGGTTCACGTTCATCAGTCTGCCTACTGAAGAGTAATCCCCGGCAAAGACCAGAGACTCCCCGAGCTTTGAAATCCGCCCGATTGAAGCCATGAGAGGTCCGATCAGTTCGGGATAGGTTTCACGGAGCTGTCGGACGTTTGCCACCAGTTCTTTGGTAGAGGAAAAGACCCCCGTGTCCCCGACCACTATACCGCAATCCGGAGTCTTCAGTATCCTTCTTTCCGGGATGGTAACAACCCCTCCGAAAGTGGACACGTAGGTATCCGTCGGGCTTGCTGCACCCTGTACCCGGATTTCGATTTCATGCCCGAGTTTCGCAATTTCTTCAAGGGAAAGCCCGCACTCGAAAAGTTCATTGAGGGCGCCAATGCTTGCAATTGTCACAGCGGCGGAAGACCCGAGCCCCGAACCCACAGGGATCTCGGAATCAACGGTTATAGAAACCCCTTCGAAAGGAACAAGTTCCCTCATATTCTCAATAACTGCAGAAACATAAGGGTGCTTTTCAAAATCAAGCCCCGTCCTGGAAATCTGGGACTGGATGATTACGGAATCGGCAACTTCCACCCGGACCCGGGTCCTGAGTTCAACCGCACAGGCTACGGCAGTTTCTCCGTAAACAACTGCATGCTCTCCAAAAAGGTAGATTTTCCCGGGTGCGGAACATGAGACCATCTTATCTCCTCGAATTCCTCTGATACATTAATTTAGTGAGTGTGAGTCATAAATAGAACGAGATATATAATAGATATTAGCTCAAAAAGTTTCCATTTTTAGTCAGAATCCATTTAAATAAGGATCCACATTTCCTCAAAACTGTTATCCCGGACATTTATCATTAATTAAAAAATGTTAACATGGCATTCCTCGGGAAAAACCTCTCAGTCCACAATAGCAAAACTACCCAGCATACAATGATAAACGCTCCCGGTACAAGTAGCAAATCATTCATTCCACAATGATAGCCGCATACCCGACAACCGCATCCGTATCCCCGGAAACGTCTCCGCTATTTGCATATTTAAGCAGTGTCGCACGGGTGCCCCCGAGTTTTCCGGAAGCAGTGAGCATTGCCGCGATTGGCCCGTACCCGCATACAGAGGCATTTCTCCTGTAAAGGCTGTCATACATTCCGGACACATCAAAGTCCAGGATGGAACCGATAATTTCCCGGTCGACTTCCCCTGCAAGTCCCGCAGGCTGGTAATGAGTAAAATCGCTGGAAGCAATGACAACAACTTTCTTCCCGCTTTTTGAAACGAGGTCAGCAACAAGGTTTCCCACCTCAACAGCTGTTTCTTCGTCCTGCATGCCCATGCAAATAGGAAGAATTTTGAAATCCCGGCCGAAACGATACTGAAGGAAAGGGAGCTGAACTTCCAGAGAATGTTCATATATGTGTCCCGTCTCGTCCGCATCTACAATGCTTCCGAGAAAACCTTCGGCAAGCTCGGAATCAGTCCCAATAGCTCCAAGGGGAGTTTCCCAGGTATCCCGGGAGACCGCCACAGGGGAGCCGTAACCTGTATGGTTGGGTCCGAGCAGGACATAAGTATCGGCTTTCGGGAGGGCCGCATAAACATGTGCTGCCACTTTCCCGGAATAAACGTACCCCGCATGAGGACATACGGCTCCAAGAACATTGCGTTCCCGAAGCTCCAGACCTTCGAAACACCGTTTCAGTTCTTTTTTTAGATATTCAGGACTTGAAGGATAGAACTGCCCTGCAACTGCTGGTTGTCTCATTAATAATCACCCCATATAAGAAATATGGGCCTCTTAATTAAAGCCTTGCAGTATGCAGGACTGGTGTCCCGAGATCAAAGAGGGGTTTCGAAAGTGCCCAGTTCGTGGGCGAAAGGAATGTTGTTGAAGTTTGCTACTTCCCTTGCAAGCAGCCAGTAGACCATGGACAGGGCTTTTCGACCCTTATTGTTAGTGGGAATCACAAGGTCCACATTGGAAATCAGGTTGTTGGTGTCACAGAGTGCTACCACGGGAACTCCAATGCTGGAAGCTTCCTTAAGAACCTGGGCGTCTCCTGCAGGATCGGTTACGATCACGACGTCAGGTTCGAAGAACCCTTCCATCTTGGGGTTTGTAAGGGAACCCGGAACAAACCTTCCAAGCACGGACTTTGTGCCAAGTGCCCTGGAAAACATCCGTGCAGGGTGCTGTCCGTACTGCCTTGAAGACACGACCAGTATCCTGGAAGGATCAAAGCGGGAAAGCATCTTTGATGCGACCTTGATTCTCTCATCTGTTGACTGGATGTCAAGTACGTATAACCCATCAGTCCGGACCCTGTACACAAAACGCATCATGTCCTGAGTCTTTTGCTGGGTTCCGATATGAATCCCTGCGGCCAGATATTCATCAATGGACACAAGGGATGTGGATTCTTCCTTGACAGGTACTGCAGCTTCCTCCGCGACCTCTTCTGCAGGTGCTTCTTCAGGCACAGCTTCGATTTCTTCTGCGGCTTCCACTTCAGGCGCAGGCTCTGCTTCGGGTACAGGCTGAGATTCGGCTTCCTCCTGCCCTGTCTGCTCAATTTCCTCCATTAAGTCACCTCATAATATAGATCAACATTAAAACATTCTATAGATCAGTGTTAAAACATTCAGAATCTAAAAATAAATCCCATGACGTTTTTAACTGACTTTCCGTTTAACAGTGATAGGGATAATTCCGGCATCCAACTCTGCCAAAGCGACGTTCAAAGAGTCCATGCGACCGTCATCTTCAATCAGTACAGGAGCCCCCATAGCAATTTGCAATGATCTGGCACCAATTATACGTGCACGTTCGAACCGGGTATACTTTTCCTTGCCCAACTGATCACCTTAAGACTTAAAAACGCTCCGATGAATTTCAATAATTTAGAATCATGATGAGTTTGAAGATTTCAGCACAAGCTTGTAAACCAGCACCCTAAAAAATAGGGAAATGGGACCGCTGAGATTTGAACTCAGGTACCGGCGTCCCGAACGCCGAAGGATGGACCAGGCTACCCTACGGTCCCTTACTGGTATGGTGAAAGTACGTCAACAAGTTCAACGTGACTGAGGAACATTCTACGACAGCAGTAGCGGGTGATCCCAAGATCATCCAATACTGCGGCCTTGTCCTCTCCGCCGTCGACGCGCCTCTTGTACTCGTCCCAATAGTTTGAGATTACTTTACCACATGAGAAACATCGGACTGGGATCATAATAGTCCTTACCTGTAAGACTTCTGATATTTAGACCTTGCTCCAGGCCCACCGTAGTTCTTGGATTCCTTCTGCCTGGAATCGCTTACAAGCAAATTACGATCGTAGGCTGCGAAGTTGTCTCTGATAGTAGTATCATTGGTCCATTCGACGATGCCCCTTGCAACTGCGGTCCTGACCGCGTTTGCCTGGCCAATGATTCCACCGCCCTGAACATACACATTGATGTCAATCCCGGAGATTACATCTTCCCCTGCAATCATCAGAGGCTCCGAGACTTTCACTTTTGAAAGCTCAGGGGTATAGAGCTCGACGGGGACCTTATTGATCCTGATCTTACCTGTACCTTTCTTGACTGTTGCACGTGCTGTTGCAGTTTTGTGCTTTCCAGATGAATTAACTACTTTAACCATGAAGACTCACCCTTTAGAATTTTGCACCCAGCTTCAGGCTCACGTCACCAAGCTCTACATACTTGTTAGAACTCAGACGGTTCATATTAGCATTCTCGAGGGTTATCGTTTCAGCACCCGCAAGTTCTGCGGGGACACCCACATAGACCTTGAGCCTGGACATTGCGTCCCTGCCTCTTGCCCTCTTGTAGGGCAGCATGCCGCGGATCGTCCGCTTCATAATGCGGTCTGGGCGCTTCGGGAAGTAAGGTCCGAATTCACGGGTACCTCTATCCCGGGATTCCCGGTATTCCTTAAGAGTTGTTGCCTTTGAACCCGAGACCACGGCTTTTTCGGCATTCACAATATATACATTCTCGTCTCCAGAAAGCAGTTGTTTTGCAACCGTACTTGCAAGACGCCCCAGAATAAGCCCTTTTGCATCGATAATCGTCATCTTCAACACCTCAGCGGAAAATCCGGATCCCGGACCCTCTCGGATTTGCTTCTACGATCTCTTCGATACTAAGGCACCTGCCACCGGCTTCGGTAATTTTATCTTCGGCCGCAACACTGAAGTTCAGTGCAGCAACAGTTACCGGATGGTCCAGAAGCCCTGCAGCCAGGACTTTCCCCGGGATAAGCAGGACATCATCCGCAGCCGAATGCCTGTTGATCTTGCTCACGTTCACAGCCGCATAGTTTCTGGACGGCATTTCAAGGCGTTTCGCAATATCTTTCCAGATAGGAGCGCCCTCTATGTTGGCAATCTCCTTCAGAATAAGAATCAGGGAAACGATTCTTGGATTTGTTTTTCTTGTAACTTTTACCAGTGAATTTTTACCCAATGTATGTTCCTCCGCAAGATTAATACCAAATCTTACTTACGCGGGAAAAACCCTCTACGCGTTCGAACACATCAATAACTACAGCCCAAAAAGCAAAAGCTCCGGACCAGTAGATTAAAGATCAAACGATTAATTGGAATTGGTATGGTGTGAATAACATTCCTAGTACATAAAGATTATGCGTAATTCTCATACACAATCAGGAAGCCCGAGAACTTCCACCGCAACCTTTTCGAAAATCGATTCGATGTCGCACCCAAACTTCCGGGCAACAATCAGGGCTACGACCCGGATGTCCACCAGATAGGAAAGCCGGTCCTGCATGGAATTGACCTCTGAAGCCAGCGTCTGTTTATTCAAGCAAGTGTTGGTGGAGATAAATTCGAGAATATGTTCAAAGTCAAGACCTCCCGAAATATTGGAAGAACATTCGGAAGAAGGCTTTTCGGAGTTGCAGGAACTTGCCAGGCACTCAAGCCTCTGCAGGAAGTCCTCCGCAGGTTTGAACGAGTGAGGGAGCCTGACAGTGTCCACATCAAACCCGGGGGAAAGCTGCCCGTCTTTCAGGGAAAGAAGACCCATATCAAGAGCCAGTGCTTTTACCTTAGAAGCCGTCTTCGGGGAAAACCACTTCAGGTCAAAAGCAAGGGAAAACTCGAAATCCTTCACCGGAAGAGAAGGTGCCAGGTTTTTCTTAAAAGGAGCCGAAACCGCACGTTTGAGTTCTTCCATTCACTGCCTCCCCGGATTCAAACAGGAAATATTTTGAGAGGGGAATATTCCGGGTGAAAATGTTCCGGTCGAGAAATTACCATAAGGGAAATGGCCCGAGGGGAAATATTCCGAGAGGCTCCGCCTAAAAGGAGCATTCGAATAAAATAAAGGTGCCCCTGGCACAGGCCCCCCACAGTATTGAGCCCATGCCGGAACAAATCGTTTTTTGGGACACATATTTACTCAGGACTGAAAAAATTCAGAGCACGACAAGTTTAGCGTCGATGATTCCGGGGACCTGCCTGAGCTCATCCAGGATGTCGTCAGGCACGTCGCCGTCAACATTGAGAGCCATCAGAGTAGTGCCTCCTACTTCCACTCTTCCGACCTGCATGCCGGAAATGTTGATATTATTCTTACCAAGCACTATGCAGCAGGGCCCGATCACGTTAGGCCTGTTGATGTGCTTTGCAAAGATCATGCGCCCTGCCGGGAAGATGTCGACCCTGTCCCCGTCCACGGCAACGATCTTTGGCTCGTCCCCGACAACGGTTCCTGCAACCAGCTTGACATCATCTCCCCTGATCACGCGGATGCTGATGGTGGAAGAGTATTCCTCTGCGGATTCGGACTTGCTTTCGACCACCGCAATCTTCCTGGACTTGGCAAGAGCGGGAGCGTTAACGTAGTTGACCCCTGCGCCAAGTGCCATTTCAAGCAGGCCTTTAAGGGCAGAGACGGTGAGGGGTCTGGTATCTTTCCCGGAGATTTCCCCGTTGTACCCGATTTCCACCTTTTCGTAGCTGCCGTCCATAAGCTGCCCTGCGATCTTTCCCATGATCTCAGCAAGCCGGATGTAGGGAGCAAGGACTGCCATGGCTTCGGGCTTGACGGAAGGAATATTGATAGCGTTTCTGGCGGGCCCGCCCTGCAGGACCGAAATAACTTCGTGAGCAATATCCACTGCTACATTGACCTGAGCTTCCTCGGTGGAGGCTCCAAGGTGCGGGGTTAAGATCACATTATCAAAGTTCATTAGAGGGCTGTCAAAAGGCGGTTCGTTGATAAAAACGTCAAAAGCTGCCCCTGAGACCTTTCCGCTTTCCAGGGCTCTTGCAAGAGCTTCCTCGCTGATGATTCCACCCCTGGCACAGTTGATGATCCGGACCCCGTCCTTCATCAGGGCAAATTGTTCATCGTCAAGGATGTTCCGGGTTTCCTTGATGAGAGGAGTGTGTACGGTGATATAGTCAGCTTCTTCTGCAATCTCATTTACGGTGCACAGCCTGACACCGAGTTCTTCGGCACGCTTCTCGGAAATGAAGGGGTCATATCCAAGCAGGTTCATTTCCATACCAGAAGCCCTTTTAGCGACCTCGGACCCGATCCTGCCAAGCCCGATAACGCCCAGGATCTTGCCTTTGACCTCAACGCCCATGAACTTCTTCCTGTTCCATTCCCTGGCTTTCAGGGAAGCGTTGGCCTGAGGGATGTTCCGGGACATTGACATCATCATGGCGATGGTGTGTTCTGCGGCAGAGATCATGTTTCCTTCAGGGGCATTTGCCACAATGATCCCTTTCCTGGTAGCTGCATCCACATCAACGTTGTCGACTCCGACCCCGGCCCTTCCGACAATCTTCAGGTTGTCAGCAGCCTCGATCACACGCTGGGTGACCTGGGTACCACTGCGTATGACAAGGGCATCGAAATCTTTGATCTTTTCCACCAGTTCGTCCTCGGAAAGCCCGGTGGATACTTCAACCGTGAAATGATCCTTCAGAATATCCAGACCTTCAGAAGATAATGAGTCACTGACCAATACTTTCATAATAATTTTCTCCAGATGAATAAAGTAAAATACAGTAAGAATGAATAGTCAAATTTTGACACTGAATATCATCAACCTAATCACACTTAAGCATTATCAAGCTTATGCAGCTTTAATCCTCAGACAGATTTTTGTCCCTTATGCGGGTTTTCGCGCATATAAGGTTAACCCACCAGCCTGATAATCCCAATCCTGGGTTCGTAACACTGCCCGCCTGAAAAGAGGGAACGTATCACATCCTCAACAAGCTCTTCAGAAACCCCCCGAGATACCGCAACTTCCAGAAAAGCGGCGTAATCAACGCCCTTGCCCTCGTCCATTTCCCGCAGGAGTTCAAGCACGAATTCCTTCCGGTCCCCATCGCCCCCTGAGGAGTTCTCCGAATCAAATTCAAGAGCCTGAAGGGCTTCTTTTACAAATACCCCAAGCAGCTTTGCAAATTCTTCAGGGGCATGCGCCCTTTCAAGGGCGAGGGAAATTCCTTCTGCAAGTTCCCCGGACACTCCTTTTTCCAGCAGGTACCCCTGGAGTTCTTCACCCCGGAATCCGCTTACCACGGCGTCCGAAAAGGCTTCAAGCCTCTCAACGGTCTGTTCCGCAGTATCCACAACCCACCTGTTTCGGATTTCCTCGTCTACAACGTTCACTTCCTCAGCCCGGACAGAGACAAATACAGAGCCCGGTTCGGGCTCATAGATGCGGGCTTTTCCCGTCAGGGCAATGAATGCCGGGATTTCTACCGTCGAGAAGAAAATGGAAGCATCAGGCTGATATTGCCCGGCGTATACGGTAAAAGCCCCTGTTGGATCGACAATCCGCGCCTTCCACATCTCGTTTTGTGCCCCGACACAGTCAAGCTCGGTTATCACGCCAACTACAAAGACCCGGTTGAGGACAAGGCCAGTGGGGCTGAGGAGTAAATTAGGGGTTTTCAAGTCCCCGGAGGAAGCTTTTACCTCCCCTGCTGAACGGACAGGCATTTCGAGAGACCTGCAAGTCTCAAACTCCCTTGCAAAGACCCTTTTTGCAACTTCCCGCTTAAGCAAAGCCCCGACCTCCTGTGGAATCCGCGGTTTCAGAATCGAGGTCCTGCCCGCAGTCCTCATGACCGGGACCCTCATGACCAGGATACTGCCCACAGTCCTCCGGGATCTGTCCTTCCAAACCTTGAGCTTTTCCGGTTTCGAGCGAGTCGAGTCTGTGTAACAGTTCCACCACCCGGACCGCAAGGTCGGCTTCCGGCACCCAGACACTTTCGGCAACAAGCGAGACTCCGTACTCGTTTTTTGAAGCATTCCCCCTGACTGCGAGGTAGCGGCCCGTAAGGATCCTTCGCAGGTCTTCGTAAACAGCGTCTTTTGAGATGTCAGAGAACATGAGCGCCTCTGCCTCTTCAAGGGTTTTTCCGTAAATCGTTTCCGCAAGTTCCCTGGAAAACATAACTGATACTGCCTCCGTCCCGTCATCCAGAACTGCTTTTATCCGCATATCCCGGACTCCTTCCACCTTACCATGTACCCGGCAGCTTCCTTTCTGGACCACTCTCCCGCATTCGGGACAACGGGAAATTATCCCTGAACCCGGCTTGACAGAAATCACATTTCCTGCTATGGCCACATCAAACATACCGTCCCTTGAAGCGACCCCTTCCATTTTCAAGGGAACAGGGGCTGCCTTCACGGACTCAAAAGTGAAAGCCAGTTTTTCAGCTTCTTCAGGCCCTGGTTTTGAAACCCCGGTCCCCTTCAGGATATTGACCGAAGGTACCCCTTTGAACATTCGGACCTGGGCGTCTTCCAGGCGGATGATACTCCCGATATCAATCCCCGGAAGTTCCACCCAGGCAGTGAACGGAAGCCTTGCGGTTTCGTCTGCCAGAACCCCGGAAATCACACGGCACTGCCTGCCCCTGACCATCACGTCCCTGTGAGAAAGCTGGAGGACACAGGCGACGGTACGGACAGAAAAATCTGCAGCCCCGATCTCACCCAGTTTTTTCTCAGGGGTCCGGGCAAGTTCGGAAAGGGAAGGGAGTATGGAATCCGGCAGGTTTGATACTGAGGAATGGTCTCCTATATTTAGCCGGATCCTATTCTGCCAGAGTCGGGTATAGGCATTTCTGACCCGGATTACCCCCCCTGCAGGAGGAAGTTCCTTCCAGGAAGAAAAGAGAATTGACCCGGTCTCGTCCGCAAAAACTCCTGTATAGAGCTTTGAAGAACCTTTTCGGCCCTTATCCAGGGACTCACCAGTTCCCCCCTCGGCCCTGCCCCCACTCTCGCCCCGGGACTCCTCCGGGACTTCCCCCACCCTTTCCTTCGGGTGGAGAATCTTTTCATTGAGCTCGAGGATCCTGCCCGTAATTTCAAAACTCTTAAGATTAGCAGAGAGGTCCTTTACCTTCAATGCTCTTTGCACTCCCCCGAACTTGCGGAGGATACTCTCTTTTGCAACTTCAGGCGGTACACGAAAAATCAGCAGTTTTTCAAACTCTGCCCGAATTCGATTCTTATTAACTTCTCCAAGCGCCCGGGTTAGTTCTTCAAGATGGGGCGCATTTTTTTCATCCATATTAAGCCTCCTTATGAGACAAACGTAACAGGCAATTAAACGTAGCAAGCAATCAAACGTAGCAAGCAATCAAACGTAGCAAGCAATCAAACGTAACAGGCAATTAAACGTGGCAAGCAATTAAACGTGACAAGCAATTAAACTTAGCAAGCAATTCATTTCTTGAACTGAAATTTCATCTTTTTCAGCGAAGAGACGCATCCTCCATAAAGCCTGCAAACCAATTACGAACTAATATGCAGAAGATATTAAAAATTAATTCTTACTCTCCCAACCAGTTTCTACCCTTATATCTCTACCCTATGCCCAAAACTTACTGGATCTTTTTTGCAGAATAGTCGAAATTTTGAGAAAATCTGTTAAGGAATTTTGATTCCAAATGCATATAATTTCCCAGAACAATAAGAAAATACAACTTATTCTTAAAGTTGGAGAATAACTTAAAAGGGAAGTTAATAGGGGGAATATGGAAATGGGCACAATAAAGAATAGGCCAACGTTTTGGATAATACTATTGTTAACACTTACAATCGGCGCAAGCTTTCCGGGTGCTGCTGAAACGTTAATGGTAGATCCCTCAGGTGGAGGAGACTACACTGAAGTTCAGGCAGCCATAGATGCTGCAAACCCGGGGGATACGATACTGGTAAAGAGCGGAACATACGAAGAAAACCTGAAGGTAGACAAGGAACTGAAAATCTGGTCCGACTCAAGGAACCCGGGAGACACCATAATCCAGGCTGCAGACCCGGCTAAAAATGTCGTTGAAATAAATACGGACAGAGTGACATTCAGCGGGTTCGGTATTAGCGGCTCTGAAAATTCAGGGGTATATTTTGAAGGAGCAGGAAACTGCCTGATCAACAACAATGAAATCTCAAACACAGGGCAGGGCATTTTCCTGAAAGACTCGGACAGGAACGTCGTGAGCAACAACGTCCTATCCTTAAACGAACTGGGAATCGGGCTTGAGTCCTCCGGCGAAAATACCATACAGACCAATCTCATCGCCTACAACTACGGGTATGGGATCTCCCTGGAAGAGAGCAGCGAAAACAAGATCTACGACAATTATTTCAAGAACGGGGAAAACGTCGAAGAAAACTCAGTAAACCAGGACAACTTCTGGAACATAGCCCTCACAAGCAAAAAGAACATCGTCCGGGGTCCATACATTGCCGGGAACTTCTGGGCAGACCCGGAAGCTACGGGTTTCAGTGAGACATGCAGCGATGAAAACAGCAATGGGATTTGTGACTCCCCATATTCCGTAAATGGGGGAGGAAGCGATGGGTCCCCACTTTACCCGAAAGTTCCTGAAGCAATTCCTGTCCTCGAAAACAGGCTGGACCCCGAAGCTTACGAAGAAGGCCTTGCCGAAAGTGAAGAGGTAGAGCCTGAGCCTGAGATGGTCCCTGAAGAAGGAGTGGAGGAAGAAGTAACTGTTGAAGAAGGAGTTGAAGGGGCAGAACCCGAAACAGAAGAGGAGGAAGCTGCCGGAGAAGAAGAAGAAAATGAAGCTCCGGGATTTGGTTTCGGAATAGCGGGCCTGGCTGCGGGAACGGCATACCTGCTGAAAAGGAGAAGTTGAAACGGAAAGCCGGGAAATTATGAAAAGTTGCCAGAAAAGGAGAATATAAAAGAAAAGGAGAGAGGAAGAGAAAGAAAAAATGAAAAAATGAAAAAAAAATGAAAAAAAATGAAAAAAAAATGAAAAAAAATGAAAAAAAATGAAAAAAAATGAAAAAGGAAGAAGAAAAAGAAAAAAGAGTTAAAGAGGAAGAGAAAAAACAAAGAGATTTGGGGCATTTTGCCCCGAATTTAACTCACTTGTGGGAGAAGTATGCCACAATCCCCTCTTCGCTTACGGCATCGATCCTGCAGAACCCGAACCTCTCGAACTGAACTATTTTATCCAGCTCTTTTGCAATCCCGCGTTCTCCCATTCCTTCGACGTCGCCGTCGGGGCCGCGGACTTTTACGGGGATACCGCCCACAGGTGCCCAGTGGATGATCCTGCCCTTTACTCTTTTCAGGTCTTCGAGGGATTCTCCGGCGAACTTGCCCTGCAGCGGCTCAAGGGACGTGATCTCGACGTTGTAGAGGTCTTTTAAGCGGAGCATTGAACCAAGTTCCATTTTCTCGACGTCGTCCCCGGCAAGCAGGACTTTATTTTCGACTTTTATTTCCCTTGTGCCCCTTTCGGAATCAGTGGGGTGGAGCGGGGGCTTTGCAACGGTTGCTTCGGCACCTTCAACCTCCAGTTCCACAGGGTCCCGGACGAAG
Source organism: uncultured Methanosarcina sp. (assembly GCA_965601435.1). GTDB lineage: Archaea > Halobacteriota > Methanosarcinia > Methanosarcinales > Methanosarcinaceae > MTP4. Next base: position 14,630 of record CBFCWE010000023.1, read on the forward strand.
AAGTAGCGGTTTGCAATCGGGTCTACGATTTTGCGGTTTTCGGCATATAGGGATTCCATGCTGATGCTGACATCGGTTGTCCCGATCCCCATCTCGACCATGAACTTCCTGAGAGCTTCGGCCCGGATTCCACGGCGGCGGATGGCGCGGATGGTGGGCAGGCGTGGGTCATCCCAGCCTGAGTAGACCCCGGCTTCGATGTCCTTTCGAAGGGTACTGGTACTGAACTTTCCGAACTCGTGGATTTTTACCCTACCCCAGTGCAGGGTTTTCGGATACTCCCAGCCCAGGTACCCATAGATGTAGCCCTGGCGTTTCTCGCTGTCCATCAGGTCCTTGCCCCGGATGATATGGGTCATTCCAAGTGCATGGTCCTCGATTGCGCCTGCAAAGTCCAGGAGGGGCCAGACAATATATTTGTCCCCTATCTCCTCACGGGGGTGAGACATCTTCCGGATCCTGAAAGCTCCCCAGTCCCGCATCGCCGGGTCCTTGTGCTCGATATCGGTCTTGATACGGAGCACAGCCTGCTGGTCCTCATATCCCCCGGCAAGCATCTTTTCCCAGTACTCCAGGTTCATTTCGGGGGACTGGTTCCGGTGAGGGCAGGGCTGCTTTGAGTCCTTGAACTTCTTGAAATCCCCTCCTTCACAGAAGCAAACATAAGCCTTGCCCATCTCGATGAGCTTCCTTGCATAATCATAATAGACAGGGAAACGGTCCGAAGCGTAGACCACACGGTCAGGTACTACCCCGAGCCACTTGAAGTCGTCAAGGTACCAGTCGTAGGCTTCCAACATGGGACGTTTCTTGTCAGGATCGGTGTCGTCAAAGCGCAGGATGAACTTTCCCTTATACAGCTTCACATACTCGGAATTGACGACCATGCCCCTGGAACTTCCAAGAGTTGCAGGCCCGTTCGGGTTAGGGGCAAAACGCATGACCACCTTACCTTCTACGGCCCCTTCCAGGGGCTTCAGGCCTTTTACGGGTTCCTTTTTTACACTCAGGGCTTCGATAAGCTCGGGAGCGATTTCCGACAACCGGGTTTCCCAGGCTTCGGCATCCCCTTCTGCAATTTTTCCCACAATCTCCGCAAGGGCGGAAGAAATGGCTTTAGGGTCATTCCGGAGGTGAGGGCATTCCCCCATCACCTTTCCCATTACGGCTTTGGGCTGGGGGGCTTTTCCGTATTTCACGGCATTCTGAAGGGCGTATTTTTCTATAGTATCCAGGTCTTCAGGACTTAAGGTCATAAAGGATTCTCCAAAAATAAACATGGATTGATGAGAATGAAAGTTCCAGCAGAGAGAAATACTCACCGGACTTTAACGGGCCCGCTAAGTTCGGTAAAACATGGAAATAGGATTATAAAAAGTCACCGAACCCGGGAAAATGCGTACAGGGAAAAAACCAGGGAAAAGAGAAAACAGTCAGTAAGTCAGAAATATCAGCCCGAGCATCAGCAGGAGTATATGAGATATCAGCAATAATGCAAACAACATCAGCAATAGTGTAAGCAATATCAATAGGGTTGGCAGTGATTTCAACAAGAATGACAACAGTGAGATCAGCAAGAACGAAAGCAATATCGCCGGGGTGAAGCTTATTTCGGGATGGAAGCCTCGATTTCCCGGATTCTGCTTAGTTTTTCATTGATCCTGCCAAGCTCCCCTTCAAACTCTTTCAGGAATTTCGGGACCGCGTCCCCGGGCACCGCCCCCTGGGCTGAGGGCTTGATAAGGCTCGCCTGTTCGAGGACCCGAAGGGAGTAGCGGACCTTGTGATTCTGCATCCCGGTAACTTCTGCGAGTTTCAAAATCCCGATTGGACCTTCTTCAATAACTTTCTTCAGCACTATAAGGTGACGCTCGGCAAGCTCGAGTTCCGTTTCAATATGGTCAAGAAGCATCAGACAACCTCGTTTCTCAGGGTTCCTATCCCCTGGATTTCCACTTCCACACAATCACCCCTTTGCATTTCCCCTACCCCCGGAGGCGTTCCCGTGGCAATCACATCCCCCACTTCGAGGGTCATGACTTCGGAGATGAACTCAATAAGGTACGGGATGTCAAAGATAAGGTTAGAGGTACTTGAATCCTGCCGGGTTACCCCGTTTACCCTGCAGGAAATTTTTAAATCCGAAACATCGAGTTCGTCGCTGCAGGCGATAAAAGGCCCGAAAGCCGCAAAGGTGTCAAAACTCTTTGCCCGGGTCCACTGCCCGTCCTTTTGCTGGAGATCCCGGGCAGTCACGTCGTTGAAACAGGTATAACCGGCAATCACGTCCTCAGCCCGGTCAGCCTTGATGTTCTTGAAGCGCTTCCCGATCACAACCGCAAGTTCGGCTTCATAGTCGACTCTTGAACTGCAGGCAGGATAGAGGATCTTGTCTTCATGCCCGACAACGGCAGAAGGAGGTTTTAAAAAAAGGATAGGGGATTCCGGGACTTCCATGGACAGTTCTTCGGCATGGTCCCGGTAATTCAGGCCGACACAGATAATTTTGGAAGGGCATGCAGGAGGAAGGATACGAAGTTCCGAGAGTTCATATGTACCGGAACTTCCTTTCGGATACACGTGATTGTCATCGATTTCCCCGTAGAAGACCTCATCTCCTGCCCTGAACCTGCCTATCATATCTCTTGCCATCCTTTTCTTAATCTCAATACTTTGCCTTTCAGTCTTTCTCTTCCAGCCCCTACTTCTTCCCGGAGTCTGTTCCATTTTTTTAAGAACATATATCGAAACTTAAATTTTAACCCTTCGCCCACTGGCATCCCGGGCATATTTTCCGAGTTCCGAATCCACGAGCTGCACGCCGGAAAAAACAGGCCCGTCCTTGCAGACCCTGAGCCCGGACCGATCAATGCAACAGGCACCGCAGACCCCGATTCCGCACTTGAAATAGCGGTGAAGGCTGAACTCCGATTTATCCAGAACCTCTTTTTCTTGCAGGATTTTAAAGATAAAACCCATCATGACCTCCGGGCCGCAGACAGCGATATTGTCATAGGAGGAAACGTCGAGCTTTTTGAGGACATCGGTTACAAACCCTTTAGTCCCCTTTGAGCCGTCATCGGTAGTGATGTCAAGAACTCCGGCTGCCGCAAAACGTTCTTCAAAAAGCAGGTCTCCACCACTCCGGGCCCCGAGAATAGTATGCAACTTTGCCCCGGCGGCACTGGCGGCTTCAGCATAGGGAGCAAGGGGGGCAGCCCCGACTCCTCCGGCAATGATCAGAATCTTTTCCCCTGCTGCGGGAGAGGAAAAACCTTTCCCGAGAGGGCCACGGAGCCCGAAAGAATCTCCTTCTTTTAACTCAAAGAGCTTCGCTGTCGCTTCCCCGACCTTCTGGACAGTAATCGAATTTTTCCGGGAAAGCCCCATGGGCACTTCGTCTACGCCCCGGACCCAGACCATCACGAACTGTCCGGGTTCCATTTCCTCAAACCGGTGATCGAAAACAAAAGTCCTGATAAGAGGGGACTCTTTTATTATTTTTTCTATAGTAGCATTAAGAGGAATCATCAGACCACCTCAACATAGCATTGCCAATCGTCAGCAAATTGACCTTCCGGCACATCGCCCGTCAGCATATAGCCAGCCAACACATCGCCCATCGGCATATCACCAGCCAACACATCGCCCATCGGCATATCACCAGCCAACATATCGCAGGTCCTCATACTGCCTCGTGGGCAAGACCTACAAAGTCCCTTACATCCGAATACCCTTTCCGCTGAAGGAACGCCTCAATCCCCGAATTGATTTCGGAAAAGACATCCGTACGGTCGTACACTGCAGACCCGACCTGAACAGCTGCCGCGCCTGCCATCATCATTTCCACGGCGTCTTCCCAGGAAGCAACCCCTCCGACCCCCACCACCGGGATTTCAAGGGCAGCGTAGAGGTCATATACACATTTTACAGCAACGGGTTTGACCGCAGCTCCGGAAAGACCGCCTGACCTGTTCCCGAGCACGGGGTACCCGGACTCAATATCGATAGCCATCCCTTTAACGGTATTGATAGCAACGACAGCATCCGCACCCCCGGCCTGGGCAGCTTTTCCAATAGCAGTTACGTCTGCGACGTTGGGGGTAAGCTTGACCCAGACAGGCAGGTCAGTCACTTCTTTTACGGCTGCAGTGACCGCTTCTACCAGGCAGGGGTTTGAGCCGATGGCAGCCCCGTACCCTTCGGCATGGGGACAGCTCACGTTGAGCTCGAAAGCATCGGGCTGCCCCGGGAGAAGCCCTTGTGCAACTTCCGCAAACTCTCCGGGGTCCCCACCGAAGATACTTGCGATTACCGGAACCCCGGAATCCTTCTTTGCAATCTCGAGTTCCTGTACGAATTCGGCATAAGAGGGGTTGGGAAGCCCCATGGCATTTAAAAAACCGCAGTCCAGCTTAACCATGCTCGGGTTTGGATGCCCGTATTTAGGCTCCGGGCCGATTGACTTGGTCACAACGGCTCCTGCCCCACCTTCCCGGGAAACCCTGCAGAGCGATGCCCCGGTGGTCCCCAGAACGCCGGCGGCAAGGATTGTGGGATTTTTCAGTTCAAGACCAGTGAGGGTATACATTTCAGGAAAACTCCATGTAATTTTTGAACAGTGTAATTCTTAACAGTTACACGAATCCCCGGACAACTGGAAAAGCGCCTGTTCAGCCAGCCTTTTCCCGCCCATATCCACGAGCTTGTGCCCTAGTTCCTGAGCCTTTTCTATGCAACCTGCCAGGGGCAGGAACTCATCTATCCGGACTACTTCCAGCCCGTCAAGGGAAAGGACCTCGGCCCGGACATGGATCTCCTGCCCGTTGGAAGTAAATTCGGCGTAAGAACCAACAGGAGTCGTACAACCGCCTCCAAGTTCGGTGATCAGGATGCGTTCGATTTCAGTGAGAATCCGGCTCTGCGGGTGATCGAGTTTGGAAACCGCTTTTTCAGCTTCCGTGCCTGCCCGGGTGACCACGGCAATGGTCCCCTGGTTGGGGGATGGGCAGAAAAAGTCAGGGTTCAGGATTTCCCCTTCAATTTCCCAGCCCATGCGTTCAAGCCCGGCCTTAGCGAGCAGGATGCCGTCATATTGCCCTTCCCTGAGTTTCCTCATTCTCGTGTCAATGTTGCCCCTGAGTTCCTGGACCACCAGGTCAGGCCTGTAGCGGCGGACCTGGGCAGCTCTGCGGAGGGAACTGGTCCCTATAATTGCCTGTGCGGGCAATTCGTCCAGGGGTGTCCCGTCATAGGTGAGCAGGATATCGAAGGGAGTGTCCCTTTCCAGGACAGCCACGGTTGGAAGTTCTTCCGGGCGTATAGTGGGCATGTCTTTCATGGAATGAACTGCAATATCGACTTCCCCTGCTAGCATCACATCGTCCAGTTCCCGGACAAAAATCCCGACCCCGGCAACGGCGTGCAGGGGACGGTCCGTAAACCGGTCTCCACTGGATTTTATGATTTTCTGGCTCGTTTCGACCCCGTTCTCTTTCAGGAGACGGGCCACGTTTTCAGTCTGGGCAATTGCAAGATTACTGCCCCGGGTCCCTATGATCATGATGAAATCCTCAAACGTTATCAGCTTTTTTCGGAGAATTTAGCTATTTTTCGGGCTTTTAGAGATAAGCTTAGAGGTTAAGCCTGAAAATTGGCTTTAGAGATTGTTTTTATAGGCCTCGAGGGTCTTTTCGATATCTTCTTCGGTATGGGCTTCCGAGAGGAAGTTAGTCTCAAACTGTGAAGGAGGCAGGAAAACCCCATCTGCCAGCATCCTGTGGAAGAAGGTAAAGTAACCATCCTTGTCACATTTCAGGACGTCCTGATAGTTTGAAGGTTCTGCTCCGAAGAAGATTTTGAACATGGAAGCAATTCCGCATACGCTGTAGTCAAGCCCTTCATCGGCAACGATTTCGGAAAGCGCAGTCCTGAGGAAGTCCCCCTTTGCATTCAGTTTCTCGTGCAGGTTTTCCCGCTTGAAGTAGTCGAGTACGGCGATTCCCGCTGCCATAGAACAGGGGCTTCCGCTGAAAGTCCCGGCCTGGTAGACCGGCCCGGAGGGAGAAACCTTCTCCATGATCTCCTTTCGTCCGCCGAATACCCCGACCGGAAGCCCTCCACCCACGATTTTCCCGAGGGTGGTCATGTCAGGCACGACTCCGTAGTACTCCTGGGCCCCGCCCATGGCTAGCCTGAAACCGGTAATGACTTCGTCGAAAATCAGGAGGACGTCGTTTTCCTCTGTGAGCTTGCGGACTTCTTCCAGGTAGCCCGGTTTCGGAAGGATCGGGCCTACATTTCCCTGCACGGGTTCGAGGATGACAGCCGCAAGGTCGTCTTTGTTTTTCTCCACAAGCTCGGTCATACCCTCGATATCGTTAAACTGGGCCTGCAGGGTATACTTCGTGAAATCGGCGGGGATACCAAGAGAATCGGGTTCCCCGTGGGTACTTGCCCCGGACCCGGCCTTAACAAGCACAGCGTCGTGAGCTCCATGGAAACCACCTTCGATCTTGACGAATTTCTTCCTGCCCGTAAACCCGCGGGCCAGACGAATTGCGCTCATTGTAGCTTCGGTCCCGGTGGACACGAAACGGAGCATGTCGATGCTCGGGTAATACCCCGCTATTTTCTCTGCCAGGGTTACCTCGAGTTCCGAGGGGGTACCGTAAAGCCAGCCCTTGTCGAGCTGGGCCCTGATCGCTTCCTTGATCACAGGGTGGTTATGCCCCAGAATTTCCGGGCCATAGGCCAGGCAGTAGTCGATATACTCGTTTCCATCAAGGTCCCTGATCTTCGAGCCGTCGGCTGATGCCGTGTAGAAGGGGTATGGTTTGATTGCACGCACCGGGCTGCTTACCCCGCCCGGGAGCAGGGTCTTTGCCTTTTCGAACATTTCTCTGGACTTTTCAAGCGTCATGGAAATTTCACCGATTAGACTGGAAAAGAATCGAATTATAACCAGGTTGTAATCGATTTTATAGTGACTTGTAATCGATTTTATAGTGACTTGTAATCGATATTATAGTGACTTGTAATCGATATTATAGTGACTTGTAATCGATATTATAACCAGGTTGTAATCGATATTATAATAGATTTATAATTGATTTGCAGGTATTCCTTAAACTTTTGTTAAATTCTGTTTCTTATCTGTATTACAGCCTCTTCCCCTATTAAGCAGTTATTGCTGATTTTTGGAATCGGCGTTAAGGATAACCGAAAAAAGATAAGCGAGATTACAAAAAATGAAAAAGTTAAAAAAGGAAGTTCAGTTCCGAAAATATGGCCTGAAAAATAAGAGTATTTAAAAAAAATTAAAATTAAAATTAAAAAAGGAAGCGCCTGAAAATCAGGGCTCTGACTTCAGCATACGGGCGATGTCCTTTGCGGAATAGGTAATAATGATGTCCGCACCCGCTCTCTTGATGGAAAGAAGGGCTTCGTACACTACCTTTTTCTCATCAAGCCAACCGTTTGCTGCCGCAGCCTTGAGCATGGAGTACTCCCCACTCACGTTATAGGCGGCGGTGGGCATCGCAAACTCGGTCTTTACCCGGTACACGATGTCCAGGTAGGGGAGTGCAGGCTTTACCATGAGGATATCCGCACCTTCGGCAACGTCGAGGGTGACTTCCCGCAGGGCCTCGTCACTGTTGGCAGGGTCCATCTGGTAGCTTGAGCGGTCCCCGAAAGAGTAGCCGGATTCGGCGGCGTCTCTGAAGGGCCCGTAAAAGGCAGAGTGGAACTTGGCGGCATAGGACATGATAGGGATATTTTCGAAACCGTGCTCGTCAAGTGCTCTCCGGATAGCTGCCACCATCCCGTCCATCATCCCGGAAGGAGCAACCATGTCTGCCCCGGCTTTTGCGTGGCTGACCGCGATTTTCCCGAGGATTTCAAGGGTAGGGTCGTTCAGGACCTCCTTTGTCTTGAAGTCCACAATCCCACAATGCCCGTGGTCGGTGTACTCACACATGCAGATGTCCGTGATTACCACCAGGTCATCTCCGACTTCGGCCTTGATCCTCCGGACCGCTTCCTGGATAACGTCCCTTTCCCCGTAGGAAGAACTACCCTCAGCATCCTTATGCCCCGGTATGCCGAAAAGAATTACTGCCGGAATCCCGAGTTCTACGACCTCTTTTGCCTCCTCTGCAACTCCGGAAAGGGGAAACTTATACACCCCTGGCATGGAAGAAATTTCGACAGGGGCTTCGATGGTCTCGCCCACAAAGATGGGGTGGACCAGGTCGTCAACGGTGAGGGTTGTTTCCCTCACAAGGTTCCTGATCTTTCCTTTTCTCAACCTTCTCAACCTGATATCTGGAAACATGGGATCACTCCTGTAACTTGAAAATTAACCCTGCAAGTAGAAAATATTAACCATGTGAATTATATTAATCACATAAATTGAATGTAAATCATACAAATTGAAGATTGGCCGTACAAATTAATTAATCCTGTAAGCCGGGGTATTGCCAGCAGTAGGTATTGCCAGCAGTAGGTATTGCCAGCAGTAGATATTGCCAGCAGTAGGTATTGCCAGCAGTAGGTATTGCCAGCAGTAGGTATTGCCAGCAGTAGGTATTGCCAGCAGTAGATATTTCCGGTATTAGTCCTTCCCACAGCCAGGTTTTGCTTTTTCGACCCTCACCTTATCCTTATCCAGGCAAAAAACCCTGGAAACCACATCAAGGAACTCCTCATTTCCGAGTTCTGCAGCCTGCCGGAGGACTTTCGTAGGTTCACCCAGGATCTTATTAACGATAGAATAAGTAAGATCATCCAGGACCTGAGTTTCGATTTCCCCGATGGTATGGTAAGCCTTGAGACGGTTTACCGCCTTTTCCCGCTCCTGCACCCTGACATCATAAACCTGCCTGTAAAGTTCAGAAATCAGGCGGTCGGCTTTCTGGCGCTTGTACTGGACGTTAAGGAGCCTGATCTCTTCCTGAATGATGGCTTCTGCTTTCCTGGCCTCTTCCTTTCGCATCTTCAGGGTCTTTTCACTGATGACCCGAAGGTTGTCAATGTTGCAGAGTTCAACTTTCTCAAGTTCCGCTACAGATTCCTCAATGTCCCTGGGGTTTGCGATATCTACCAGAAGGAGTTTGTTGTCCCTGTCCCGGACAGCATCTTCAACCATTTTCCGGGTAAGTATATAGTGAGGAGCCCCGGTGCCGCTGATCACCACATCGGCATCCTGGAGGTGATTCATAACATCGTCAAGTTTTACTGCATGCCCTCCGAGCTCGTAGGCAAGTTCTTCAGCCCGCTGGTAGGTCCGGTTAGCAATGTAAATTCCTTCAATGTCCTTTTCTGCCAGCGCCCTTGCGACCAGTACCCCTATTTCCCCGGCCCCTATCACAAGCACGTTCTTGCCTTCCAGACCCCCGAAGATATCCTCGGCCAGGTCCACTGCGGCCGAACCGATAGAAACGGACCCTTTATTGATCCTGGTCTCATTTCGGATCCTCTTGCCGACCTGGATTGCCTTGTCAAAAGCCGTTTCAAGGATTTTTCCAGTTGCCCCTGACTTCTTGGCGTAGGCATAGAGCTCTTTAATCTGGCCCAGGATCTGGTCTTCACCCACAATCATGGATTCCAGGCCTCCGGAGAGCCGGAGCAGGTGTTCCAGGGACTCGTCATGACCAAAGAATTCAATTATGTGGGTAGAAGCCCCCATTTCCTTTGCAAAAGAGAAAAGCACGCTGCTGCTTTTGGGAGAAACGACATAGATTTCAACCCTGTTGCAGGTTTTTAAGACGACACACTCATACACGTATTCATGGTGGTACAGGTTATGGAGCAAACCGTCAAGGTCCCCGTGCCAGGCGGACTCCATTTCATCAACCTTTGCTTTTTTGTGGGATATAACCATGCTTGAGATTTCTGTCACAGAGAGCCTCCGGATAGAATGATTATAGGAATTCTTACATTAAATTGTCCAGATACGTTCCGGAAATCACCAGCCTGCAATCAATTCTACAAAACGAATTTTTCTTTGCAGGTAAGAGGCCAGGCCCGGATTTGCCATTCAAGATTCAAGATTATACAGATGATATTTTATAATGATAATTTTCATGAGATAGTTTTCATGAGATTATTTTTTATCGGAATCTCCCTTAAGGTGATCCGAAACTATGGAATATGCGATTTCTGCCGCCTTTTCATAGGACTCGGAGAGGCCTTCCCAGACAGCTTCGCTGTCAAGGACCAGCCAGAGAAGTTCCTTCCTATTTTTCTGTTCGCAGACGTGTTTTTTTAGGTAGCTCCGGAGCTCATCCTGGAGCCGGATCATATCGGAATACTGAGGAGTAATCAGACTTTCGATCTTCCTGCGGGAATATTTTGAAACGGCAGGGCTTCGTCCCAGGGTGGAAATCCCGATTACAAGGTCACCTCTTTTTATGACTGACGGAATCACAACACTACCTAAAACATCCACCTGATTAATCAAAATGTCGCTTTCCCTGGCAATGGACGTGATTTTCCTGTTAAGCGAGGAATCACTGGTTGCGGGGATAACGAGAAAAGCCCCTTTGACAAGCTCCCGGAGTTCGGAATCCATTACCCCCGAAAGCTCCAGCCGGACCAGCCGGACCTTTCCGCAAGCCTCAAGTTCTTGCAGCCTTTCGGAAAAGCCCAGGCTCACAACAGTGGTTTCCGCACAACTGCAGAAGAGTTCGGCTTTTCGCTCACCTACGGAACCTCCGCCGAAAATCACGATTTTCCTGCCTGAAAGGTCAAGCATCAGGGGAAGAAAATTGTTTGTTTCAGCCATTTTCAGGGACCTCGAAATATAAAATAGATTAATTAAAATATATTAATTAGAACTTTTAAAGCCTGACTCCTGTTTTCTTGAATTCTCTGTCACTGAAGAAAAGGGTATAGTCCTTAATTCCGGTAGCTTCCGAAATTTTCTCAGCCACTTTTACGCAGTCTTCGGGGTTATAGGAATGAACCATTGTAAACAGGTTATACTGCCAGTCAGGATAGCGGGGGCGTTCATAACAGTGCGTAACTTCGGGAAATTCAGCCATGATATTCCCTACCGTTTCGATCTGCTCATCAGGAACATTCCAGACACACATTGCATTGGCTTTTATGCCTATGGCTCTGTGCCCGATTGAAGCCGCAAAGCGACGGATCTTCCCGGCTTTCTGGAGGTTTTTAAGCCTGTCAACAACCTCCTGTTCACTGATTCCAAGTTCGGAAGCAAACCCTTTGAAAGGAGAATGAGTGATAGGAATTCCATCCTGCACGAGTTTTAGCAGTTTTACATCCGTTTTATCCATAATTTCACCTGATATCAAACCTTACCTGAATCTTAAACAGGTGCTTTGTAGGAAGATCAAGAAGAGGACAACCTGTTTTCTCCCGAATTTCGCTGAGAATCCTCGCAAGCCTGTTTTTATTAGGAGCAGAAAGCGTAAACCAGAGATTATATTGTGCAGCACTTCTGAGATAATTATGGGAAACTTCGGGATACTCGTTAATAAAAATAGCAATTTCCTCTATGCGGGACTCAGGCACTTTCAGGGCTACAAGAGTACTTACTCCTCCCATATTTCTCATGCTGAGGACAGGGCCTACCCTTCTTACTGCCCCTTTCCTTTTGAGTTCACGCAGCCTTTCAATTACCTCAATTTCCGGAAGCCCGAGAATCTCGCCTAACCTTGCAAAAGGTTCGACTTCGAGGGGGACTTCCTGCTGGATAAGGTTGAGGATTCTTTTGTCGGTCTCATCAAGTTCTATTACCGGAACTTCCCCGTCATAAGGATCCATATCACAGGAAAAAGCGGCAGCCTCTTCCTGGAGCCGATCTTTATAATTTTCAATGTCAATCATCCTGATCACTTATCATTTTTCCGTGGCCTGTAGATGCAGTAGGGCTCCTCTTCAAGGTAGTCGCCGGTTGCGGCATATGCCCTTGCCCTGCAGCCTCCGCAGACTTTTTTATAATCACAGTCCCCGCACTTGCCCTTGAGCTCGTCGGGATCCCTGAGCTTTTTGAATACTTCGGCATCTTCCCAGATCTCCCTGAAAGGCTGTTCCTTAATATTCCCGGCAAGGACAGGCAGGTACCCACAGGGGTAGACTTCTCCTACACTTGACACAAAACAAAAACCTGTGCCTCCCAGGCAGCCCTTTGTCATAGCCTCGTAGCCGTGGGTTTTAACCGAGATTTCGATGCCTTCCTTTTTCGCCTCCTGGCGCATGATCCTGAAATAGTGGGGGGCGCAGGTGGCTTTCAACTGGATTTCCGAATCTTTCTGCATTGCATAGAACCAGTGCAGGACACGCTCGTACTCCGCAGGGGACACTTCGTCGGATTCGGAGCCCCGACCGGTAGGCACAAGGAAAAAGACATGGTATGCCGCAGCCCCAAGCTCTTTTGAAAGCTCATAGGTCTCCGGTACCTCTTCGAGATTGCGCTTTGAAACCGTCGTGTTGATCTGGAAAGGAAGCCCTCCCTCCCTGAGGACGGCAATGCCTGCAAGAGCCCTTTCAAAAGCCCCGGGCACGCCCCGAAACTCGTCATGGGTCTTAGCAATGGCTCCGTCAAGGCTGATGCTGACCCTCTGGACTCCGGCTGCTTTTAATTTATCCACAATTTCCGGGGTAAGGAGCGTGCCATTTGAGGCAAGCACCACCCGAAAACCAGAATCCGTTCCGTAGCGGGCAATTTCAAAAACATCCGGCCTCGTAAGAGGTTCGCCCCCGGTCAGGATCAGGATGGGTTTTCCGAATTCCGCCACCTCATCAATGAAGTGCTTTGCTTCCTCGGTTGTGAGTTCGCCCGCGGGAACTTCGGAGGTTGAAGAGCCACGGCAGTGCACACAGCTCAGGTTGCAGCCCGCCGTAAGTTCCCATGCAATAAGCCTTGGTGCTTTCATCATGGTAATCATACGTTTTAGAAATTGAAACTTTGAATCTGAATCAAATTTAGGATAATTGAGAGGTATACCTGAGAGGTCATATTAATATCCTGCCATTTCAGGTGAAAACCAGCAAAAAATCATTAGAATATTTACCTTTGAATAATACATATACAGGTCCTATTAATATTCTTTCATTTCATATAAATTCCGAGCCGGGAATTTCCGGGAAACAAAAGAAACACCAGAAGAAACACCAGAAGAAACACCAGAAGAAACACAGGGAAAAAATCCGCAGGAAAATAAAAAAATAAGGGGAAGAAAACGGAGGAAAGCCCGGGAAAAACGGGAACAGAGAAATTACTCAAACAGAGTCCTGGGATTGATAAAGCCGCTCCGGAGCATGTGGTCGGCAAGCACCAGGGCAACCATGGCTTCTCCCACAGGCACCATGCGCGGGGGGATGGTGGGATCGTGCCGGCCCTTGATTACGATTTCCGAATTTTTCCCGGTTTCGAGGTCCACAGTCTGCTGGGTTTTTCCGATGGAAGGAGTGGGCTTTACGGCAGCCCGGCAGACTATGTCCAGACCCGTGGAAATTCCTCCAAGTATACCGCCTGCGTTATTGCTCCTGCAGGTAACTTTTCCGTCCTGCATGCAGAAGGGGTCGTTCATCTCACTACCCCGCAAACGCGCAGCCTCAAATCCGGCTCCGAGTTCAAAGCCCTTGACTGCAGGGATGCTCATAAGCGCTTTTGCAAGGTCGGCATCAAGCCTGTCAAAGACCGGTTCTCCCAGACCTGCAGGCACGCCCCTTACGACAAGCTCGACAATTCCCCCGATGCTGTCGTTTTCTTCCTTTGCGCGTATGGCGGTTTCAAGCATCTTTTCTGCGGCTTCAAGATCGGCACAGCGTACCGGCGTCTTTTCTACATTTTCAACTATTTCTTCAAAAGGAAGGGATTTTGCCCGGACTCCCCCGAGCTCCAGCACGTGCCCGGCAACCCGGATTCCGAAACGGGCAAGGAGGAGTTTGGCAAGGGCTCCGCCTGCAACCCTGCCGATGGTCTCGCGGGCAGAAGACCTGCCTCCACCACGGAAATCCCGGATTCCGTAGCGAGCCATGTAGGAAAAATCGGCATGTCCGGGCCGGGGGGTATTTTTGATGGCATCGTAAGCCGAAGAGCGGGCGTCCGCATTCCAGACCAGCATGGAAATAGGAGTACCGGTACTCATACCTTCGAAAATTCCGGAAAGGATCTCCACCTTATCCTGTTCTTTACGCGGAGTAGAAAGCACGCTCTGTCCCGGACGCCTCCGGTCAAGCTCCTTCTGGATATCAGCCTCGGAGAAGGGAAGCCCTGCAGGCACCCCATCCACCACAACGCCCACTGCCCGGCCGTGGGACTCACCCCAGGTAGTAATTCGAAACATCTGCCCGAAAACGTTTCCTGCCATGCATCTTAACTGGTTTTTTTGCTATTTGATTCTTGGGGTAAGGGGATAGCAGGCTCTATGTGCACAACCACGTCGGAAACCCCTTCATATTCAGCCTTCAAAAGCTTGCTTACGCTGTGGGAGATCAGGTGAGCTTCCTCGATAGGCATGTCGGGCCGGACAAGCAGGTGCATGTCAATCCGGATGTCCCCCATGCCCCCGCGAGTCCGGATCTTATGGCAATCAAGCACCCCTTCGACCCCCATTACAACATTACATATCTCGCCCTCATCGAGCTGGGACATATCAAGGAGAGTTGCCGAACTCTGTTTGATAATTCCAAACCCGGCGCGGAGGATAATGAAAGAAATAAGGAGGGCGATCAACGGGTCGAGAAGAGGATAGCCGAGCTTTACGGCGGCAAGGCCCACAATCACTGAAAAGGAGACGTAGATGTCACTTTTCGTGTGCATGGAATCCGCAATAAGGACCTGGCTTTGCAGGGAAACGCCCTGCCTATGCTCGTAGTGTGTGACCAGGAAATTTATGCCCATGGTCCCCAGCATCACAAAGAAACTTACTGCAGTGACGTCGGGCACATCCCGGGAAAAAAAACGGCCCAGAGAGGCCTGAAAAATCTCAAAAGCCACAAAAATCAGGAGAAGGGCAATAAAAACCGAAGCAAGGGTCTCGTACTTCTGATGCCCGTAAGGATGGTCCTTGTCCGGAGGACGGGACGCAATGTAGATTCCAGCCAACCCTACGATGTTGGAGATTCCGTCAAAGAGCGAATGGTAACCGTCTGCAGTCATGCTCAGGGTGTTGGAAAAGGTCCCGTAGGCAATTTTGGCAACAGCTACGGCAAGGTTCAGGAAGAGGACGTAAATAAGGACCTGCTGAATTTTTTTGAACCTATGTATCATGACTGAAAATCCCCCTGGGTGCGGAACTGCCCTGAGTCCGAAAAAGGAGCTGGATAAGAACCGAAAAATCTCATTCCAAGCCTTTACTAACTATTGTACCTATTGTACCTGCAATTATAAAAAGAAAAAGTAGAACAAAAAAGATTGAAAAGAAATTTGAGAAAAAAGGTTTTAAAAAGTTGTTAAAGAGAAAAGGATTTTAGAGTTTAGCACTCCTTACCTGCCCACAGCATGTAGGCATCTACTATTTCCTGCCCTTCCAGGAAAACAAGCCCGTGTTTTTGCCCGTACTCTTTTGCGTCCTCTTTGGAAAGGGCCTTTCCGTTATAATCATCCAGCATTTCGCAGACGACCATGACGGGGTTAATCCCTGCAATCCGGGCAAGGGCAACGGAAAGTTCGGTCTGGCCTCTTCTTTCCTCCAGCAGCCCATCGGCAGCCCTGAGGAGCGCAACATGCCCGGGAGTGCGGAATTCATTTCCAAAATGCACTTTATTTCCCGAAAGGGCACTTTCTGCAACTTCCCCGATCTTCCGAATGGTATGAGCCCTCTCATTATCTGGGATACCGGTCCTGGTTTCCCTGTGATTAACCCAGATGGAAAAAGATGAGTGAGAATCGTACTGGAGGTCTCCTTCCTTTTCCACGACTTCTCCGAGTTCCCCGTTGAATTTTCCGGCATCCCGGACAAGGTCCGCCATGAAGGGAAGCTTCAATTGCCTTGAAGCCACAGGGTCCACAGCCACACAGATAAGACCTCCGGCATCATTTCGCATCCACTGGACGTCCCTGTAGCTGACGGCCCCGGCGGGAATTACAAAATCTGTCTCCCCTTCCCGGGAATCCGAGTCATAGATCAAAAACATTTTTCCGGCCCTGATAGCTTCCAGAGCCCTGTTAATAGTATCATTCTCATATTGCAGGCAGCCGTAGATTGCAGTTTCGGTCATTTTCGCCCCTCCATATCCTGTTTTTCAATTCCCTGTATTTCAATTCCCTGTTTTTCGATTGTTATCTTAACGTGGTCTCCGTCTTTCAAGGCCAGGGTATCCCTGAGTTTTACCGGAGCAATGACTTCAATTAAATCATTCGGATAGTGAGTCCTCTCCGGGACAAGTACCACAGCCTCTTCCCCGTCGATCTTCACAGGATAGCATTTTCCTCCTCCGTAAGTCCGCTCTCCATCACTGAAACCGTGAATGTGAAGAGCAGGCAACTCGCTGAGCCGGTCCCTGGACCCCGAACTGTCCTCGGAAAGCTGCACATTCAGGGTTCCAGGGAAAGGCACAAAATGCAACTGTTCCTCAAACTGTTCCCTGTATCCGGGGATATTGATATAATATTGTCCTTCACCCAGGCCCGTGAGCACATTACCCTCAAGTTCGAAAGCGTCATTTTCAGGGGAAAAGATCTGCCTGTATTCAGAGTATTCATTTTTAAGGATTTTAAGCCCTTTTTCTGTCATTTTTATCAACTGGCCACCGGGAACAATCGTTCTTTCGATCAGCCGCTTTTCTTCCAGTTGTTTTAATTTCCTTGCCGCTGTCTTGGAGCTGGTCCCCACATATTTTTGGAACTCACTTGAAGAGATCTTTATAGTTTTATTCGTTGCCCCCATGAGGGCAAGCTTCTTCAGGTATTCGATGTCCGGCATTATCGGCACCCATTGCACCTTAATTTTGAGATGCGTCTCAATAATGAGATGTGGAACTACGCACTCCCCTATAATAAAACTTTTGATAATACCCCCCCAATATGAGGTAAAAGGAAGATTATTACCTGGTAGTAAATCAAAAAGTTTACGGTATGTTTAACTATGTGTATATTCATTAAAAAAATAGATTTGTCGAGATAAAAAATCCATAATTCATAGTTATAAATATTAGTAACATAGTGAGCTTTTTTCCGAAAAAAACATTATACAAATTATTTTCCCCGAGACCCCCATTCCCAGATCCTTTTTTTGGAATCACTGTCATCAAAATTCCTTTTGCCAAAAACCTCCCAAAAAAAGCCACCAGAGGAGTTAAATATTTAGGGTTTTGAATGCAAGTACTGATTTGAACATGACAAGAGAAATAGTAGTTGAATGTCCCTCATGCTCCCCTAAAGAAGAGGTTCCGCATGAGGTTTTGAAAGAGGGCCAGAGCCCGGTTGTACGCTGTCTGGAATGCGGGCAGGTACATTCAGCAAAGCTTGAAAAACGAAAAACAGCAAACATAAAGGCCATCGTCAGCAGGAAAGACGAATCCGTCACCTGCAGAACAGAGTTGGACTCCGAAACCGTCCTCTACGTGGATGACGAAATAGTCGTCGATGACGAGGAAACAGGCATGGTATGCCCGATCCTTATAACCTCCATAGAAGTAGGGGAAAAGCGCATGGACTCAGCCCGGGCAGAAGAGATCAATACGATCTGGGGAAGAGCCATCGATGAAATAACAATAAAGTTTTCCGTGCAGTCAGGAGTCGAAAAGACCGAAGCCCTGGAAAAAGTCGTTCAGGGAGACAAAGAATTCACTGTAGGGGAAGAAGAAAAAGTAGGAGATACCTGGGTCACCATCACCAAAATCAAGATAAGGGACGGGGCTTTCAGGTCCAGAAAAGGAGATGTCATGGCCGCAAAATACGTAAAGCGAATTTTTGCAAGAAAAAGAGGAAACAGGGCATGGAATCGTGATAGTGGAAGAGGACCTTGGTAAAGAAAAAACTGAAGAAGAAAAGAAAGGGGAAGAGAAATCCGACGAAAAAGAGGAAGAAAAACTTGAAGCCAGGCGTCGGACTCTCCTGGATGGGCTTGAAACCCTGGGAGTGGGAAAAAAGGTCATTGAGGCCATGCTTCGCGTCCCAAGGCACAGGTTTGTCCGGAAGGACATGAAAAAAGTAGCCTATATTGACACGCCTCTGGACATCGGCCTGGACCAGACGATCTCCGCCCCCCACATGGTGGCGGTTATGTGCGACCTCCTGAAACTTTCGGAAGGGCAGAAAGTCCTGGAAGTAGGAGCTGGGTCCGGGTACAACGCAGCAGTTATGGCCGAACTGGTGGGAAAAAACGGCCATGTGTACACTCTGGAGCGCCTGGAGGTGCTCGTTAATTATGCAAGGGAGAACCTCAAGAAGACAGGTTACGAAAACGTTATGGTTCTCCATGAAGACGGATCCACGGGCTGCTCAAAATACGCCCCTTACGACAGGATCTCCGTAACCTGCGCAGCTCCGGAAGTCCCAAAACCCCTTATCGAGCAGTTAAAACCCGGGGGGATAATGGTAATCCCCGTAGGCGATTACTTCCAGGAACTTATTCTGGTAAAAAAAGACGATCGGGGGAGAGTAACGAAAAAAACGAAAGGAGGAGTCGTTTTTGTACCCCTTATAGGAAAATACGGCTTCAGGCATCGGTGAAAAGTAATCTGTAAAAGGCATATATCCGGAAAAACAATTTCAAAAATTAGCCTGGAAAAATGGAATAACATAAAAAGTACGAAATACTATTGTAAAAATTACATCATATTTAATAAATTTCTAAAAGATTTTAATAAGCTATTAATATGATTGAATCTATTAAACTGATATGGACACGTACGAGGATTTTGAAGAAATTCGCGTAAAAGATGTCTATGTTATCGACGCCTACTCAGACCCTACGCCGGTCGTGCTCCTTGAAAACGAAAAGGGGAAAATGCTCCCTATATACATCGGGCACCTTGAGGCACTTTCCATCGGTAACGTCCTTAAAAGCGTTTCTCCACCCCGTCCCATGGCCCATGACCTCATGGTGAATGTTTTCGACCGTCTTGGTATTAAGATCGAAGGAGTAATGCTTGACGATAAGGTCGATAAGGTCTACTATGCCCGTCTCCTGGTGAGAGAAGGGCACAACCTTATGCAATTTGATGCAAGGCCAAGCGACTGTATCGCCCTGGCACTCCGGGTAGGAGCACCTATAAGGATAAGGAGAAAAGTGCTGGAGAATTCCGAGATTGAAATGTCAAGGCTCGAAGGGGCTCGCGTAATGAACATATTCGTCTGAACTTGCATGAAATACCTTTTTATTCGGAGATTTTTTTCAGGAAATTTCCTGTCCCGGGATATTATTTTCCGAAAATCGGAGAGAGACCTTTTTTTGGGAATAGGAGAAAGACCGCTTTTTGGAAACCTGACCGGAATTCATTATACCGGGTTTCTGCCAGAAAACTTTTTTAGTACTTTTTACAGGCGGAAGTAAGGTTCCGTCGATTTCAATAAGCTTTTAATAACAGTTAAATTCATTATCCTTTTAGATGCTCACCAAAAGAATCATACCATGCCTTGATGTGACCCTTGACAAAGCCGGCGGCTCGGTTGTCAAGGGAGTTGAATTTGTAGACCTGAAAGAAGCAGGTGACCCCGTGGAACTTGCAAAGCGCTATAACGAAGAGGGCGCTGACGAACTTGTATTCCTGGACATCACAGCTTCCGCCCACGGCAGGGGAACCATGATCGATGTGATAGAAAGGACCGCAGACGAAGTCTTCATTCCCCTCACCGTTGGGGGCGGGATAGGGTCCATCGACGCCATCCGGCAGATCCTCCGGGCAGGAGCTGACAAGGTTTCGGTCAACACTTCCGCAGTCAAGAACCCGGAATTTATTAAAGAAGGATCCGAGCTCTTCGGAGCCCAGTGCATTGTCACGGCCATTGACTGCAGGCGAAACACTGATGTGAAAAACAACCCTGGAAAAACCGTCCTGGAACTGGAAGACGGAACTCCTGCCTGGTACGAGGTTGTCATTTACGGCGGCAGGGAAGGCACCAAAATCGATGCAGTCCAGTGGGCAAAGCAGGTAGAAAAACTCGGTTCCGGGGAGATCTTGCTTACCAGCATGGACCGGGACGGAACCTACGCAGGGTACGATATCCCCATTACCCGGAAACTTTCCGAAGAACTGGACATCCCAATCATCGCCTCCGGCGGAGTAGGCGGCCCCCAGCACATCTACGAAGGTTTCACGGAAGGTAAAGCCGATGCCGCACTCGCAGCCAGTATCTTCCACTTCAGGGAGCACTCTATCGGGGAAGTGAAAGATTACCTTAAAGAAAAAAACGTCCCGGTCAGGCTCTAAGAAGCAAAATCTTAAGCTTTCGGGGCTCCTGAGAACAGGATTTTTAAGAATCTCAGGCCCCGGACCCACCAGACAGCATAATTAAGGTAGTACAGTCAAGATAGCACAATTTAGATAGTACTCCAGGAGATTTCGGATTCCAGTTTCAGGGTTTTTCGAGAAAGAGTCCGGAAAAGAGGGAAAGGAATGGAAATTGCCGAGTTTCAAAAACTGATGTACGAACTCTATGCCCATAACGACAGAAGGCGGGGTGGCACGGCCACTATGCTCTGGCTTGTAGAAGAAGTGGGGGAACTTGCCGAAGCAATCCGCCGTGAAGAGCCGGAGAACATAAAAGAAGAGCTAGCCGACTGTTTTGCCTGGGTAGGGGCACTTGCAAACCTCTACGGAGTGGACCTGGAAAAAGCGTTTAAGGCAAAATACCCGGGCGTCTGTCCCACCTGTGGGCAAAAGCCCTGCATCTGCCCCGACTGAGTTAAAACTTTGTAGTGATTGTTAGGAACTTTTTTAGAGAGAATATTAATTCTTTTTTTATATACACTATCTTATATCTTCAGATACTTTTTTATTTCTTAGATTCAATTTACTATATGGGATTCTTAATTAAGAGTGATTCATACTAAGGGGATATAGAAGATGTCGCAATCAGAGACTACGGAATATTTTGAAGGCTTGCGCCTTAAAATCCTGAACGATACTGATGAAGAGATGGTCCTTCAAGCTCAAAAAATTGAGAAAGGTAAATATAAAAAAGGACACCAATCCCCGGAAAAAATCGGGTCTTACGAAGAAAAGAGCTGTGAGCTAATCGCTTGCGACGGAAGCTGTACAGGGGGAGCGGATATCGAAGGCTGGCTCCAATACAAAATAGGGTGCTCCGAGGGGAAATGCAAACTCCACTTCAAATACATCGCGAAGCTGGATAAGGTCAGCTACTCCTGCGAATGCCAGATGCATGAAGGCAAGATGCTCTGCGAAACAATGAAAGACGAGAAAAATGATAGAACCGTCAACTGGATTATCGGGCCGAAAGAATAACCGATAGAAATTGAGTCATCGTGCTATAAATTTAGTCACCTTGGCAGAATTTTAGACACTGGAGGGAAATTTGAGTCAGGTCCTTGACCGGAAGGAGTTGAGCTTAACAACCTTCACCAATTATTTTTAAAAGTTGAGAGACTTATCCTTGCAGGAACAGGGCCCTACCCGGATTTTTACCATTTCTGCTGATTCTCCATCCAACTCTTCCTGAGATACCTACACTCATTCTTACACGGGCACTCAACAAATGGGCTTCCTGAGCTACCCATATCCAACCCCGGAACATCCCGAGCTTTTGCCCCAAAGCTTAATAAAGAGCAGGTCCCGTTATCCAGATAATGAAGCCTGCAAGACCGGAACTGCTGGCTCCGGCCGGCAGCATGGAAGCTCTCAGGGCAGCCGTGGAGAACGGAGCGGATGCGGTTTACCTTGGAGCCCACGCCTTCAGTGCCAGAGGGTATGCGGCTAATTTTTCGGATAAAGAGCTTGAAGAGGCAATAGACTACGCCCACCTCAGGGGAGTAAAGGTCTATGTTACGGTAAACACCCTGCTAAGGGATGAGGAAATGGAAGCCGGCCTGGACCTGCTCTGCCACCTGAAAGAAATGGGCTCGGACGCTGTCCTTGTACAGGACATCGGCCTGCTTTCCCTTGGAAGGCAGTACGTGCCCGACCTCCCCCTGCATGCGAGCACTCAAATGACCCTTCATAATAGCGAAGGAGCCCTTTTTGCAAAGGAGCTTGGAATCGAAAGGGTTGTGTTATCCAGGGAATGTTCCCTTGAGGAAATCAAACGGATCGGGGAAAACAGCGGGCTCGAAACCGAAGCCTTCATACACGGGGCTCTTTGCATCTCCTACTCCGGCCAGTGCCTCCTGAGCAGCATTATAGGGGGCAGGAGCGGAAACCGGGGCTACTGTGCCCAGCCCTGCCGGAAAGGGTACAGGCTTAAAAAAGACGGAAAAACAGTGAAAACCGAAGGAACCTACCTTCTGAGCCCCAAAGACCTTAACAGTTCTACCTGTGTCCCTGCCCTTCTTGAGACAGGTATTGCGTCCTTAAAAATCGAAGGCAGGATGAAAAGGCCCGAGTACGTGGCAGGCGTTGTCGGGACTTACAGCCGCCTGCTTGACCGGGGTCTTAAGGATACAAAAAAGGGCTCCGTAAGCCGGGAGGAAGCAGAAACCCTGGAGCAGCTTTTCAACAGGGGTTTTACGGAAGGATATTTCTTCAAAAACCCACGTGGAGAACTGATGAGCAGGCTCAGGCCCTATAACCGGGGAATCTTTGCGGGCACGGTAAAAAGCTACGACAGGAAATCGAGGCGGGTAACCTTAGAGCTTGTGGCATCCCTTTCTGCAGGAGACGGAATCCTCTTTGCAGGGACCGATAAAGAAGGAAGGGAAGAAAAGGAAGAAGGCTGGGTCATCCGCCAGATGTACAGAGGGAATAAACCTGTAAAACAGGCAAAAGCAGGAGATACCGTTGAAATTCCCTTCAATGTGGAAGTCAGGTCCGGAAGCCCCGTATACCGGACCCTTGACAAAGGGCTGATGGATACCCTTGAAAAAAGTTATACATCAGAAAACTTCCTCCGAAAGGTCCCTGTGCTCATGAAAGCCGGAGTTTGGGAGGGAAAGCCTCTCGAACTCACGCTTGCGGATTATGACTCGAACAGCGTGACCGTGAAATCGGAGTACGTGGTGGAAAAAGCCCTCAGGCAGCCCGGGGAAAAAGAACAGCTTGCCCGGCAGTTTTCCAAACTCGGAAACACCGGCTTTGAGCCGGAAACCATTGATGTCGAATTACATGGAGAGGTCTTTGTCCCCGTAAAAGAGATTAACCAGCTCCGGAACCGGGCAGTCTCCGAACTCGAAAAACTCAGGATAGCCAGGGGAAAACGAAAACCCTGCCCTGAATCCGGAATAAAGCTCCCAAAACTTGCAGCCTGGCCATATCCGGAACAGCCACATCCGGAACAGCGCCTGCTTGCCGTATCTGTCTATTCTCCCGGAGAACTTGAAGAAGCAATTGAAGGTGGGGCAAACCTGCTGTACTACGGGGAAGGGTTCTTTTGTCCAGGAAAAGGCAGGGACAGGGACAACGCCTTCCATTTTGAAGCTGATTATGAAAGTGCTGTCAGGCTGGCCCGGGCTGCGGGCAGGAAGGTCTATTTCAAAACCCCGAGAATCGTGAAAGATTCCGAGATACAGGCAGTAAGCGAAATTCTGGAGGCTGCAAAAGCCCTTGCTGCCGACGGCGTACTCGTATCAAACCTCGGGGTATTCAGGCTCGCAAAGGCGAGAGGAATCCCCGTTATCCTGGACAGCCCCCTGAACGTGTTCAACAGCTATGCCCTGGACTTCTTCTGTAGAGAAGGGGCGGAAAAGATTACCCTTTCCCCGGAACTCACCCTGGAAGAAATCAGGCCGCTGGCGGCTGCAGGTCCTGTTGAAGCAATAGTCCACGGCCGTCTGGAACTGATGGAATCCGAACATTGTGTAGTAGGCGGGCTGCTCGGAGGAAAGAAAGAGAGGTGCACAGCCCCCTGCAAAAACGGAAACTATTCCCTCGTGGACGAGAAAAACTACGAGTTTCCCCTGGTTATGGACCCGGCCTGCCGGATGCACCTCCTGAATTCAAAAGCCCTCTGCATGCTCGAACATGTCCCGAAACTCCTTGACGCAGGGATCTCAAGCATCAGGATCGAGACCCTGGGGATGAGTGGAGAGGAAAAAGAAGAACAGGGAATCAGGAAGCTTACCCGGATGTACAGGGCAGCAATTGACAATTACCCGGGAAAAGGAAAAGCCGGTAAAGGGACCTGTGATAAGCTGGAGAAAGGGTTTACCACAGGGCACTATTTCAGGGGAGTTAAGTGAGTAGCAGGGGAACTAAGTGAGAACAAATTGGTGACAGATATGTCGGTTCAGGAAAAAGGGAAACAAGGCTCAGCAGACAGGGAAGCAAAAACAGAGAAAGGAAGCCCGGGGAATAGAAACCCGAAAATTTTCTTTTCGGGTTCGATCCGGGGAGGAAGGCAGCTTCTACCGATGTACCGCCTGATCTACGAGACCCTTGAGGGAGCGGGAGCTGAGGTCGTAAGCTGGCACGTCGTTGACCCTGAGCTTGAAAAAGTAGAGTCTGCAATGACCGAGGAGGAGATTTATGCCAGGGACCTCGGGCTGCTTGCAAAAAGTGATGCCGTAGTTGCTGAAGTAACGGTCCCTTCCCTGGGAGTAGGCTACGAGATCTGCCGGGCGCTTGTCAGGAAAAGCCCTGTACTCTGCCTGCACCAGCCTGACGCGGCAGTCTCTGCGATGCTGCTTGGAAACCCGGACCCGGGAATCAGGGTAAGGGCATATTCGGATGCGGAAGAACTTAAGGCAATTCTTATGGAATTTCTGAGCTCCTTTTGAACTGAAATTCCTCCGAATCCGGTGAAAAAAATGATAGAACAGCCTTAAGAGACTCGGAAAAAATACATTTCAAAAAAACCCAAACTCATTGATAATTATAAATAATTGGATACCCTAACTATAGCATATGGTAGTAGGAATTGCCGAAATATCAACTCTGATTATTGCAATTATAGCCGCCTACGTGCTTTATAAAATCCTTAAGACCTCCACCAAGCTGGCAATAAACGCCGTCCTTGGAATTCTTATCCTGATTATAGCAAAGGCTATCCTTGGACTTGAAATCGCAATTACCTGGATAGTAATCCTGATCTGCGCAATCGGAGGCGTTTTTGGGGCATTTCTCGTAATCCTGCTTAATTACCTGGGCATAGCCTTTTTATGAAAATTTTTACATTTGACCAGAAGCCAGGAAGAGCTTAAGCAACAGAATTAAGGCAAAAAGCGCTTAAGCAGCAAAATTAAGGTAAAAAGGCGTTTAAGCAGTAAAATTAAGGTCATAGAGCGGCTTAAACCTTATGAATCGGAGGGGGGATCAAATTTTCCTGAAAATGCCCCGGACCATGTGCCGCCGGTAGGCTTCTCCCCTGAAAACTTTCTCTTTTTTTACATCTTCAAGTTCGAGGACTTCAAACCCTTCGAAAAGCGACATTAACTCTTCCTGCGTAAAGTAATGATAGATGATCCCGTTCTGGCGAAGGAAAGTGTTTTCTTCATAATTCTCCCCCCCGGGTTTTGCAGGCTCTCCCCCACAGCGCATGTCTTCAGTGCCGAAGGCTTCGAAAAAGACGATGCCCCCGTCCTCCAGCACCCGCCAAAACTCCCGGGCGGCGGCTTCCCTTTCTTCCCGGAAAAGGTGCTGGAGCACGCCGTAACAGAGGACCCCGTCAAAAGAAGCTTTTTTTAAAGGCAGGAGGTGGACACTTGCCCCAAGGTGCCCGGCAGATTTCCCGCTCCTGGCTAGTTGCTCCCGGGACTTGCCGAGAGCTGTTAAAGAGACGTCAACACCTACGGCTGAGTAGTGTCCGGCAAGTTCTCCGAGATACCTGCCGCCCCCTGACCCGGCATCAAGGACCCGGGACCCTGACGGGATGCGAGCCAGTACATTCCTGATAGGAGCGGGCCCTCCCCATTTCAGGTGGGCGTACTCCTTGTCCCAGGCAAGAAAATGCTCTTTTGCAGGGCTTTTTGATTCCGGCATACTCTCAAGGAATTAAGGCTGGTAGACGGCAGATTCCCTGAGCCTTTCCACAAGGAAGTCCTTTTCAAAGGAAGACAGGAACCAACCCGCCTTCGGGCCAGAGCCCTGCCCCAGGATGGCAGTGTAGATGGCTTTGAAAAGGTCCTTCGGGTTCACTTCGAGATTTTCGGGTTCTATGCCCAGGCTGGTTGCGATCCTGCCATTGAGTTCGGAACCCGCTTCTTTTGCCGAGTAGACCAGCAAATGGTAGTCTTCCCCTGTAAGTTCCCCACTGGTTTCAATGATGTCTGCAAGAGCCCTGAGGAAGTTTTTCTGGAGCTCCGAGAGGGTGGCTACCTGCACGGGTACATCCTCTTTTACACTGAACTTTGCAAAGGGAGGAGCATAGAGTTCAAGCCATTTCGAAACGTTCTCGGCAAGTTCCCTGATACACTTTTCGTTTTCCGTATCAAAGCCCGAGCGGCTCACGATTTTCAGGATTTGCTCGAAATCGCCCCTTGCCACCTGAAAGATGGTCACCATCTGCTTGAAGGGGATATCGGACTGGCAGATGCCAGTTGCCCTGGAAAGTTCGTAGATTCTCTTATCGAAGTCCCCGAGAGAGGGGTCCTCTTCCTGGAACTTTGTCCTGAGGCGTTCGTACTCGTCAACCAGGGAAAGGAGAGGCTGCCCCGGGTCGAACTGTATGTGCTTTTCAGGCTTGGTCCGGATGATCAGGTAGCGCAGGACTTCCGGGGGCACAACCTCAAGCATGTCGGAGATAGAGACCACAACCCCGGTGGAAGAGGACATGGCACCCTTTTTCCCGAGCATGATCCACTCATAGACAATGGGGCTTGGCGGCTGGTGCTCGTAAATCTCTTCTACGATCCGCGTCCCGGTTGCGTAGGAACCTCCACTGGAAGCATGGTCCTTCCCGAAAGGTTCAATGGAAACACCCAGGATCCCCCAGCGGGCCGGCCAGTCCACACGCCAGGTAAGTTTGCCGCCTCCTTTCATGGAAACGGTCCCGGCGTGTCCACAGGAACAGGCATAGTCCACGGTCTCTGCGTCCACGTCAAACCCGGTAACCTTTGTCATGGTAAGCTTGCCGCATTCATTGCAAATAGGGTTAAAGGGACTCCAGTCTTCGGCCACGGTCTTCCCCGAAACTTCCTCGAGGATCTTTGCAATCTCGTCCCGCTTCAAAAGCGCGGTCTTGATGGCTTCTATGTACAACCCTTCCTTGTACATCTCGTCAGCCCTGTAGACCTTCGGGGTAATGCCCAGGCGTTGCAGGGCTGCGAGGAAGGGGTTCAGGAAATGCTCGGCATAGTTTGCGCAGTTCCCGCAGGGACAGGGGACCTCAGAAAGGGGTTTTCCCACATGCTCGGCGTAGCTCTCAGGAAGGAAAGGATAGACTTTCCTCAGAGGGTCGTAAGTGTCGGCAATGTAGATCAGTTCGGCTTCCGCACCCTTATCCAGGAGAGACCTGTAGGCGGCATCTGCCGTCACAACTTCCCTCATGTTCCCGATATGAATGTGCCCTGAGGGAGTGATCCCTGTGGCAACAAGGTGCTTGCTGCTTTTTTGTAACGTTTCTTCAGCTATGACGTCTGCCCAGTGAATAGTGTCAGCCATTTTTTCACCAAAATATCTGATACAATAATAAGTTATAGTGATGTAAAGAAGCATGAAACAGGAAAGGATAAGATAAGACTTTTCCAGCTCCTCAAGTTTCCGAAATAAGGTTTACTATAAAGGGAAAGGGAATTCCAATTATTCATCAGGAATTGAAACTTGAAACATCCGGTTTCATATTTACTTTTATCAGCATGAAGGAGTCTCCGGAATTCATTATACAGATTCCGGACCTTAAATCCCTGAAGTAGATTTTTGTGCATCTTATTACGCACATCCCATTATAAACTTTGGGCTATCCGGCCTGAACCGGAAGCCTCACCGCCGTTTCCCGTAGACAGGGACTCGCCGGAAAAACCCTGGAAGGAAGGAAAGGAGAGCCAGAGCTGGAAAGGAAAATTGACTTCAAAAAATTTGAATTAAAAAAAAGAAAAATGGAGGTTTTGAGGCAAAATTGCCTCAGGAATCCGCACACATAGGGAGATTTAAATGGCACTTGAAATGGCAAATCAAGTAAATTTGTTTTCCCAATAATTACAAGTACCTACAAATATATAAACGTTACTGATAAAACCGGAAACTAAAGAGATGGATCTAGCAGAGAAACAAACCTGGTAGAAAAACAGATTGAAGACAAATAAAATGGATGTAAAGTAAAAACAAGTTGATTTGAAAAGAATATTGAATAGAAAGGGAAATAGAATTAGAAAAGAAATTACTCAAAAACCAAATTAAAAACCAAATCAAAAACCAAATCAAAAACCAAATCAAAAATCAAATCAAAAACCAAATCAAAAATCAAATAAAAAAATCAAATAAAAAACATAGAACTTACAAAAAGACTTCCAGAAAAAGTAAAATGGAAAGGACGGCAGGTTGATCCCCGAAACCCGGGTCCTGAAAGAGCTTTCAGGAGCAGTTCTCCGGAGATTTTGAAGCTTCTTGGTGGTCTGTTCGCTTTTTTTGCTTCCCTGTCGTTATTCCAGTGCGGGAAGGAAGGTACAGGCCGGAGCCCGGACCCATATCCGCTTATGCGATCTGATTCCTGAAGAAGTCGCAGGAGTTGATCTTGATGTCGAGGAGCTTCTCGATGTTCATCTTTGCGGCGATGCCCTTTGCGGCACCGGGCACAGAGGTGATTACACCGATGTTGAGCTCTTCACGGAGTTCCCTCATGACGAATTCGTCGGAAAGGTCCATGGTTTCGACGCCGAGCTTCTTTGCGACGTATTCCTTGGCTTCGCCAATTCTCATGTTCTTGGAGAACTCCATCCTTGCGACGAGGTCACCAGCTGCTCTGATACCGGTCATACCGGAGGCCATGATGTGTGCGATCGGCATACCCATCGGGTCGCCGACTCCTATCTATATGCCGTCTACGCCGGCAATCTCGACCATTGCCTTGCTGGCTCTGGTAACGGCGTCGATGGGGGGAGTCTCGAGCATCGGGATTCCGCCTACACCCATACCCATGTCAACATGACAGGGGATAGTGGAGACTTCAACAGCTGCCTTCATGAAGGTAACTGCCCTTGCGAGGTTCCAGGGGGAAGTCTTGCTGGTGTTGGTGTTGCAGACAGGCCCGAAGACGTTTGCGCCTGCCTTTGCGATCAGGGGTGCCTGCTGGTGCGGCCAGAGGCCTGCGAGGGTTGTGCCGTCGTACTTAAGTTCCCCATGCATCCCGAGAACGCATTCCCCGGCCATTCCGGCTTCGATGTACATGTTCGGGAATTCCTTCCTGAGAGCCTCGATTGCGTGGAGGGTTCCGTACATATCTGCGTCCCCGGCTGCACCGGTGGTGTCAAAGTTCACACCGTCGGATCCGCTTGCCATGAGCTTCTGCATAACCCACACAGTGTCTCTGGTGAGGTGTTCTGCGGCGTGCTCCATGGCGTCCCAGGCTTCCTGGATCTTGAAGGCCTTCATCAGGTCCCCGGGGTTTTCGAAGGGTCCGTCAGGAGTATAGTACAGGCCCATGTTCGGCATTGCCCCGTAGAAGAGCGGCACGACCATGTTCTGCTGACAGGTTTCCATGGTCTGGCACTCATTTGAGATGACAGGTTTGACAGGCTTGTAACTGTAGTCGATGTGACCGAGTTCCATGGTGTCAGCGCCAAATGCTCTCTCGTGCATCATGCAGCCGACAAGGCGGCTGGAAGGGATACCTACACCGCTGTTACCCTGGTCCCCATCAAGTCTGAGGGTTCCGATGTCGTGGGTAACCGGGACTTCCATGCCCTGTTCTACACTGACTGCCTTACCCGGCATCATCAGGATTTCTGCAAGCTTGGCGATTTCGTCACCGGAAAGAGTAGGAATTTCACCAAGGTCTGCGGCGTCAGCCGTACCTGCCTCGATTTCCTCTATGATCTTTTCTTTCGACAGGAAGATCTTCTTACCGTCTCCCATCCTCAAAGCATATTCAGTAGCCATTATTATCACCTAGTATTAAGTATTGCTGGATCTGGAAAGCTGTGTTGTGTGCTGAGGACTCAGAACTGGGACACGAAAGTCCTGGCCTGCCAGAGAGCAATCACTGCAAGAACCAAAATCAGGACCATCCACATGATGTCCCCGGCAGGTATGAAGGAATTTGCCCAGTATGCGTTGTACGCTTCCATAGCAACTGCGGTTTGTACCATATTTTAACCTCCGTTACACATATCTCAGACAGGCATCGGACCCTCTCACTTTCCCGAAGTCCGTGATTACGTATTTGTGCAGAAGGAAGTCTTTTTTGTAGGTACCTTCAGAATCAACCTTCTGTTCCACGTCTTTGAGCATTCCGCCGGAAGCCAGTTCGATAATGTCGAAGTTAATGCTGTCCCGGTTGTAATTTCCCTGCATGTTATACTCACCCTGAATCTTTGAGACTATCTCATAGTTCCAGTGTTCCTTATCATCCAGGAAAAGCTCCAGGATCCTGAATTTAATCGGACGGTTTCCCATTTCACTCACCTCTCAGAGTTTCAAGTTCACTTGTGTCTTCCGTAATCATAGCGAAACTACCAATAACACAGAGAGTACCTCCGACAAGGATGGTCCACTGCGGGACATCTCCAAAGAAGAGGAAGATGAAGATAATGGCAAACAACCCATAGAGGTTTCCGATACCCTGGCCCCTTCCGACACCGATAAGCGGGAAGGACTTGTACCAGCAGACATAACAGAAACCAAAGGTAATTCCTGCAAAGATAAGGACCAGCAGGGTCAGGGGTTCAAAGGCCTGGAATGCAAAGGAATACATCGGAAAGCCGACAAGTGCAAGCACCGGGACGATAAGGATCCACCAGATAACGTTTTCTCCAACAAACCTGAGGGTCAGCCCTACGTCAGGCTCGGCGATGTCAAGCCCCTTACCTGCGATTGCGCCTTCAATACCCCAGCCGGCAGCAGCCATCAAACCTCCGAGGTACCCGATCCACTGGACGTTGCCTGAAGAAAGCTCAGTAATAAGCCCGCCACCGAAGATCGTGATGCCTCCAAGAATGATGATTCCTATGCCCAATGCAGCCCTTTTGGAGATCTTTTCCCCGTACCAGTAATAGGCAAGAATCGAGCCCACCACAGGATAGAGAAGAGCCGCAACAGCTGCGAATGCTCCACCGATGAAGCCCATGGCAATAAACGAACCGAGAATCGCCATTGGTCCTCCGAAGATAGAGGCAAGGAAGAACCACTTGGAACAAGGATTGAATTCCTTCATGGTCCGAACCAGTTCCCCGTATTTTCCGAGCACACCGTTCCAGAGCATAAGCGCCAGCATAACCGTAAGCGCATTAAAAGCAGTAATCAACACCGCAGTTACAATAAGGGAAGTTCCGTCCCCGCTTGTTTCGGCAATAGCCCCGTACATTTCATCGAACGGGTTCAGTACCCACACAACAGTTCCGGGAAGATACCAGATACCCCAGAACACAGCACAGAAAAGGGCCCACATGTACCCTTTACTGATTTTTCTTTTACTTTCCTGTTTTTTTAAAGCTTTCAAATCCACGAAAACTCCCTCCAGTTTAGATAGAATGACTGCGGAAACTCCCTCACGGCAGGATTCCAACCTGCCAAATTCCCACAGTTTAAAATGCAGCCTGCAGACCTTTCCGATAGGCATTGTATATTCAGGAATTACTCATAATCCGGGAATTATTCATTGATTCATCAAATTGCAACTTTCAGTTTGTCGTTTTTCAATTGCAACTTTCAGTTTGCCGTTTTT
>CBFCWE010000024.1:0-46443 GCA_965601435.1 uncultured Methanosarcina sp.
TTACTGAAATTCTACAGTTTACTGAAATTCTACAGTTTACTGAAATTCTACAGTTTACTGAAATTCTACAGTTAAATGAAAAGCAGAATTTGTCAAAAGTTCTGATATTTCCGGACGTTTTGAAGTTAACGGAAGTTCTGCAGTTAACGGAAGAGGATGGGTCTTCCCCTCCATCTCTTCCCTTTTATGTTTTCATGTACTTTTTTTAAACTTTTGTATCCTTATGCTTGAGATGTATACCTGAAATACATACAATTATATTATCTGAAATATATCAGATTATGTGGGGTTATATCAAATTATGTCGGAATATCCTACGGTATAATTTGGTACATTATCTTGATATATCTCGAAACAGAAGGTCCGGTACCGGAGGGAGGGGAGTTGCTACTGGATTCCGGAGTGTTTTTCCTGGAAATGAGTCCCCATACCTGGCCATCGGTTCGGACCTGACTATCGTAGGCTTCCGTCGCAGGAGTTAATCCGATTACAAGGGTTTTAGATCTGGATATTGTTCAGGCCGGATAATCAGTTCCCTGTGGTGGATTGTTGATTGGCTCTGGATTGTTGATTGGCTCTGGATTGCTAATTGGCTCTGGATTGCTTGACCGGTTATCGATTGGTTTAGCCAAGATTTTAACAGAAACGGATTTTAGGAGATGTGTAAAGCATGAAAGGAGATATTCCTGAGAAAGGTGCCATTGTGCAAAGAGACGGAGAAACCTATGCAATTGCTCCTCATATCCCGGGGGGAATCGTGTACCCGGAGACTCTTCGAAAGATTGCGGACATTGCAGAGAAATACGGGGCAGTGGCTCTGAAACTTACTTCAGCCCAGCGGGTTGCCATCGTAGGGTTAAAAGAGGAAGATCTGGACGCTGCCTGGGGGGAACTGGACATGAAGCCTGGGGCTGCCATCGGGCTTTGTGTGCGGAGCATCAAGCTCTGTCCCGGAACAACATTCTGCAAGCGAGGAAAGCAGGATGCTGTGGGTCTTGGCCTGAAACTCGATGAAAAGTACCACGGTATGGAGTTGCCTTCAAAGTTTAAAATGGCAGTTTCCGGCTGTCCGAATTCCTGCTCCGAACCTGCCATCAAAGACCTGGGGATAATGGGTACGGCAAAGGGCTACACTCTCATGGTGGGGGGTAGTGCAGGCCCGAGCCCTCGGATCGGCGATATAGTGGCAAAGGGCCTGTCTGAGGAAGAGGTTCTGGAACTTGTGGAAATAATTATTAATTTCTACAAAGGTTACGGAAAGGTCAAAAGGCTCGGCAAGGTCATAGACGAAATAGGGCTTGAGAAATTTAAGGCAGAAATTGGGCTTTAATCCAGAATGAGTTTTTAATATATTCTCCCTTCTATATTATACTCTGTCTGGTCATTTACTTCTTTTTTTATTTTTCCAGCTCTTTGTATTATTATTATTATTAATTTTTTTCTAACAGTTCTCTCTTTTCTCTGTCCTCAGAAAATTTTCATCATTTCCACTATATTATATTTAAGCAAATTTCATCACTTCTTGCTTATATTTTCCACACTTTCATAACTATTATATTATATTTGTCACTATTTACTTTTGCTTTTTTCCTTCCACTTTTCTTCTCTTTTGTTAACTGGAACCTTACTTTTTAGGCTCCCGAATGCTTTTCGATCTATGAAAAGTTAAAGATAACGTTTAAATATAATAGATACAAAGACTAAACGAACCTTATGCAGACAGTCGCTACGGCAGTCTCTCGATCTTTAATGTTATTTATTTCCTGTAACAGCGATTATAATTCTACAAACCAGTATCAGTTTTCAGTTTTTGACCCATACATAGGAGGAATAAATTATTAGTGAGATGGCATATTTTTCTGGACTTTCGGATGCTCTCAGGATCACGTTTGTCCAGATGATGATAGTCAGTTTTATCGCCATGGTGATTTTCGTATACGGCATGATCATTAACTTACAGAAATGGGGTGCCGGCGTCACAGGCTATGCTCTTGAACCCGAAGCCGGGAGCAAGGGAAGCGCAATCCGGTTCTTAAAGACCTGGTGGAAACAGGTAACAGAAGAATCCCATCACGGACACGGAAAACCTATTCTTGAGACTCTCGTCCTCGACATCCTCTTCCAGAGGAGAATTCTCCTGAGGAGCCCTGTCCGCTGGTTCATGCACTTTACGATTTTTGTTGGTTGGATGACCCTTTTCGCCATGTCGGGCATGATGTTCTCAGTGGAAATGGCCGAAAGGTTCTTCGAACTGCCGTTCACCGCCGAAATGTTCAGGGAATTCCTTCAGCTCCCGAACGATATCTTCGGGTACATCCTGCTCGTTGGTGTGGTAATTGCATTGGTCAGGAGACTTTTTGTTTCGGAAGTCAGAGAATCTTCTATCATGTATGACTGGGTCCTTATAGGAGTGGTCTTCCTGGTCACTGTTTCCGGTTTCGTCGCTGACGGGATCAGGACAGGAGACATCGTCTGGAACATTGGCATGTCCGGGGAGACCGCAATGGCCTATGCACCCCCTGCAGCACTCTTCCACTCCGTGATATCCCTGCTCTTTTGTATCGCTTTTATCCCCTATTCAAAATACATCCATATAATAGCCACTCCACTTGCGATTCTCGCAAACAAGGGAGGAGAATAAATATGGCAAAAAAACAACCCTCAATAGACACCAAAAACCTTACCGCAGTCCAGCTCATGGAGCTTGACTCCTGTACCCGCTGCGGAGAATGTGTCAAATGGTGTCCTACTTACGCCGCTTCCGGCCAGAAACCGGGCCTTGCCCCCAGGGACAAGATCCTGCGCTGGAGGCAGTTCATGAACAAGTCCTACGGGGTCAAGGCAAAGCTCTTTGGTCCTTCGGAGATCCCCGACTCCGAACTCGATGAGTTCAAGGATGACGTCCACGGCTGTACCACCTGTGGTATCTGTGCAACTGTCTGTGAGTCCGGCATCAACACCGTGGAACTCTGGGAGTCCATGCGTACCAACCTTGTGAAGAAGGGAATTGGCCCCTTCGGAAAGCAGGGTTTGTTCCCAAAGCTCATAGGGCAGTATCACAACCCTTACCTTCTGGACCAGAAAGCCAGGCTTGACTGGGTTCCTGAAGACGTGAAGATCGCAGACAAGGCCAACATTGTCTATTTCACCGGCTGTACCGCCGGGTACAAGCAGCTGGCCCTAGCTTTTGCAACCTCTCGCGTGCTCAACAAGCTGGGCATCGAGTTCACCATGCTCGGGGAAGATGAATGGTGTTGTGGCTCCGCCCTTATCAGGACCGGACAGGTCCACGTTGATGATGTAGCCCGTTCCCTTGCCAAGCACAATGTAGAAGCCATAAAGGCAAAGGGTGCTACAAAAGTCCTTTACGCCTGTGCTGGCTGCTTCCGTGCTTCAAAGGTCGACTGGCCGAGGCTTCTTGGCGAAGAACTGCCCTTCGAAGTCATCCACATAACCGAGTTCCTGCAAGACCTGATTAAGAAAGGCGAGATCCAGTGGGAAACTTCCGTTGACAAGACCGTTACCTACCACGACCCCTGCCACCTTGGCCGCCACGTAGGCGTCTACGATGCCCCAAGGTTTGTGCTTGAGAACATTCCGGGTGTCAAGTTCGTTGAAATGGACAGGGTCAAGGAATTCCAGCGCTGCTGTGGAGCCGGTGGTGGTGTAAAGGCAGGTATCCCTGAACTTGCCCTCGGAGTTGCCGAATCCAGAGTCAAGGATGCCCTTGATACCAACGCAGATATCCTCTCCAGTGCATGTCCCTTCTGTAAGAGGAACCTCTCTGACGGCCGTGATTCCCTCAAAGCCGACATTGAGGTCGAGGACGTCATTGTGCTGGTTGCCCAGGCTCTGGGCCTCAGTGTTGAAGAACCGAAGAGTGAATGAAGGCTGGTTTTCCAGTCCTTCTTTTCTTTCTATCCTTTTTTGGCTCTGTTTTCATTTCATAGCAACGTTTAAATACAGAAGTCTCCCTCAACTTGAATATGCAGATCCCTTACGAATTACTTGGAAAATTATTCGTATTCCTGGTGCTTCTTGCCATGGTAGGGACAGTTTTTGCTCTCCTGCTAGGTGCCTATTCCTTTAAAAAACGCAGGATTATTTTCCCGAGTTTCGTGCTTTTCACACTCTATATCTTTTATTCCCCTGCAAGGTGGCTGTGCAGAGTCTTTCGAATTCGGGAAACTCTTGTGGATGATATCCTGATTGATCTCCGGAATGCGATGATGCTGGAAGATTTCATACATACGAAGGAAGGGAGGGTTGTCCTGCTGCCGCAGTGTATGCGCCACCCGAATTGCAAGGCAAGGTGCGACCCAGTGCACGGATACGAATGCAAACGCTGCGGGCTCTGCGATATCTCAAAGATCTGTGAAGCCGGGGAAAAATACAATTTTGACGTTTTTGTAATCCCAGGGGGTAGCTTTGTCAAAAAAATTTTCAAGGAATCCCGGCCCAAAGCCTGCCTGGGGGTTGCCTGCTACAACGAGCTTGCAGAAGATATGCAGGAGGTATCTTTTGTCCCGGTCCAGGGTGTTCTTCTCTTAAAGGACGGCTGTTTCAATACGGAAGCAAACGTGGATGAAATTATTAGAAAGATGGAGATGTGCGATGTATAACTTTATCGGGAAGACACTGTTCATTGTTATAATAGTGTCTTTGTCCCTCTCATCCCTGGCTCTGGTCGTGAGCTACAGGAGCCTTACAAATAAGGTCTTGATGGCTGGTTTTTTTGCGGACATCCTTGATTTTTTCTATCTACCTCTCAGGCATCTCTTCATCAAGTTTTCGGATTCCCGCACTCTGGACAAGTGGATGTCTTCCCTTAAAAATGAGGCTCATAAAGGCGCTTTTGCAAAAACAAGGCAGAGGATCATCCTGGCTCCTCACTGCATGCGGGCCCTTGACTGTCCCGCTCATTCCACGAGGGAAGGTATCCAGTGCAAGTCCTGTGGGAAATGCGTGTTTGACCGGCTGAAAAACGATTCGGAAACAAACGGATACAAGCTTTTTATCCTGACGGGGTCTTCTTTTGTCAAACGCATCCTCCAGATGGAAAAAGCCGATGGTGTGCTCCTGATCGCCTGTGACTATGAAATCAACAAGGTTATGCGTGCACTCAAAGGTAAAAAAGTCGTGACTTATGGGGTCCCGATGGAAAGAGATGGCTGCTACGGAACAGAAGTGGATTATCAAAAGGTTCTGGATGCTTTCGGAACTTTTAAGTACTAAATTTCTTTTCCTTCTCCGGTAAAAAGCAACTTTTTTTCCGTCTGCAAATCGATACTTTAAATACATTCTTCTTCAAATTAATATATGACTCTGAATTCATTCAAGGATATTTTTTAAAGGTGTTTCTTTATGTATGATGTTATTATTGTAGGTGGCGGCCCCTCCGGTGCCTCGGCCGGAAGACGTGCGGGAATACTCGGGCTAAATACGCTACTGCTTGAAAAAGAGGATTTTCCGAGGTACAAGCCCTGCGGAGGAGCTCTTTCTGACCATGCGATTTCTTATCTTGATTTCGAGCTCCCTGAAGAGGTCATTGAGTGGGAGGTCACGGGCGCAAAGGTTATTTTCAAAGAGCAGATGATTGAAGCCCACAAGGACTACAGGCTCTCAACTCTTGTTTCCAGAGATGTTTTTGACAATCTCCTGCTCGAAAAAGCGAAAGAAACCGGTATAAAAGTCCATACCCGGGAAAAAGTCCTCAACTGCAGGGAGACGCCCGAATTTGTGGAGGTCGAAACAAAGGAGAATACCTACCGGGCAAAATTCGTGATTATTTCCGAGGGTGCGCACGGTCTCCTCAAGACCTGTTTACGGCCTGCGGACACGAAAGAGGAGTACGGGGTCTGTGTGGTCACTGAGGTGCCGGCAGAGGAAAAGGAAATCGAAGAGAGGTTGGGGAAGGCTATTGAAATGCATTTCGGGGTTGCAGGCGGAGGATACGGCTGGGTCTTTCCTCATAAAACTTATTATTCTGTAGGAATTGGTGGAGTCGTTAAAGACCTTCCTCACCCAAAAGAAGCCATGCTAGGATTCCTGAAGGAAAATGGCTTTGAGGATGAGTACAAACTTCACGGACACAAGATCCCCAGGGGCGGGATTAAAAGGAAAGTAGTCGGTTCGAGAATTCTCCTTTGCGGGGATGCTGCCGGGTTTGTGGATGCTTTTTCCGGGGAGGGGCTCGCTTATGCCATCTGCTCCGGGCAGCTTGCAGTGGAAGTAATTTCCGGGATCTGCCTGGAAGGGGGAAAGGCAAAGGACCTCAAAAAATACGAGTCCCTATGCCAGGCCGAGTTTGGGACACACCTGAAATATTCCCTGATGTTCTCAAAAGTTATGCACCGCTTCCCTGAAAGGACGTTCAGAATTTTCACCTCCAGCGAGAAAATGGTCGATAAGTACCTTGAGGTCGTGGGTCTAAGTATGGATTATAAGGATTTCCTTCGATGGTCACTCCTGAATTTCAAGTTTAAGTAATACACTGAGATCGTAATTTGAGGCACTGAAAAGAATCAAGTACTTCCTTCGTGCCTGGTTCTTTACTGAACTTTAAGTTCTGTTTAAAGGTAGGCCTCGACAAATACTCAGGAGTTATAACAGGGGAAGTAATTGGGCATAACTAAAACTAAAGCTAAAACTAAAAAAACAGTTTATTAATTTTAGTGCGAGTGAGGTCCGTAAGCTCCCTTCTGTTCCTGCAATGATTCCCGGCACCAGGCAGTGAGGGGAACGGTCCTTTTGGACTCTTACAGTGACGGCATTCGGCTAAGCGTTTCAAAACAAATCGGGTGATTCCGGACTGCTCATATAATCCCGATTTCCAACTTGCACCCACGAGGATTCACCGTTTCATCCGCAGCCCCTGCGACCTCAGCTTTTCGCATCATTGCATTAACAGGGGACGGTTCCGTTTCTGTGCCAGAGCCCGGGCTCTCGCCCGACACCCTTTACAGGTGTTCGTGTGTCCGGAGCGGAGGGGAGACTTTCCTCAGACCCTGGGGTCCGGCAGCCGTCCGACCTCTCTCGCACTTTATTTAATATGGAACTCCTATATACTTTTTGTTAGTATATCTATTTTTTGGCATTCGGTTGAGAACCTGTGATTTTGTATGATGTATTCGGTCTGATAGGCGATATGTTTCCGTGTCCTTCTTATAATATTTGCGTGTTTGACATCTGACCAAATATTAATATATATGCATTGTAATCGATAATTTGGGTTATTGGTTTAAACCCTCTGTCCATATTATCAGAAAAACGTTATCGTTACTTTAATATGATACTATAGTTATCATTTTTGTAATTCAGTTCCAGGCTTATTTTTGAAGAGGTAAAATATGAGTGATGATCTGTTCAATCTGCACGTTGGGTATGTCCGTTTTAAAAATCCTATCGCACTGGCTCCGATGGCAGGGATTGCCGACAGTGCGTTTGCCAACCAGCATGCAGATGATGCCGGGCTTGTTATACTGGGAGCTTTTAACCTTGACGAAGGTTCCATGACAGTTGCGTCAGAGCTTGCAGCCCGAGGTAGAAAAGAATTCATTTCCGATGAACCAATGGAGTTTATCAAAAAGGAAATTCAGGCGGTCAAGTCCGGAAGTGCCGTTGCGGTCAACGTGCGGAGCACTACGCTCGGACCCCTGATCGAAGCTGCAAAGCTTGTCAAAGAAGAGGGTGCAATCCTCGAGTTAAACGCCCATTGTAGGCAGCCCGAGATGCTTGATGCGGGCCTGGGTGAAGCACTCCTCCAGGACCTCCCCAGGCTTTCCGAATGGATACGTGCCATCAAGGAAACCGGGGTTGTGCTTTCCGTAAAAGTCCGGGCCAATATCGTGGACGATGCCCAGCTTGCCCGGATTATCGATAAGGCAGGTGCCGATATCATTCACGTTGACGCCATGCTGGAAGGCTTTGGCACTGACCTTGATGCAATCATGACGTACAGGGATGCAACAAGAAAGTTTCTCATAGGCAACAACTCGGTAACGGATTTTGCTGATGCTAAGGATATGTTTTCCTGGGGTGCGGATATGGTTTCGGCTGCCAGGGGAGTTCTTGAAGACCCCGAACTTATCCGGAAATTGGTTGAAAGCGTCAGCTCCTACCAGCAGGCTATAGGCTGGTACAACGCCCCGAAGCATGTTTGCAGCAGTGGGGACTTTAGAGGTCTTGCTTTTTGCTGCCTTCCCGTAAAACCCTGTCCTGTACATGAAAAATTCCGGAAACTGGGGTACACCGCCGAGGAGTTTGCCCGGACAAAGCTGGAATTTGCTGCGGGAACAATGCTAGAATTCGGGCAGGATACCTGTTTCGGAAGCCTCGTGTGGTGCTGCAAGGTTACGAAGCCCTGCTGGATCCGGGACGGGGCATTAAATACCCTGAACCTCTCCGATGCCGAGTATATGAAACTCAAGGCACAACTGGCAAAATATATATTGGATCATGCAAGAATCCCGGTAAATGAATCCTGAAAACGCTGATTTGCCCGGCCATCTGGCCGGTAGGGTATCTTCTCCCCATGTTTCCGGGCACATCGCCCGCTGTGCCCAGCTTGCCATGCTGCTGGAGGTCTCGGCTTCTCCCAAACCTGGAAACGTTGACAGGGAGCATGATTACCCTGATACCTGTTTTGAACATTTCGTGGCTTCCTCCGTGGGCGTGTACCCTGCCCTCGAACAGGCTGCAAGGAGCAGGGACGGGATTGGTTCCCTCATAAAAGCGGCAGTCTACGAGAGTGCCGCCTGGCAGAATGGAGGCAACACCCATTTCGGGGCTTTTCTCTTACTTATTCCCCTTTCCATGGCTGCAGGGGAAATTCTTGCAGGAAAAATGCCTGAAAACGGCCTCAACAAGCTTGAACCAGGGGGCATGGAAAGCCTGGTCGACAGGGCTCTTGTTTTTGTCCGGGAGACGGACTGTGAGGACGCGGTAGAGTTCTACAGGGCGTTCGGGGCTGCAGGTGTCCGGGTAAAACGTGTGGAGGAATTTGACCTTAAAGACACGGAATCCCCCGGGGCTCTTTGTGAAAAGACCGTAACCCTTTACGACTTGATGGAGATCTCAAAGGGCTACGACCTGATCGCAAATGAGTGGACAACAGGTTTCCGGCGCTGTCTTGAGGGAGCAAGAACTGTCCTGGGGTTCATGCATGCCCGGAACGGGGACTGCGGAAATCCCCTGCCCAATTGTTCCGGCACCGGGATTAATGAAGCCGTGGTATACACATTCCTTAAACTGCTTTCCAGTCACAGGGACACCTTTATCCAGACAAAGTTCGATGCCGCCACTGCAGACCGCGTTTCTTCCAGGGCTCGCGAGATCCTTTCGGAATGGGAGGAAAAAGGCTCCTGTTGCCCTTCTGATTGTCCTTCGGATGGCTCTTATGATTGTCCTTCGGGAAATCGGGATTTCTCTTCCCTGCTTCCCGCGGTGCGGGCGTTTGATTCCGAGCTTCTTGAAAAAGGAATTAATCCCGGGTCTACTGCCGACATCATTATTGCCGGACTTTTCATCGCTTTACTGGGAGGACTCCGTTTTTGACCGAAACTGAAGTTGAATGCGAGGACTACAAGTACATCATTCCCGATTCCTACCTTTCCACATCCGGAATCAATGAAGGAATTTCCGAAACGATCGTGACTACAGGGTTTGATGTACCAAATGCCGCGCCTATCGGTATAATTCGGAAAAACGGGAAAACTTTTGTCCGGCTCTTCAAGGGCAGCCATACCTGGGAAAATGTTTCGAAAGAACGTTACCTTGTTGCAAATGTTGTTTATGACCCTCTTCTCCTTGTGAGGTCAACTTTTTTCGACCTTGACCTTTCGGAGTTCACGTTCGTGGTCGTGGATGGCCGCAAATTACCCGTCCTTAAAGAAGCGGTCGCATGGGTTGTTTTTCAATGTGCAAACATGAAAAATACGGACCACGCCGTGGTAACAGACCTGGTCTACCTGGCTTCAGGCCGCAGGGAAGAGGATAAAAATATTCTTCCGGTTCCGAACCGCGGCTTTAATGCCGTGCTCGAGGCAGCCGTGCATGCAACCCGTTACCAGCTTTCAGGGGATGAAAAATATCTGGAATGGATCCGGCACTATGAATCCCTGGCTTCCAAATGCGGAGGCGAAAAAGAGAAGCAGGCTATGGAGCTGATTTATGATGTCCTTGGAATCTGAGGCTTTTGTTTGAGTTCCCGGATTCTCCTCTCTCCCTTTTTTCTCTCCCTGATCTTTTTTTGATTTTCGATTTTTTGTTTTCGTTTTTCCGCCTTTTTCGCTTTCTGTTTAGAAAATTATATTATCCCCTTCCTGCATGAGTTCTTTACATGAATTTTCAGAGAATCGCATGGGGCATTACCGGTGCGGGACATTTCCTGGACCGAAGCTACCAGGTCTTCAAGGAGCTCAAGCTGAAGGATAGGGATATTTCCGTGAATACCTATGTCTCAAGGGCTGCCGAAGAAGTCCTGCGGATGTACGGGCTTGAGCAGAAACTGGTTAAGATCTCAGGTGGTGACTATCTGGAAGAGATTTTTCGGGAAAGCGAGCAGGGGTCGAGTTCCCCCAAGGTGGGGCGTTTCCTCCTTGAAAGGTACGATGCTCTCTTTATTACGCCTGCAACCTCA
The DNA here is from genome assembly GCA_965601435.1 of uncultured Methanosarcina sp. Classification (GTDB taxonomy): domain Archaea; phylum Halobacteriota; class Methanosarcinia; order Methanosarcinales; family Methanosarcinaceae; genus MTP4. The sequence continues at coordinate 10,640 of CBFCWE010000024.1, forward strand.
AACACGGTTTCGAAGATCGCCTACGGGATTGCAGACTCCCTGGTCACGAACGCCGTTGCCCAGGCTGTGAAAGGCAGGGTCCCGGTCTACGTTGTGCCCGTAGACATCGAGGGTTCTATTGTCTCGGAGATGCCCTACAATATAGACCGGAAGCAGTGCCAGCACTGTGAGGACTGCCCTCCGCGGGATAACTGTCCCCACGGCGCCATCACTGAAAGGAATGGGGCGACGGACCAAATCGACCTCCTTAATTGCAAGGGCTGCGGGATCTGCAAGGAACTCTGCTCCTATTCCGCGATCAAAGGAGGGCCTGTGGATGTCCTGGTCCGGGACGTGGATATGAAGAACGTCGAAACCGTAAAAAACCTTCAGGGAATCACTGTTCTCGAAAGTCCGGAAGCTATTCTTGAGCTATTTTGAGGTTTGGTTGTCTGGGGTCCTTTTCTTTCCCCCCTTCCTTTTTTCCTTCAACTCTCAAAATTGAATAAAATAATACGTAAAAATGGAGTGTAGATTGATGGTTTGATTGAAAATATGTAAATTTTGAAAGAAAGTTCATTCAATAAAGTTCATTCAATAAAGTTCATTCAATAAAGTTCACTCAATAAAGTTCACTCAAATACTTTCAGTTTCCCGTTTTCAAGCATTCCCATCTTCTCCGACATGAAGCGGACAACGGCTTCGTCATGGGAGATCAGGAGGTAGCCGATTCCCTGCTCGGTCTGCACCTTTTTCAACAGGTGGAGGATCTGGGCCTGGACCGAGACGTCAAGGGCCGAGGTAGGCTCGTCAAGCACAATGTATTCCGGTTCGAGCAGGAGGATCCTGCCAAGGGCAAGGCGCTGGAGCTGGCCGCCCGAGAGCTGGGCCGGGTAGCGGGCAAGTACTTCTTCGGGGAGGCCTATGGTCTTTAGCATTTCTTTTGTGCTCCGGATACGCCCGGTTTCCGGGGTATCGAGCAGTTTCAGGACTTCGGATATCGAATGCTCAATCTTCTTCCTGGGGTTAAAGGCATCTGTCGGGTCCTGGAACATCATCTGGACCCTGCGGCGGAAAGTTGCGTATTCTGTTTTTTTCATCCTGGTAAGCGGAGTCCCTTTGAAATGAATCGCACCCTCCGTGGTATTTTCGAGGCCTGCAATAATTCTTCCTAGAGTGCTCTTTCCTTCCCCTGAGGGACCCATCATCCCGAAGGTTTGCCCGGGTTCAAGTTCAAACGACACGTCCCGGAAAATACATTTTCCTTTTCCTAGCAGGCCGGACCCGTATGTCTTTGAGAGGTTTTCAGCTTTCAGGGACACAAAAAACACCTCACTGCCCTTCCGTTGCTTTCTTTAAGTTCGGGATGTTCCTGAATGCAGCGTTTTTCTTTAATGGGGCATCTCGGATGGAACCTGCAGCCTGCAGGCGGATTGCTGAGGGGTGGGGAGGCCCCGGGTATGGGTACAAAACCGTTTTCAGGCAGGCTGTTCAGGAGACCCTGGGTATAGGGGTGGAGCGGGCTTTCAAAAAGGGTTGATGGGGTGGCAATCTCAACGATTTCTCCCGCATACATTACGGCAACCCTATCTGCGATCTGCCGCACAAAGCCGAGGTCGTGGCTTATCAGAAGCAGGGATGTTTCACTTTTTTCTTTCAGTCCTTTCAGCTCGTTTTCCAGTTCGGCTACGCAGTCCCTGTCTAGCCCTTTGCTGGGTTCGTCTGCTATAAGGAGGACCGGGTCAAGCATGGTTGAAGCTGCAATCAAAAAGCGCTGGTTCATGCCGCCTGAACACCAGGAGGGGTAGTACCCCATGTATTCTTGGGGATTTGAAAAACCCACTCTTTTAAGGGCTCTTGCGACTTTTGAGAGGTTGGTATTTTCCTTTTTTTTCTCTCGTTTTTCTCTCTTCTTCTCCTTTTCTTTTTTCTCTTCCTTTTCCTTCCATCCCATTTCTTGCTTATGAATTCGGAGGGGTTCTGCAAGCTGGTGCCCTATGGTATATACGGGATTTAAAGCAAGAGAAGGGTTCTGGAAAATTATGGAAATCTCTTTTCCCCTGAGCTTTGCTATCTCTTTTTCGCTCAGTTCGAGGAGGTTTTTGCCTCCGAATTCTATTGTTCCCCTTACTCTGGATTCAGGGGGCAGCAGGCGCATAACCGCATGCGCAACGACAGATTTCCCACAGCCTGTTTCCCCTACGAGGGCCAGGGTTTCTTTTTCCCTTATAGAAAATGAAAGGCAGGAAACTGCGGTCACGGTTTCTTTTTTCTCTTCTTTTTTGTTCTCTTTTCTATTCTTGGTTTTATTCTCTTTTTTATTCCCGTTTCCATCTCCCTGGAAAGAAACGTTGAGGTCTTTTACTTCCAGCAGGGTGTTCATTCCGCATCCACTCCCCCTTTTCCGTTTTCTTTCTCTCTTCCTGCGAACCCGAAACCTATCAGTGCAATGGACATTACACAGAGCGTGATGCATATTCCCGGAGGCAGGTACCACCACCACATTTCCCTGATAAAACCACCTCTGGAAAAGGCAAAGGAAAGCATGATCCCCCAGCTTTTCATGCTTATGTCCCCGAGTCCCAGGAAGGAAAGTGAGGCTTCCGAAATCATTGCCGAAGCCGTCGCCAGCATGAACTTGGGGAGCAGGACATGTAAGAGGTTCGGGAAGATGTCCGAGACCATGATGTGGAATGGGGAAAAACCCATGCATCGGGCACTTTTGACATAGCCCGTTTCCCTTATCTGCAGGGTTTTTGAGCGGACAACCCTGGCAATGGACTCCCAGGAAAGTAGCCCCAGGACGAGGATCAGGATCCAGATGCTCGGGTGGAGGAATGCTCCCAGGATTATAATCAGGGGAATTTTGGGGATTATCAGGACAACGTCGGTAAAGCCCATAAGCAGTTCGTCAAGTGTCCCCCTGAAGTAGCCTGAAAAAAGCCCTATCATTAGACCCATTAAGGTTGAGATGCAGGCCGAGGCAAAGCCCACCATCATAGAGATTCTGGCCCCGTGAACAAGTTCCGAGAGTATGTCATTTCCGATATCGTTTGTCCCCAGAAGGTGGGCAGTTGATGGGGCTTCATAGGGAATGAAGCGCTCGGTCGGGGAGTAGGGGGCAAAAAGGGCAGGAAAGAGGGCAAGGATGAGGAAAAAAGTAAAGAGTAAAAGGCCTCCTCTATTGAATCTTTTCAGGGTTCTTCCGTATTTCCTGATCCCAAGGTCTAAATTAAGGGATAGAGAATCATTCCACTGCCGGGTACTTTCCAGGATGATATTTTTTCTGACGGTATTTTCCTGAATAGTGCTTTCCTGAATGGTGCTTTCCTGAATGGTATTTTTCCGGATTTTGCTTTCCTGGGCGGGGCTTTCCCCTATGTACGCTTCCTCCTGCATCATGCCGGCCTCCTGACTCTAGGGTCGGCAACTGCATACAGCAGGTCTGCAAGCATGTTTGCCAGCAGGACCGCGAGGGCTATTACCAGAAACGATCCCTGGAGGACCGGGTAATCCTTTCCGATTATTGCATCATAGATGAGGGTCCCCATGCCGTTTAAGGAGAAAACGATCTCGGTAAAAAGGGCTCCGCTAAAAAGAAACCCGAAATCAAGGGCCAGCAGGGTAATGATCGGAAGGGATGCATTTTTTATTACGTGCCTGAAAAGAATGGATATGTCGTAAAGGCCCTTTGCCCGGGCGTAGAGGGCGTAAAGCTGCCCTTTTTCCTGTATTACGCTTCCTCGCATTATCAGGAAATTCCTGGAGGCGGAAAAGAGGGCCATCACGGTTACCGGCAAGAACATGTGGTGCATAACACTTCCCGGGGTCGGGACGTCATAAAAGCCCTTGAAAGGAAAAAGCCCGAGCTTGAAGGCAAAGATATCCAGGCAAAGCAGGGCAAGGAAATAGGGGGGTGTGCAGGAGAGCGCAATAAACCCGCAGCATGTCAGGCGGTTTGCCTTTGTTTCCGGTTTCCAGCCCGCATATGCCCCGAGCAGGGTTCCCAGGGCTGCTCCCAGGAGCACGGATACCCCCACAAAAAGGAGGGTCCAGACAATCCTCTCCCTCAATATCTCGGCCACGGGGCTGTGAAGGTGGTAAGAATAACCCAGGTCAAGCCGGAGGAGGTCTCCGATGTAAGCCGTAAACTGCTCGTAAAGCGGCCTGTTCAGCCCCATTTCGGCCCTCAGCTCCTCCATTACGGCCTCTGAAACGTAGATGTCCTCTCCTATTAGATTCTTTACGGGGTCCCCCGGCATGAGCCTGGGAAGCGCAAAGTTGAGGGTGACTATGAGGAGAAAGGAGACCGCATACCTGAACACTTTTTTTGCCACTTCACGCATTTTATCACCTTGCCGTTTTCAAATCGTTTTGTCGTTTTCAAATCGTTTTGTCGTTTTCAAATCGTTTTGTCGTTTTCAAATCATTTTGTCGTTTTCAAAGCACCTTCTCATTTTCAGGATACTGTCATCCGGAAGCTGCTCCTGCCTCAGACCTCCTGTACATTCACGAAGTTTTCCAGGTTATAGATCCCGTAGAGGGGGTCAGCGTACCAGCCTTCGAATTCCCGGTTGAACGGCGTTACCACGTTGTTCCAGTAGAGGGGAATTGCGGGCAGCTCTTCTGCATAGTAGTCCTGAAGCTCGTGGGCACAGGTTTCAAGCTCTGCAGGATCCGTTGTTGTCAGGATCTCGTCGCAGAGTTCCAGAAACTCGGGGTCTTCCACGTTGTGCATGACTCCCTGCCCGGTTCTTCTGGAATCGAAGTAGCCGCTTCCCCAGCTTGCGTGCATCAGCATGCCCCAGGGGGTTGAACGGGTGACGGTCAGGTCATAGGCATAGCTATCCTTGAGGGTAAACCAGGTATCTTTGTCGACTGTCCTCAGCTCTGCGGCAAGGCCCACTTCTTCCAGGTATTCCTTTAGCAGTTCTCCTGTGCGGGCATAGTCTGTCCTTATCAGGATTTCAAGTTCGATGTCTCTCCCGTCTTTACCTTCAAGGATGCCGTTTCCGTTGCTGTCTATATATCCTGCTTTTTCCAGGGCCGTTCTCGCCTTTTCAGGGCTATACTCAAGCTTTTCGGTTTCCTTGAAAGCTTCCATGGACGGGGGCACAAAGCCGCGGTTAGGGACGTCTCCGTACCCGAGGGTCTCGAGCCTGACGAGTTCCTCATAATTTATGGCGTAGGAAAGCGCTTCCCTGAATTCAAGGTCCGAGAGGGGAGCTTTCTTCAGGTTCGGGGCCAGGAAGACAAGCCCGATGTTTGTTTTTTCAAGGAATTCGAAATTTCCGGTCTTTTCAAGCTGCTCTATGTTTGGGTAGGGGTAGGACCCTGCGTACCTGTAATAAGTGTCCACATCGCCTTTTTCCAGGGCCAGGGTGGCGACGTCCACATTCGAGTAGTAATGGACCTCCACGTTTCCGAATGCCGGAGCTTTTCCTTTCCAGTACGGGTTTTTCTCGAAAACAAGTTTTCCGGCATTGAGGTCTATCAGTTTGAGATAGTAGGGGCCGCAGCCCACATAGGGACCTTCGTTTACGTATTCCATGGGGTTATCTATTGATTTCCATACATGGGCGGGCAGGATGTTATAGGTCGCAAATTCCAGTTTGATTCGGGTGTAAGGCTTGTTGAATTTGAGGGTCACTGAGTTGTCGGCTTCCGAAACCGTGGAGCTTTCCAGGGTGTCGTTGATCCATCTTGCCCAGGGTGTTTCTTTCCCGTAGTAGCGGATGGAAAAATCAATGTCTTCCGGGGTTACTTTTTCCCCATCGCTCCAGTAAAGGTCGTCCCGGATGTAAAAAGTCCACTGTGTGTTATTTTCCGAAACCTCATAGCTTTCTGCAAGCTGTCCTACAAGGTACCCGTCAGCATCCATTTTCATGAGGGGCGGGTTTGAGAGGTGGGCAAAAACCCCAAGGCTGGAATCCCCTATGAAGGATGCGGATTTTATCACGCTTGGAGTTGCTATTTTCAGAACCGAGCCATCGGATTCCATAGATTGCTCCAGATATGCGGTTGCTGCCCCGGCAAGAAACTCCGCTTCAGGCAGTTCTCCTTCTTCTCCCAGGTACAGGACTTTCATGTACAGGATGATAGCATCCGAAAGCTCGCCCTTTGACATCGGGAAGCTTTCTCCCGCATCCTCGCTTCCTGCCGCTCCTGCGGGAAGTACGTTTGCAATGAGCATGAGAATTAGTACGGTGAAGACCATCCCCTGTCTTACAGGTTGCCTGATTTCATGTTTCATCTCACTTCCTCCTCTTGCTTTTCCCGCGTCTTCCATTTCCCGCAACCGCAAACACAGCAGCCAGAACTCCGGAGATCACCGGAAAAATTCCTGCAGGGCTTTTTTCGGCTTCCGCTTCCTGATCTCCAGCAGCTTTCGAATCGGGATCTACGGAAACTTCCGAAGCCAGGATCGTGCCTTCTTTCTGGTTCAGGATGTCATTCCACCTGCCTTTGAAAGTTCCGCTGCCTGAAGCCGGGGCTTTTATCCTGTAGACAATTTTCCCGTCATCAAGCACGGAAAATACAAGGTCCTTCCCGGAAACATCTACTCTTCCGTCCCCGGGGTACTCTGTTTCGATGTAGGTGAAGCCCTCGGGGATGCTTTCCACGATTCCTGCAGCCCTGAGTCCGGAAATTGTGAGGGTTACGTCAAATTCTTCATCTGGCGCCGGATTTTCCGTTGAAAAACTTCTTGTTACACTGCTTTCCTCTGCAAGCGCTGGAAATGTGAGGGGTGCAGTACATAAAAGTATGAATATAAGAGTTAATAGAGATCTTAAAGTTCTTTTTTTCTCCATTTTGTTTCCACCTTTTAATATTATTAATGAAACAAATAATCAAAATTCATACAAAAATTTATTTTTTTATGTATATGAGTTTTAACAATTTCGTGATATAAACCTTTTGATTTTTTTGTTAAACACGTCCAAAAGCAGATTCATGGTTGACATTTGCACTTTTAAGGTGTAAATAATCCGGGAGAAAATAAGGGAAATTGTCACATCGAATGAAAATTAATTTTTACATTCAGGGATGCAAAAAAAGATTTCAAAATGAGTTTCAAAAAAGCTTCAAAAATTCTTCCAAAAGGAGCTTCAAAATGAGTTTCAAAAAAATTGCTTCCTTATCTCTGTTTCCCCAGCTTAATACCCCGCTTCATGTTCTCCTTAATCTTCTTTGCCAGGGACTCTTCCGAGTGCAAATATAAGAATGCAGGGAGCCCGCTTTTTGATATAAGGTAGAGGAGGTTTACGGTTGTCCGGTTGAGTTTGGGGGAGTAATTTAAAATCTCGCTTGTGGAGACCTTTACCAGGGTGTCTATGGATTTTATTCCTGTAAGGTAGGACTTTTTTTCCTGTCTCGGGCTCTTCTCGAAGATCAGGTCTATCCAGTCGTTCATCTCTTCTATCAAAGCCTCCCTGGTCAGGTCTTCAGGGACTATGTAACTTCTTCCTTTTTTGATGTTCCCGAAAAATTCCCTGAAACTTTCTCCCTCTGCCAGGGTATAAGCATTCCCGATCTTTCCTGTATGAGCGTCCGTGGTAGCAACGATCCCTTTCCCGTACTTTTCCGCAAGGGCGATTGTTAGCTCGTTTTTCAGCTTCAATTCGTGCATGTTGTACTCAAGCACGGGAAAGAGCTTTGCAAGCTCTATGACCGTCTCAGGGTCCGGATCCTGGTGGAAATCCGCCCAGAGCGGGTGGTTGTAGAAGAACGGCAGCCTGTGCTTCCTCAGGTAGCCCAGGAAGCTTTCCATATTCTGTTCCCTTTCCGCAATTTCCCTGAGTTCGATAAACTCTTCCCTGTCAAAGTCGAAGACGTTCACGTGTACCGTATGCCCTACCCTCCCGGGGTCGTACACCGTCATCTCAGCCCCCGTGACCAGCCTCTCCCGATCCCAGCCCAGGGTTTCGTACGCCCCTACGGTGTCGTGGTCGGTAAAAGTGATGAAGTCCAGCCCCATATCCAGGGCTTTTCGGTAGAGGTTCTCAGGCTTCAGGTTCTCTGCCGGCAACACGTCAAAGGAACAGGTCGTGTGCACGTGCAGGTCTGCCCATTTCCAGCCCTCAGCCCTGAGCTCAGCTGCCCGCTCAGGTGAAATTATCTTGTCCCTGTAATTCCTTGCCCTACCCCCCCGTAGGCATAGAATCCCGATTTATGTCGTTTGATTATTTTTGCGGAATTCTATATTTTTCCCGTGTATTATTATATGCCGCTTTTTTAGATTAAGTTTTTCCGGGGAAATTCCGTTTTTCATTTCACTGCTCTCTCAGGTTTCGTGTTTGAAAACGATCTTCCTTCCTTCTGATCCATGATGCCTTTTATATCTCAGGAGTTATTTTTGGAAAAGGCCACCAGGCAAGCTGGCGGAGGCTTCTTTTTTTCAGGATTTCTTCTACGGTTGCAGAGTTTTTATCTCTTGAACTGCATTTCCTGATTTGCAGAAGCCGAGGTATTTTTCAGGAATCTAATCGATATAGGATTTGATCGGCATTTTTCCCGGCACCACTCAATAAATATATATCACTCCTGAAAGTACCTTATATCCATGACCCTTGAGCCCGTGCATATGCGGAAGATCTCGGAGCTGGCAAAAAGGATTGACCGGTCGTTTGAGTTTGAGGAGCCGAAGACGGCGGCTGATATTTATAAGCTGCTCGAGGAGTTAAAGATAGACGGGAAGGTTATCCTGAAGGCGGTTGACAGGCTGTACCGGGGGATGGTCAGGACGGCGCTGATGGCGCAGTGTGAAGACCCGTATCCGGTAACTTATGCCTGCGACAGCGGGAGTACGAACCCCAAGACGTATGACAGCGGGCTTTTTGTTGATTTTTGTCACTGTGCGCTGGCGGCAACCCCTACGGATCTGGACGTGCAGCGGTACAGGACGATTGTGTGTGCGGCTTATTCTTCTTCCCAGAAGGTGGCAATGCAGTCGACCGAGGGCTGGGAAGAATTCGATGAAGGGATGGGGCGGGCAAAGCTGGTCAGGATTGCGCCGGATGAGCTGAAAAAGAAAGCTTCGGATATGGTGCACAGCCTGGCCATGTACCTGGCGGAGTCCGAGCACATCCTTCATATGAAGGACCGGCTGGACCCTGCAGGTTTTTTCATCATGGACGGGCCGATTTACCCGAAGCAGCTCATGTACTGGGTGGTGCTGGGGGACGAGGAAGTGCAGCTCCGACGAAATGATGATGCCCGGAAAGCCCTCCAGAATTACATTGATATCATGGACCATTTCCTGGAAAAAAGGGTACCTGTTATCGGGTTCGTGAAAAATCCCCTCGACATGCAAATCATGGACACTGTCCGGAAAAAAGGGGCGGGCTTTGACCTGCCCTGGATGCTTGATACCCAGTTTTTCAGGAACGTCCTCTCCCTGGAAAAAGGTGCCAATGGAGGGTTTGGGCAGGGAACCGAAAATTGCAGGAATGGTAAAACAGGAAATGCAAATAACGGTTCCGGAAACGCTTACATCACTTATACGAACTGGTTCCAGCAGCCCAACAGGTTCTATGAGAAGCTGCTGAACGGGACTTCTCCCCTGGCGGCTGGCGACAAGCTCCGGGACGGGCTCCGGCACAAATTCCCGCCGGAAGATTACGCTTTATGCTTTTTCATGCTCTACGTCCCGTCAAAGGACGTGGTCTTCAAAGTGGAAGCTCCTTACGGGCTTGTAAAAGACGATTTCCTGCGGATGCAGATGACCAAAAAAGTACTCTTCGACCTCTCTTTACACGGCTTTCCCCTGACCCTCACGAAAGCGGACCATGTCGCAAAAATCCGGAAAGTGGAGCGGAATGAGATCGATAAATTCTTTGAAAACATGAATCCAGATACCGATTACAATGACCTGCGGTGGGGTAATATAAGTGAAATTTGAAGACGCTGACATCCTGGCTTTTGCCTCTGGCAAGACGAAAAAAGCTCCGGTTCCCGATAAGGACGAAGGAGCCGAAAAAAGCACTGGAATGGAACCCAAAACCGGGAGCGAAAATTCCCCGACCGGTTCATATCGAAAAGGTCCGGACACTTTTCCCGAAGATCCTCTGGCTTCCGTCTACGGTGGGGCTGGTGGTCCCGGCTCAGGTTCCGATCCGGTCTCAGGTCCCGGTTCCGATCCCGATCCAGCAGATCTGCCCTTCGAGGACTTCGGGGGCTACGATGAAGGCATCGCAAACCCTGCCGCTTCTGCGGACGAAGCTTTCGGGATCGTGACCGCTGGAATCGACCCTCTGGAAATTACCCCCGCCGGCGCAACGATTACCGGCTACATCTCCTCTTTGCGGAGACACGAAATCCGGCTCGGGGCTTACGTAGTCGTCCCGTATGAGGGCGGGGAAAAGCTCTTTGCCAGGGTAGGAAAGCTTCAGTACCGGCAGGAGTTTGCAGTGGACGACGCAACTGAGCTCCATTCCCGGCGCATGCTCGGAGGCAGGGCAAGCCCGGTAAATGAGGATGACTACAAGTTTCTGGCCTACCTGGACCCCCTCTGCATCCTTTACCGGAAAGGAAAGGCATTCCCTCTCTCCCGCAGGATGGCAGACAGGATCCCCCGGCCGAACACCCCGATCCTGCCCGTCAGGGACCGGCTTGAAGTGCAGACCGGGCTCAACATCCCTGAAGAGGGTATCTTCCTCGGGCACCTGAGCGTCGGGGGAGAGCTCGTAAAGACCCATTCCGAACCCGAGACTGTTGCCTACTACCTGCGAAACGACTACTCAATGGGCGATCCCCTGGTCTTCCGGCACATGCTCGTCTGCGGGAGCACGGGGACAGGAAAGACCTTCCTCACCAAAAACATCCTGCGCCAGTTCATGACCGAAAGCAACCGGTACAGGCTCCGAAACTCTCCCGACGACAGGGCAAGGAAAAACCCCTGCCTTGTAATCATGGACCCCCAGGACGAATACTCCCAGATTTTCGAGGACAACGCGACCTTGACCGAGGATGACAGGTTCAGGTTTGAGTCCGAAAAGGTGGCTTACGGTCGGGTCCCCTCCACGAAAGCTTTCGTTGCAAAGGTGGAAGGGCAGACCTATCCGGGAGACAAGTCCAGGGCCGAACAGCACGAGTTTACCATTCCTTTCTCCCTTGTAGAGCACAACTCCTGGCTGATTGCCGCCACCGGGATGTCCGAACTCCAGTACATCGGGCTGGAACTGCTTCTGGGGGATTTCTTCAAATCAAGTGTGCCGCACACCTACCTGAACTTCATCTCCCACATCGACAACGAAGGTACAAGGTCCTATTATGTAGACAGCGGAAAACTCCATGAGGCCTCTTATGATGGGATCGTGCGGAGGGTCAAGAGCCGCTTCTTCTCGAAAGTCTTTGACCAGGCCGCAACCCCGATCACCGAGGTCCTTGACCGGATCTTCAAACCCGGACAGATTTCCGTCTTCCCTACCGAATACATCAGCACCCCCCGGATCCGGGACCTTATCGTGCTCACAATCATGAGCCTGATCGTGGACAACAAGCTCGGTACAACCGGGACTGAGGCCATCAAGAACACGCCCATCATCCTTTGTCTGGACGAAGCCCACCGTTACCTTTCCCGGGCCGGAGGCGAACATTCCCGGCTGATCATCTCCCGCTTCGCAGACGCAGCCCGGCAGGGGAGAAAAGAGGGGCTCGGGCTTTTCCTGATCACCCAGGACCCCCAGGACATCGACGACACGGTCTTCAAGCAGGTCAACACGAAACTGATCCTGAACCTCAACAATGATGCAGCCATCAGTTCCCTGAAAGTCCCCAAAGAATACGAAAGGAGAATCCCCTACCTCAAGAAGGGTCAAATGGTAGTGCACAGCCCTGACAACAGCGATATCGTGGAAATAATCGGACTCTCGAACTGCGTTGTGAAACATCAGTGATTGTGAAACATCAGTGATTGTGAAACTCCAGTGATTGTGAAACTCCAGTGATTGTGAAATGCCAGTGATTGTGAAATGCCAGTGATTGTGAAACGCCAGTGATTGTGAAATGCCAGTGACTGTGAAGCACTATTGCTGGTGAAGCACCATCGGGGCTAAACAGCGGTAACTTCGGGTGGCTGCCTGGCAGAAAAAAATCAGTAAATAAAACAGTTTAAAATGGGCTTTTTAAAAAAACGGTTTGCAGCTAAGGTCCAATACAGCTTGCAGGTAAGATTTTGCACATTGCCTGAATGAAAACAGGCATGTGCTTTTTCTTCCTTTACTGCGTCCTCTTATCAACTTGTTTTCCGACGCAGCTATCTATTATTGATGTTCCTTTTTTCTTCCTGTTTTATTTAATTTCAAACCTGGTCAAAAAGATCTATGTTGTCCAGGACATTATTGATATTCCAGTATACGAAGTCTCTGTAAGCCTCCGGTTTAGGGATGTCGTAAATGGCCATTCCTCCGACGTTCCAGGCGACATTTGAGACAAGTTCGCTCTTCTGAAGTTCATCTATGAACTCTTTGAGCTTGCTGAAGTCATCGATGCTTTCTCTCCAATCTGCAGCTCTGAGCTGGCTGTCCTTGTCCTCGGTGGTCATCTCATATTTCTGCAGGGCAAAGGAATAGGTTTCAAGCATTTCGATGTTCGTATGCGAAATGTTCCTGACAATCGGGGTGCCTTCCCTCATGCTATCTTTCAGCCTTCCAATGAAGGCAAAGAGTTCAGCGGATTTCAGGGTCTTGTTGGCTAATTTTTCTTTTAAGTCTTTTATCTGTTGTTCCATGATATTTACCCCTACGTAAAAATAACTTAAATTTATTTAAATAGGATGATTCTAAAAGGGTGAACAGCGGAAGGTGATCGGTTCACTCCTAAAATAAGATTGTAAGTTTTACGTATTAAAATTACCCGTCATTTATAATGATATTACATAAAATTTAATATTTTTATAATGTCATATCCATGATAAAGCCTGCATGCGGTTCAACTCTACAAAAAAATTGATGTGGATTGGTCTAAATTGATAACAGCTGAAAAAAGTCGATAAAAATTGACAAAAAGAGATAAACGCTGATAAAAAACTGATAAAATCTGATAAAAACCGATAAAAAAGCTTGAATTATGATATGAGTCTGGTGGGATAGCGCGGATTTGAACCGCGGTCCAAGCGTCCCAAACGCTCGAGGATGGACCAAGCTACCCTACTATCCCGCAGAGCACTTGCTCTCAAAGGGTATTATCCTTTATATATCTTTCGTTAGAAATCGGGTTTGTTCCCTGCTTTTTTGTTCTCTTCAGGACAAATGTTTACCTTTACTTCTCCTATATCTCCCATGTTTTTTTCCTTTTTCTTTCCAGTTTACCTTTCCCTTCTTTCTTTCCGGTCTTCTTTTCCCACCTTTTTTTTCTGTTTTCGATCATTCCCAGCGGCGATAGATGTCGTTTTCTATTCCGAGCAGGTCAAGGATCCTTCCGGTCATTATGTCCACAAGGTCTTCGATGGTTTTCGGCCTGGAATAAAAGCCCGGACAGGCAGGGAGGATACTTGCCCCAGCCCTTTTGGCCCTGAGCATGTTTTCGAGGTGGATCAGGTTCAGCGGGGTTTCCCTGGTCATAAGGATGAGTTTTCGTTCCTCTTTCAGGCAGACGTCCGCGGCCCTGGTCAGGAGGGTGTCCGAAATCCCGTTTGCGACTGCCCCCAGGGTCTTCATACTGCAGGGAGCGATGACCATTCCTCCCGTTACGTGGGACCCGCTGGCAATCGGGGCTGAAAAATCTTTCTGGGCATGGCACCAGGTTGCCAGTTTTTCGACCTCTCCGGGAGAGTAGTCCGTTTCGATTTCTATGATCTGCTTTGCGGCTTCTGTCAGCACCAGATGGGTTTTTATTTCCTTTTCCGCCAGCACTTCAAGCAGGCGGATCCCGTACTGGACCCCTGAAGCCCCGCTGATCCCTACTGTGATTTCCATTATTTCTTCTGCCCCACTGTGTTGTTTGCTCTTTCGTAGAAGGTGATGAAACTTTTTACCATTTCGTCCGAAACCGACACAGTATCCCTGATTTCTTCCGGGGTAATGTCGTCCAGATGGATCCCGACAACGAACACCGTTGTTTGCCGGGTCGCCTTACTCACATGCCTGGCGCCCTGCAGGGCGATCTGTTCTTCCCGGTGTCCGGGGAGGGTGATCACGGACGAGCTTGCTCTCTGGCTCGTTTCGTCAAAAACGCCTACGGCAACTGCCCCCGCATGCTCTTTTCCGCCCACCAGGGTCAGCAGGTAGTCGTTTCCCAGTTTTTTCGCATCAAGTATGAGTTCGGCTCGGCCTACTTTCCTTGTAATCTGGAACAAAAATCTGCCCCTCCAAACTTTTTTCTTTAAGGGAATCTTAACCATAAAAGGTTATTAAGTTTATCAGGGGCTTTGAGGTCCCGGCTTTCAAGAGCCCTTAACTTTCTGATTTTTGAACTTTCAGGGCTCCGAGACTTTGCCTATAAAATAGCCACAAAACTGCTATTTACTGAGCACATGGGAGATTTTTTGGGTATAAGGAGTATTTTTTAAGTAACCACCCTATTTTCTGGGTTCATAGTGTATTTTTAAGGCAAATTGTTTTTATTGGTAACACTCTAAAAAACGTACTAATATGGGTGCAGTGATACATCTTATCCTTTCTTTTTTTTATATATTCGCATTCCGCCGCTCGTTATATATCCACCATGTCCTTGATTTTCGATCCACGTAGACGGTGGTATCTTTGCTTTATATACATACGTCTTACCTTTCGCATACACAGTGTATCCTGCTACATCTGGACACCATTTAGATGCATGCTTAGCAAGCTGATGGAACTTTTTATCTGAATTTTCGTTTAACTTGTTTAGGATATATGGATGAATATACGTTTGCAGATTCCCTGGTGTTCCAATGTATTCTCACCCCTTATGATAAAATAGCAGATTTCGAAGTGTCATATACATATAAATGTAAATGCAACTCTATAAATATATTCTGATTCATCTATTTTATTTGAGAACTCAACAGTATCATACTCTCTACCAATAAGATATTCCCCTTAACTGTGAGACGTGTAAGGAATTTGACATTAAATATCAATTGTGTGTCACATTAGTCATTCTTTTTCAGAGTATGGTTTTTAGGCAACCACTCCATTTTTTAGGTATGACACCTATTTTTAAGGTTCACAGTGTATCTTTAAGGTAACGTGATTTTATAGGCAAAGCCGGGCTTTGAGAGCCCGATTTTCAGGACCTTTCAGGACACTGCTTGCAAAAATCTTTCAAAAAAGTCTGGCCTGTCCTGTTTTTATCCTGGATGGTTTTATTTCCGGCTTCATTTCCGGTTTCATGTCCGGTTTTATATTCAGGACTTTCTTAGAGGTCGCTCAGTTTGAACTGTTTTATAGTCTTTTTGACATCAAAAACATCTCTTGCAGCTTTGCCAACAGCTTCACAGTTCTCTTTCGGGCAGTAGACTCCCATTCTCCAATTGTCCATGTGGGCTTGTTGCAGGATGGATACGAAATGAGATGCTTCGTTCAGGGGGACCATCCGGCTGTCGGTTTTTATCAGCGCCCGCATTTCCAGCATCTCCGGCATTTTAGGGATATCAACCAGGATATCTTTCGGGTCCACGCCTGCTAGTTCTGCAATCTCGTTTTCCACCCTGGAAGTCTTGCCGCGGTGTTTGAGCACGCTTTTTCCAACCGCGTCCAGGCCTGCGTAGAGTGCGCGCTTGTAGAGCTGGCGGGAATCCAGCCTTCTTGCAAGTTCCCCTCCGTGCCCCCTGGATTTCCGCATGGCAGCTACAAGGTCAATGTCGTCCATCTGCCTGAGCCCGGCAGGGTCCAGTTCCCCGTTTTCTATCATATCTTCAACGGCTGTAGAACACATGGCTTCCGAGATCCTGGTCACGTGATGGTAATAAACAGAAGTGTTCATCCAGAAGCGGGAGACCAGCAAGGACTCTGCGGCTTTCAGCCCTCCCTGGGCCACAACGAGCCTGTTTTCGTAAAACTGCATCTGGTTGATCAGGCGGTTGTAGTCCACGACCCCGAAGGCAACCCCGGTATAGTGGGCGTCCCGGACCAGGTAGTCCATCCTGTCCACGTCAATCTCGCTGCTCAGGATCTGCCCGATTGAGGTCTCTCCTTTGATGTGTTTTGCGAGGTTCCCTGAGGAGATACCGTATTTGTCCAGCACATCTTTGATTTCTCCTTTCCCGAGGATTTCCCTAACATCGTCGTGCCTGCGCCGGGTGTATTTGTCGATAATGTTTTCGGTCACGTGGGAAAAGGGGCCGTGCCCGACATCGTGGAGAAGGGACGCTGCTCTCAGTTCGTTCTTCTTCTCCTCGTCTACGGTGTTGACGTTTTTCATGAGCATGGAGGCAAGGTGCATAACCCCAAGGGAGTGTTCGAAGCGGGTGTGGTTTGCTCCGGGGTAGACGAGGTTGGAATAGCCAAGCTGCCTTACTCTCCTGAGGCGCTGCATCTGGGGGGTAGCTAGAATTTCCTGGACAATCTCGTCCAGTTCGATATAACCGTGTACGGGATCAAGGACGACCTTCATCATTCTTTAGACAGATGTCATTATATATTGCCGTTTCTATTATTCTTAATACAATCGGTTTCGCAATCGATTCTTGCCCCGGGCTAAAACGAAGGCGAAACCCGGAAAGCAGATCATTAAATCCAAAAGTTCACTCCATGATTTATCAAGCTTTGAATCCAAAGTTGAACCAATCCAGAAAAGGTAACAGGAATAAGGGAATTATCATGATTATATTTTCAGGTGGCACCGGAACTCCTAAACTCCTTGACGGGCTCAGGGAATTTCTCCCTCCCGATGAATTGACCGTTGTTGTGAACACTGCCGAAGACCTCTGGGTCTCGGGAAACCTCATTTCCCCTGACCTGGATACAGTGCTCTACCTCTTTTCAGACCAGATCGACCGGAAAAAGTGGTGGGGAATCGAAAGCGACACTTTCCAGACCCACGAACGCATGCAGGAACTCGGGATAGATGAGGGGATGAAGCTCGGGGACCGGGACCGTTCAACCCATATTATCCGATCAAACCTGCTCAGGGATGGGGCCACCTTAAGTGAGGCAACAGAAAAGCTTTCTTCCCTTTTCAATATAAATGCAAAAATCCTGCCAATGTCGGATGATCAGGTTTCCACTTACATCGAGACCCCGGAACGAATAATGCATTTCCAGGACTTCTGGGTAGGAAGGCACGGAGAACCCGAGGTTCTCGGGGTGGATATCCGGGGAGTTTTCGAAGCCTCAATCCCGGAAAAAGTGCTCGAAGCCTTTGAAAATGATGAACAGGTCCTGATAGGCCCGAGCAACCCCATTACAAGCATCGGCCCGATAATTTCTCTGCCCGGGATGAGAGACCTCCTGAAAAAGAAAAAAGTCCTTGCTCTCAGCCCTATAATTGGGAACGCTCCGGTAAGCGGACCTGCAGGCAAACTCATGCAAGCATGCGGGCTTGAGGTTTCCTCTGTCGGAGTTGCGGAATACTACCAGGACTTCCTTGATGCCTTCATCTTTGATGAAAGGGACAGCGCAGACGAGTACGCCTTCGAAAAGGTCGGGTGTCGGGCTTCCAGGGCGGATACTCTCATGACTTCGCGGGAAAAGAGCATGGAACTTGCAGAGATCGTGCTGGAAATCTTTGATGAAATTGGTTGATGCCTGAAAAGTTTCTTTATATCTTATTTTTTTTCTTTTTCTCTTTCCTTTTTCTCTTTCCTTTTTCTCTTCCCTTTTTTCTCTTTCCTTTTTCTCTTTCCTTTTTCTCTTCCCTTTTTTCTCTGGTTTTTGCTCTATTAATTTTTATTCACATTTCTCTATTTTCTATTTTTTATTTTTTCGCTGTGACATATTTCTATATAATTTAGTAATGTTTATGTATTACTTTATTAGTTATTTGTAATAATTGTGCATATTATTTCTTTTTTTAATATGCATAATTGCGAATTTATTACATGTTCATATGTTGACTCGGGTTTCATTTCATTTTATGGTTCCAGGGTCTTGAAACTTCATTCTGTGGATTTGATGTTTGAATATTTGGAGAGTTATTATGAATCAATTGAAAATGTTGCACTTTACGTGCTTTGCTGCGCTTGTTTTTCTGTTGCTTGCCCTGCCTACATCGGCAGGAGCTGACGGGTTGATGGCTCAGGTTTATGATGCTGCCGGGGAAGATCTCGGAGGGCTTGATGCAGAAAATATTCTTATCATAACGGACATCGGTTCCCCCGCCGAATCTTATGTTTACCTGGATGATTTCTATGCGGAGTTTTACGGGAACGGTCTCCTGTATACGAAGAATCTCCTGGTCGTCCAGAATCCGAGAAACAGTCCTCTATGGTTTGCTTTCTTTGATAAGAGCACTGGAAACTGTGTTTTTATTGAGGTTTCCTATGGAGATATGGAAGAAATTAGCTATCAGGCAACGGAAAATATCAACTTTGAGGAACTTTCCGCTGATGCGGATTCTCGGGCTACGTGGAATGGAAAGATATCTGAAAAGGTATTCAAAGGCCGCGAGTTTGCAATCGTTACAATCGCCAACGCCTGGGCTACAGGAAATCTCGATTACGAACTGATGCAGTGCCTGGAACTGCACAACCACTTCTGCCCCGGAGTTTCCAGCGGTTACGTCCTTGCAAATTGGGTGGAGGAGAACTACCCTCTTGAGGACGGGGTGAGTTACACGGTTTTCTCCTGCCCGGTCTGGTGTAAGGAGGATGTTTTCATAAAGCGCTGGGATACAACTCCCGGAACACGGGGTCTCTGGGTATCCGACCTTACGGCTGAAGAAAAAGAAGCTTTAGGTGGATCTCCCGCCGGAATCTTTGTGGTTACGGACAAAAATGCCGGAACCATAAAGGCATTGGTGCTGGGCTTTGATTTTACTCCGGTAAATGAAGGGTGCGGGGCTCAGGAAGGCGATCCTACATGGGTTTCAAAGTACCTTATGGATCTCTGGATGATGGATAAGGATAATTGGGGCCAAGAAGAGCTTGTTTACGAAATTGCGGTTATCGACATTGATGCCGACACCCTGAATGAAATGAAGCAGGCAGACACTAACCCCTATGTAGTGCTCGGGCTACTCAATCCGGCAGGGAAAGCCAATCCTTCGAAAAACGGAATTTCCGGAATCGGCCAGTGGATGAATGAGGCCAAAATCAAGGCAAATGCCTGAAATCGATACGGCTGGCAGCCGGGATACTTTTTTTTTTTTTTTTTTATTTTTTGTTTTTTGTCTCTTCACCCGGATTGTTGGTTTTTGTTTTGAGGGGTCTATTTTTTTACTTTATACTCCACGTTTCTTCTGGAACTCCTCTGTCCAGGATGTCTTTAAATTTATCTCCGAAGGCGGGAAGACTCCTTCCTCGGCTCCGAAGGAGACTGGGTGGGGTAGTTCACTTAATATAAGTTCCTTGCATAAAGTAGAAAGGAATCGGAAATCCAAAATTATATCAATTACTTAGATGTTTCCTGAATTCGGTTTGTTTTCCCTGATTGCTTATCCGTTCTTTCTGTTTTCGGGATGTTTCCGGGAAGGCAATACCCCCTACATAAAAATATGTTTTAAGGTCAGAAGGACAATATCATTTATATCTCATCTTTATTATCTAGTGAATATTCCTACAGCCAAAAAGAGCTAAGACCATGCTTGAAAGACTGACAAGTTCACTTTTGAATGCTCCTGTGATCAAACGAGGAGAATACAATTACTTCATCCATCCCATTTCGGACGGCGTACCGTCAATTGACCCCCTCCTGGTGGAAGAAATTTCCGATTATATCCTGGAAATCGCCAACATGGACGTGGACACCGTCCTCACGGTTGAAGCCATGGGCATCCCGGTGGCAAATGCCCTGTCTCTGAAAACGGGACTACCTCTCACTATTGTCCGTAAGCGTCCCTATTTCCTTGAAGGGGAGGTCGAACTTTCCCAGAGTACCGGATACTCGAAAGGGGCTCTCTACATTAATGGATTAAAGAAAGGGGACCGTGTCCTGATAGTGGACGATGTTATCAGTACCGGAGGGACTCTCCTTGCCCTGGTTAATGCCCTAAAGAAGATGGGCGTCGAGGTTCTGGACGTTGTCTCGGTTATCGGGCGTGGGGGAGGTTTCCTGAAGTTAAAGGAACTTGGTGTTGAGCCCAAGATTCTAGTCACCATTGATGTTAGCGACAAAGGTGTGGAGATCAAGGATGTCTGTTGTTCTAAGTGAAGCTTTTGATTTCAGGCTTGATTATCTCATCGATGTGATCCGGGACACGGGCGCAAAAGTCGTGGGCTTCCAGTTCCCCGAAGGGCTCAAGCGCAAGGGTCCGGAACTTGCAAGGCTGGTTGAAGAGGCTACAGGAGCGGAAATTCTCATTTCAGGAGACCCCTGTTTCGGGGCTTGTGACCTGGACCTGCCCCTGCTTGGGTATGTGGACCTCCTCTTCCATTTCGGGCATGCCGAACTTGAGGACACGAAACTCTCCGAAAAGGTCTACTTCATCGAGGCCCGCTCTGCGGTGGACGTCCTGCCTGTGGTTGAAAAAGCTCTTTCGGAGCTGAAGGGCCAGAGGATCGGGCTGATAAGCACTGTCCAGCATGTCCATAAGCTTCCCGAGGCCTGCAAAGTGCTCGAAGCCCGGGGGAAAACCTGCGTGCTCGAGCGCGGGGATTCCAGGCTTGGCTATCCCGGGCAGGTGCTGGGCTGTAACTTTTCGACTGCAAGAGCGGAAGCCTGTGATGAGTACTTATATATAGGAAGCGGGGATTTCCACCCTCTGGGTGTAGCCCTTTCTACAAAAAAGCGTGTTCTTGCTGCAGACCCTTTTTCCGGGGAAGTCCGGGAAGTCGACCCTTCCAGGGTGCTCAGGCAGAGGAGTGCGGTTATCGCCAAATCCCTTGACGCGGAAGTTTTCGGGATAATTGTCTCAAGCAAAAACGGACAGGCAAGAATGGACCTGGCAACTTCCCTCAAAATACTCGCAAAAAAGCACGGAAAAGTGGCTCATCTTATCCTGATCGACCTGGTGACACCCGACCAGATGCTCCAGTTCAAGGTAGGAGCTTTCATAAATACCGCATGTCCCAGGCTGGCTGTCGATGAGGTCGGACGCTTTCCCGCCCCGATGCTAACCCCTCAGGAGTTTGAGATTGTACTGGGAGTCCGGGAATGGGAAGATCTCGTACTGGATGAAATAACGGAAGAGCCGTTGCAGCTGAAACAGAAACATTGAAGCTGAAACAGAGCCATCGAAGCTGGAACAGAACCTGGATTTTATCCTTAATTTTCAGGCGGACAGGTATATATTTATAATGTATGATGACGCAAAATGAAACAGAGAAAACTTGAAATACTGCTGGAGAAAATCGAGGGCTTTGCAGAACCTGATATCGAGCTTGAGCAATATCCGACTCCGGCTCTCCTGGCTGCGGAAATCCTGCACTTTGCTTATATGCAGGGGGACCTTGAAACTTCGGTCCAGGACCTGGGTTGCGGGACCGGAATTCTGGCAATAGGGGCAAAGATCCTTGGAGCTGAAAAAGCCCTGGGATATGATCTGGACCCAAAAGCCCTCGAGCTTGCAAAAAATAATGCTGAAAAGTTAAGAGCAGAGGTCGAATTTGTCTGCTCGGATGTTTCGGAAGTAACCGAACATGTCAAAACCACGCTTATGAATCCTCCTTTCGGGGCCAGGGTCAAAGGCAGGGACCGGCCCTTTCTTTCGGCAGCGTTAAGAACTAGCGAGGTTATATACTCAATTCACAACCGCGGAAGTCTTGCTTTTATCCAAAAGTTCATTAAGCCTGCGGTCATTACACATTCTTACGTTGCAAAGTTTCCCCTCAAACGGACTTTTGATTTCCACAAAAAAGAGCGAGAAATTATCGAAGTGGAGATTTACAGAATTGTTGTTCCATAATGCGAAAATCCCTTCTCTGAGCCGTTTTACGGGAATGCGGGTCAAAATATACAGCATGAATTCACAATATAGGATGCATACGTAGAATATGTACATAGAATGCATACGTAGAATATATACATAGAATGCATACGTAGAGTATTTAATTTGTGCTATAGAATGCATAAAATCAGATACATTATATCAAATCCGCAAAATCATATGGCATCAGATGTGTAATGTGGAGGCATCAGATGCGTGATGTGGAATGCATGTCTCTGGGATGCATGTCTCTGGGATGCATATCTCTGGAATCTATAATTTCTGGAACATGTATTCTGTCGTGAATGCGTACCAATGTGGGTCAGAGCGTGCTGATACTTACATACATGCGCCTAACCCGATGCCTGCCGGATACCTATCCGGACGCCGTACCTGTAGAGAAGAGATCTTTCAGGCATCGCTGAACTTCCATTTAAACTCTCCTTCATGAGAGAAATATCATACCGGGAAAGTCACTATTTACTATCATTTGAATGAGGGATTATGATTAGAATCCAAAAAAAGAAGACTACACGAAAAAAATTAACCGGTCCTCAAACCGGAAAGTCAGTTGCCGAGAAAGCGGGGCCAAAAGCCGTAGAAAATAAGGAGCAGGGCAAAAAAAGAAGGTTCCCCTACTCAAAAGATTCGAGAGGACAGAAGGATATGAGAGGAAAGAGGGATATGAGGCCTTCTCCAAGGTTTCCGGAAGAGCCCGAAGTGAGGGAAGAGGATCTTGAAAAGGGGGCCTTTGTCTTACCTGGGGAACTTGTCGGGACTACCGAGGAATTCAGGGCAGGAGAAGGTACAACCGTTATTACGGGTGACATCTATTCCAATGCTACCGGGTATGTATACATTGACAAAAAATCCAAGCTTGTCACTGTCCAGCCTTCCACAAACACCCCTAACGTAATGAAGGTAGGGGACATCATTTTCGGGAAGATTACGGATGTCCGGGAATCCGGGGCAATGGTTGAGTTTGCAGGGATTGAGGGCAAAGCTGACCGGAAAATTGTTAATGCGACAAGACTTGGAGATATCCATGTTTCGAACGTGCGTGACTCCTATGTCAAGAGGCTTGCTAACGAGTTCAGGCCCCTGGATATCGTTCGGGCCAGGGTCATTGACCTCGATAGGCTTCGCCTCACAACAGCCGAGAACTCCCTGGGTGTCATGAAAGCCTACTGCTCAAACTGCAAAGGGGAACTCGTAATAGACAAAGACAGGAAAAAGCTTAAATGCCCGGTCTGCGATAGAACTGAAACCCGTAAACTTGCGGTTGACTACGGGAAGGGAATCAAATAAGTTTTCTTTTCTCTTCCGAACCGTATTTAGGGAAAATTTGTATGATTTATTCACCATTTACAGGTGATCACTTATGGAACTGAACATTCTTTCCAAAACAGATAAAGAGCTGGAAGTCGAATTCAAAGGTGAGACTCACACCCTCCTCAACATGCTCAGAGCAAACCTTGTTGCGGATGAAAGGGTTGAGATCGTCTATTATGACATGAAGCACGTGAGCATCAGCGACCCCATTCTCTTCATTAAGACTGATGGTACGGACCCGATCCAGGTTTTAAGGGATGCAGCCTCAACCCTTGTTTCGGAGTGTGAAGAGTTTACTGAAGTCTTCAGCAAGGCAGTAAACGCCTGAATGGCTGAAATGGCCGGGGCTTTTGGCTTATTAGCCCTGCCCCTGATTTTTTTTCGGACTATTTTTTCTTCTTTGATCACCTTTCCTTCGACTAATTTTTCCTGTTAGTTAGGCCTTTTTTATTCATCAAGTCTTCTCCAATCGTTTTTGGGTTTTTGCAATACTTTTTTGCAATACGTTTTTATGAGTGACCTGTATATCACTAGATAAATCAATAGCGTACAGCAGGTACATCTTATTATCAGTTTGTTTCGAGGTATTGGGAAAATGACACTTGATGACTCATATCTTCAGAAATTCGGTTTTATCAAAAGAGATACCCTGGGAAGAATTAACATTGACCCCCTCCAGACCGGGGGGCTACTTACCGAAGCTGCTAAACAGGCTCTCATGGAATGGGGAGATGGGTATTCGGTCTGCGACTACTGTGGTGGGGTGCTTGACCTTGTTAAAAAGCCTCCTATCCAGGAATTCGTACACGGTGCACTCCCTGAATTCCTGGGCTGTGACGAAGCCAGGGTTACTAACGGAGCCAGGGAGTCCAAGTTTGCAGTCATGCATTCCATGGGGAAATCCGGAGACTGGCTTGTCCTTGACGGGCTTGCACACTACTCTTCTTACGTTGCAGCTGAGAGGGCCGGCCTGAACATCAAAGCCGTTCCCCATTCCGGAAGCCCTGAATACAAGCTTGACCCCGAAGGTTACGGGACAGCAATTGAAGAAGTCATCAGGGAAAGCGGAAAACCTCCTGCCCTTGCCCTTATCACCTACCCGGATGGGAGTTACGGAAACGTGCCTGATGCCAAAAAGATCGCCTCCATCTGCCATGAGTACGATGTTCCCCTGCTCCTGAACGGGGCTTATGCCGTTGGAAGGATGCCTGTAAACGGAAAAGAAATCGGGGCGGATTTTGTCGTGGGCAGCGGGCACAAGTCCATGGCTGCTTCCGGGCCTGTCGGAGTTCTCGGAGTCAGCGAAGAGTATGCTCCCATCGTCTTCAGGAAATCCGTGCACAACAAGGCAAAGGAAATCGAACTCCTCGGCTGCACGGCCAGGGGAGCCACCATCATGACCATGATCGCTTCTTTCCCCGAAGTCGTAAAGCGCGTCCGGAACTGGGACCAGGAAGTCGAAAACGCCCGGTGGTTCTCATCAAGGCTTCAGGACATGGGCTTCTTGCAGCGCGGGCAAAACCCCCACAATCATGACCTGATGTTCTTCGAAGCCCCCCGCTTCTATGAGATCTCCCAGAACGTCAAAAAGGGCAGGTACTTCCTCTATAAGGAACTTAAAAGCTGCAACATCCACGGCATCAAGTCCGGGCTCACGAGGTACTTCAAGCTCAGCACTTTCGGGGTTGGCAGGGAAAAACTCGGCGTTGTGGCTGATTCCTTTGAGGAGATCCTTAAGAAATACGAGGACGTTTGAGCCTGTTTCAGGCTATCAAGTTTTGAAGCCCGGGAGAAGTTCCATAAGCACGTGCTGAATCCCGGGTAACGTGAATTCTTTGTCTCTTTCTTTTTTTGTCCATCTTATGCTCAATTTTATCTTCTTTATATAGACACAGCTAAAGAATTAATCATGCTGTTAAAGTACGTTTTCCATCTTTTCGGTGAAAACGCCAATAAGTGAAACAAAAAAATTTAGGGTTGCTGGCTGCCTGTAAACTCTTACTTCTTCATCTCAACGTTTTCCAGGAACCCTTCTCCCCTTGGTGTCGGGAAATAGTATACTGTGCCTTCCTTCTCTTCCTTTTCGATGTAGAGGGCGTCTTCGAGCATGTTGAGGTGGAAATTGGCCATGGATTTGTTCAGGTTGAATTCTTCTTTTATTTCTTCGTAAGATTTTTTTCCGCTCCCTAGGGCGATCAGGATGTTTCTACGGGTGTTATTCTGAAGGACTTTAAGCCCGAATTTATGGTCTTCGGTGGGATTCCGCGTTAACTTCCCTTCACGTTTCATCCTTTCAAGCCATTCTTCTTTTTTTCTGGCATTTTCGTCGGAGTCCATATTTGATCAGTAATATATTTGCAGGAACAATTAAATACATTTTGAATTTTTCAAACAATCCTCAAACTTTTCCCAAGTTTTCGGGCTTAATTTATAAATAGCCTGAAGGTTTTTTAATTTTCATGAAGCTTAATCCCGAACTCGAATCCCTGGATACCCTTGCAAAAATCATCCTCACTGCTGCACGCACCGCCCCGAAAGGGAAAGGCATCGACGATATCGTGACCTTCCTCCTTGACCCTGAAGAAAAAGCCGAACTCGCAGGCAAGATGGAAGAGCTGAGCAAAATCAAAAGCCTCAAATTCCTGCTCCGGGACGCCCAAAACGTCAGGGACGCAGATGCCATTGTCCTGATAGGTTTGAAGGCTTCGGGGGTAAGCAACCTGGACTGCGGAGCCTGCGGGTTTGCAACCTGCAAAGAGATGCTTGCGCATGAAAAGGTTCAGAAGGAATTTCTCGGCCCCCAGTGCATGATCAAGTACCTGGACCTCGGGATTGCCGTGGGCTCGGCTGCCGCAAAAGCAAAGGACCTCTGCATCGACAACCGCGTGCTGTATTCGGCAGGAGCAGCGGCCTGCTACTTCAAGATGATTGATGCTGATGTGGCTATGGGGCTTCCGCTGAGCGTGAAAGGCAAGAATATTTTCTTTGACAGGGAGTCGACGAGAAAAGTGCAGAAATGAGTGGGGCAAAAGGCGATTAAAAAAGCAGATATTAATGACAAGTTTTCACCCACTGATGATTAAAGTATAGAAAAGTGAAAAAGATAGAATTCGATGAAGTTGGGGTCATAACCGAAGTTCCTAAAAAAGTAAGGGATTTAGATAAGGCTCTTCAATTTAACCTATTCCCTACAAAAAATCGGAGTTAAGGTTAGTACTCTGGAAAATATGGTCTTCAGGAACAAACTCTTCCAGGCTTAATGGAAGTAAAAATTGCTGCTTTTGATCGTACCTTTTGAACATGGCAAATCACGCCAATTAATTTTCTTAAAAAGTATACTTTTTATGTAGTAAATATTTTTAAGAGAGAAATATTTCGATATTTCTCACCCAAACGTACAATCAAGCATAGTTTTGAGACGGCCTGTATAGATTACTCCTGGTAACTATTGCATGTATGGTGTTGGTGTCCAGACGAAAATGCTCGCCCGGTACATTCTCCGATTTTATCAGCTTTTTTTACCGCTGCCTTTACTGCCGTCTTTACCGCCGCCCTTACTCTGTGATTTGTGCATCACATCGGCATAATTATATCCATAGAACTGTCTGCCTTTGTAATCTCCTGTATTGAATGTACCTCTTATGAAGAATGGAACACTACCGGTCGTCCCATCGCCACAAGCATACTCGAGAAGGTCCCCAACAGTCACCTCACCATCGGAATCCGAGCCAATTTTGTAATTAAACACATCACTCCTTTCATACAGCATTACAAACCTGCCGGTATGAGGGCTGAGTTCATAGGGTTTGCGTGTATCGACATCAATTATCACTTCGCCTGCCACAGAATTGCCTTTTTCATCAACAATTCCATATTCACTACTCACAATGACTCCCAAAGTGACATCCTGTGAACCTAAGTTAGAATCATAAATGTCAGAAACATCATATTGTTCGGGGAAAAGCTCAATAATACTATTTTCATCAGGAATGCCATCTACCAAACCTGCTATTTCTGCAATTGTGATATTCTCATAGACCTCAGTCTCTATACCAAAAATAGGAGAATTCGAATCCAGCATGATCGTGTCAGGTGACACGAGGATACATACATTCACCGGGTCTTCTGCTGCAGAAGGGACTGCAAACATGCCTATCAGGACAATTGCAATTCCAATAGATAATACTATAGTTTCAGTTCTCATTTCTTTTTCCCACCCCACTAATTATCATAAATTGATTCAAATCAGAAAGAATCCATTAGCTCTTTGCACGCTTTCCCTTTCCGCCTGCATTCTCAGGCATAATTCCCTTAAATTTCACCTTGACCTCCGAATCTATTGCTGTGAATTCTAAATTTTCCAATTCTCCGTATTCTGGAATTTCCGGGTATGTAATTATGCCTGTTACCTCAAATTGCAGATTCCCATCCTCAAAAAGTTCGGGATTAGTTTCAGCAAAGTCGGCACTCATATTCACTTTATCTCTGGCTACCATAATGGCTAAAACGTATTCCCAGCTTGTTTCACTTCGTTTGATCTCGTAACGGTCATATTCTGCAGTGTTATTGAATACCTCGCCGGAACTACTGCTTATGTTTATATTCGTTATCTCCAACCCTAGTTCATCAGCATAGCCTGTATCATTTAAATCCTCAAAAGATGGGTAACCATCTTGACCTGGATCATTAACATCCAGCTCTAACCAGGGACTGTTCGCACTCAGAACAAACATGTCGGGCATCACTTCCATTTCTACTATTTCTGCTGCTGCAGTAGAAGCAAATGCACCCATCAAAATAAGTAAAGCCCCAAAACAAATCGCTATATTTCTTTTAGTTCTCATTTTAGCCTCCCATATGTTTTCCCACTCGGGAATTTGCCGTTTTTGCTGTTTGGATTATTCCATGCAACGATATACTTTTGGAAATTGTATTCAGGATCAATAATCCATATACTGCGTCTCTTGATCACTTTTTTGGTGTGATTTTCAGTCTCTTATTCCTAGATAATTTTATATCTAACAGTGAGAACCTTCCCCAAAGTTCAAGTTAACGGTGACATCATTTCTCTTTTATTCAATAAGATCACGTCGCATATTTTGAAGAATAAATTGGAGAAGAAGAAGGAATTTCTTGAGGTCAACATTTTTAGATTATTTCCCTTAAACATAAATTTTCTATGTGATTATGAGTCAGCTGGCATTGAGTCTTTAAATTTTAAAGCATTAAACCCCATTACCATCGCAACATTCGGTTTTTGGATCATGGGGATATTTTAAGCCGCAAAATAAATACAAAGGGAGTTTCCCGGCTACAGGCGACTGATTAAACTTTGCGGTGGTGGACCTCCCCTGGCTCCGTTGCGGCAAAAGAAAAAAGACCTCCATATTGGCAATTATGTACCATATTCTGCCGGAATGAGGTGTTTTATTTTCAAAATAATTGGCGAATGAGGGGTGGGACTTCCGGGTGTGAGTGGGAAAATCACCTTTTTTGAGTGGAAACCCCACCTGGGAGACTTTATTTTTGAAATTATTTTTAGTACGAATTATCCCGATTTCGGTGCATATGGGGGACATTGGTGTTTCTCCGGCACATGCTACTAAAAAAAGCAAAGGACTTCTGCATTCACAGGTGGATAATGTATTCTGCAAGGGCTGTTACCTGCTATTTCAAAATGGTTGATGTGGATGTGGCAATGGGGATTCCGCTGAGCGTGAAAGGAAAGAACATTTTCTTTGACCGGGAGTCCACCAGGAAAGCTCCGAAATGAATTGGATTAAAAAAGGTTAAAAATTGATTTTAATAAGAGGGGTCTAAAAAGAAGAAAATTGGAAGTTTCAGGGCCTTCTAGGCGTTTTCTGACAGGTATTACTTTACTGCCATTACCTGAAATCCTTCAGTTCCTCGAAATCAAGGGTTGCAAAATAGTCCTCGATGGTCTCGGCTCTCCGGATCTGCACTACGCTTCCGTCTTCCCTAAGGAGGAGTTCGGCTGAGCGGAGTTTTCCGTTGTAGTTGAAACCCATGGCATGCCCGTGGGCGCCGGAGTCGTGGATTGCCAGGATGTCGCCTATTTCTATTTCCGGGAGCATCCTGTCGATTGCGAACTTGTCGTTGTTTTCACAAAGGGAGCCTGTTACGTCGTATTTGTGGGCAGGGGGTTCTTTTTCTTTTCCGAGGGCGGTTATGTGGTGGTATGCCCCGTAGATTCCCGGGCGCATGAGGTTTGCCATGCAGGAATCCATCCCTACGTAGTCCTTGTAAGTGCTCTTGAGGTGCCTGACCCGGGAGATAAGGTAGCCGTAGGGGCCTGTTATGACCCTCCCACATTCCAGGTAGACCTTGAGGGGAGCCAGGCCGTTTGCAGTTATAGTTGTGTCGTAGGCTTCTTTTGCGCCTTTTGCAACGACGTCGAAGGAGACCGGTTCCTGGTCAGGCCTGTAGGGAATCCCTATCCCGCCGCCGAGGTTCACAAACTCGAACTGGATTCCGAGTTCCTTTGAGATCTCCACGATCAGCTCGAAGAGGATCCTTGCGGTTTCCACGAAGTAGGAGGGGTCAAGCTCGTTAGAGGCGACCATAGTGTGCATCCCGAAGCGCTTTACGCCTTTGTCCCTGAGGATCCTGTAACCTTCGAAGAGCTGTTCCCGGGTGAAGCCGTACTTTGCCTCTTCGGGTCTTCCGATGATAGCATTTCCTTCCTTCAAGGGGCCGGGGTTGTACCTGAAGCAGACGATCTCGGGAAGCCCAGCGTGTGCTTCCAGGTAGGGGATGTGGCTGATGTCGTCCAGGTTGATGTAGCTGCCCAGTTCTTTTGCCTTTACGAACTCCTCGACAGGGGTATCGTTGGAACTGAACATGATGTCTTCCCCTGTCATCCCCGCCTTTTCTGCGAGGATCAGTTCGGGTAGGGAACTGCAGTCCGCCCCGAAGCCTTCTTCCTTGAGGATTTTCAGGATATAGGGGTTCGGAAGGGCCTTTACGGCAAAGAATTCCTTGAAGCCGGGGACGTCCCTGAAAGCTTCCTTCATCTTCCGGGCGTTTTCCCGAATAGCCTTTTCATCGTAAATGTGGAAAGGGGTCGGGTATTTTTCAATTATTTTTTGCATCTCTTCTTTAGTGAACGGCAGGGCCTTTGAAACCATTATCATAACCTTTTGTCGAATTTTTCTGTCCTGACAGACTTTTCTGTCTGCTGGACTTTTACTTATTATCGTATTTTCCTACTTATTGGACCTGTAACCATTTGAATTTTTGTTCCCTTATTACCTTTTCCCCGATTTTCAGGGATAAACTCCACTATATATTCATGCAGTTGCAATGTACCAGTATTTACCTTTACCAAAAACTATTTGAACAAAAAACGACATGTAAAGCAAATACCGACACATTGAGCGACCGTGGTTTAGTGGCTATGACCTGAGCTTCCCAAGCTTAGAACCCGGGTTCGAATCCCGGCGGTCGCATTCTGAGCTTTTTTCTAAACTTCTTTCCTAATATGAGAACAGGGTCTTTTTATCTTTAATCCGAAAGCTCAAGTGGAACTTTTTTCCTGTGGACTGTCCCTGGAATTTTTCCACTGAAGCATTTACTCATCCCCAAAGCGGTGGAGAATCGAATCGATGGGTTCTATTTCAAACTTCTCCGCACCAACAAGACAGGACCCTTCAAAATCACATGTCCAGATAGGGTATGCTGAATATTTCTCCACAGATTCTTTGTGGAACTCTCTGACCGGAAGTGCTCGAAGGTTAACATATTTGTCCAGTTTTAGATCCAGGGTATCATAAAGAATTCCAGTTAATTCGTTCAGTAAATTTAACATTACTATGGTTCGCTGTAATTCTGGATTCCACAACCCGATTCTTTCCACAATATCTTTAACCTTTATATACTGCTCATACTCCCACTCTTCAAATATATCATTATTGAAATGCCTGGATACTATTTCATAAACGCCTGGAACGTTAACTATTGATTGAGGAGTTTCCTCGTTAAGATAGGTATCATTCTCGAAATGTTTGGATACTATTTCAGAAACATCCGGAATATTAACTATTGATTGAAGAGTTTCTTCATTAAGACGTGCGTAAAGAATTCTGTCAAAATCGTCCTTTGTCATTTTGCTATAGTCCATGTATATCGCCATTGTTTATTGCGTAAATCCCAAAGGAAAGAAGGAAGTTGATTTCTAATGAAACTTCCTCTTTTGAGCGATCACGACATAATATAACAGCTGAGCCTTATGACCTTCAGGGACCTTTCAGGTTCCCTGTAGACCCTGGCAGTTATTAGCCTGGTTGAAGGCGGGGTTATGGAAAGTAA
The DNA here is from genome assembly GCA_965601435.1 of uncultured Methanosarcina sp. Classification (GTDB taxonomy): domain Archaea; phylum Halobacteriota; class Methanosarcinia; order Methanosarcinales; family Methanosarcinaceae; genus MTP4. The sequence goes on from CBFCWE010000024.1 coordinate 42,224, forward strand.
AAGACTATCAGTTCTGAGATTTACAATCCCTGATTAAAGCTTGCAGGAGCCATGAAGACTGCTAACGAGTTTTCCAGTATGCTAAAAAAGTAAGTTGCCGGTGAAAAGAAAGCACATGGAGTTATGTTATCTTTATGAAGGTAAGAGACTTAGCCCATTACCTTACCAGTAAAAATGAAAAACCGGATTGTAACTGATAGTTGCCATAAAATGAGCCAGTTGATTTCCTAACTTCACTACCCGGATCTCTCACAATTCTGTCTTTTTATTTTTAGTCCGAAAGCTCTAGCGGAACTTTTTTCCTGTAGACCATTCCCTGGAATATTGCCACAAGGTCCCCTTCATCATCAGTGACGTTTACGGTATATGTGGCAAGTTTGGGGTTTATTGAAGTTTCCTTCGCCTCGGCTGTAAGAGTCCCTTTTGTTCCGGCCTTTACATAGGAGATGTTTGCATTGATCCCGACCGCTGCAGTCCCGTATGCGTTTGACGCTGCGGCAAAAGCAAGATCTGCAAGGGTGAATATTGCCCCTCCCTGCACGGCCTTTAAAGCATTAAGGTGCTTTTCTTCGATTTCCATCCTGGTTTTTGCATATCCGGGAAATACTTCCAGCAGTTCTATTCCCGAATGTGCGGCAAAATTATCTTTTTTAAAAAAACGTTTGAGATTTTCCATGTAGTAGCTCCGACAGATATTAGTTAATTTATGGGTCATTCATCATGTTTATAGTTAAACTTATTTGTTTTTATTGCGGAGAGTGGTTGCTTACTATCCGACTTTCACGGTAAACCCTATGTCTTAAAGAAAAAAAGCTCCCTGCAGGCTTTTCGTTTTTGTATCCACCAGTTGAATTCATAGGTTGAATTTACAGGTTGAATTCACAGGTTGAAATCTAACTCCTGTTCCAGCCTGACAACTGATATTCCTGCCTGCAGGGATTTTCATGCAGCCAGTTGACGATATTTTTGCCGTGGTTTTTTCCATGTGTTTTCAGTTACATAATGTTAATAAATAAAACCACAAAAGTTAGGCACAATATTGTGAGCACCGCAAGTACTTTTTGTGTGAACGGGTCCCTGAATCCTGTCGCTTGCATAATTTCATCCCTGTTTCCGTTTATGTTCTGATAGCTTTTCAGGTCATTTAGTAACAGACTGATTCGTCTCATATTTCCTCCGGGTGTTAGAAATATGAAAAACAGGTGACGTTTGACCGGTACGGGCTCCATCAGCCATATTTTTCGAAAAACCGAGATAAAAAAGCCGGGGCTTATTAATTGCCACACGCACCGGAACTAAGTCGGCTTGAGGGGAAGCTGGTGGTATTTCGGGTTTTGAAGGTCTGTGGCACAGTATAAGTGCCGTTTCGGTGAGAGTTGCAACGAATAGTACTTTGATCGGGGCAGAAGCCGAAAAGAGGGCACTGTTTCCGGAAGCCTGCAGGTCAAAGTAAGCTCCAATTTTCTCGGAGAAAAAACCGAAGGTAGCAGGGTAAAGCCCGAGCTTTAATGCCTCAAACAGGTCCTTGAGCAAAGATTCTGCAAAAAATAAAAATTTACCTGTCGATAGCATTAGCAAAAAAACCTGAAATTTATGAAATACCACTTTCATCCTCTCTATATAACGATTATTAATTACATATTACTTAAAAAATTCGTAACCAATTATTTTAATTAGTTGCGGAACAGTTGCAGGACAGTTTCTGGACCGTTTCTGGACCGTTTCTGGACCGTTTCTGGACCGTTTCTGGATATTTTGAGAGGTTCAGAGGTAGTCGCGGGGCGTAAAACATAATTGGTGCTTTTATTTCCTTTTGTTTCTTCCGGAAAATGATCTATTTTTTCTTTTTAAAAGATGTCTCTCTAATATATAATATTAAGTTCAAAATGAAAATCTTTATTAAGAGTGTTTTTCCATGTACTTTAGTATTTAATGAATAACATGTGCAGAAATTGTAGAGCTCGATTTTTTTTGCTCTGATTAAAAAATTCAAAGGCTGGTAAATGGGATGTTTGGCTCGAAAAAATGTGGATTTTTGAGCCCTAATCCTGATTGGGATTTTCTCAAAAAGGTGTAAAAATGAAAATTAGAACAGTATTCACAGTGGCTTTGCTGGTCATGCTAGTAGTTTCTGAACCAGTCTCGGCTGTAAAGCCTGAGGGCCGGATAGATTGCATAAATAACCATTTTGGTGGGTTTAACCAGTTTATCGGGTTGGGAATTTCTTACATACCATCTGTGTGTGCGGTTTCAGAGTTCTATCAAACTGTAACTGAAGATAATAGAATAGGCATTGTTTGTGACGATGTGGCAAAATATAGAGTTAAAATAAATGTTGGACCCGGGGAATATGACAGCATAATTCTTACCAACTATGTGAGGGAGACCGGCCCCTGGCAAAGCAGGACAAATCAGAATTTAATCATCCTGCCGGGGCAGTCTTTAACTGAAAGCTTCTATTCTGATATGGCAATATACTATGCCCGGGAGGGATACAGTGTATACGTCCTGGATAGAAGAGAAACAAATGTCCCGGTAAACGAGACTGATTTCAGTTACATGGCAAACTGGACTGTCGATGAATACCTGAATGATGCATATTACGGTGTCGCCGTATCAAGAATCCACACTGCTCTTTTGAATAATAATTTCAATAGTACCGATAAAAATAAAAATAACAATAACAATAAAAATAAAAAGAATCTCAATCATTGTACAACTGCAAAAAATGTGGAGGTCACGGCAATTGGGCATAGTCATGGGGCATTGATTCTTACCGCTTACGAGGCCAGTGAATACGATGACTTCTTCCTGGGTGGTATTGATAAGGTGGTGCCTGTTGAGATTATTATCAAGTACGACCCCGAATGTCCGGAACTGATACAGGCGCAGGCACTGCAATTTGAGGATATTTCCGAAAAGATGGAAAATGGAACGTATAACAGTGACAATATGGGTGGCATGATGCAGCTGGCCTATCTGGCTTCCTCAGATCCCGAAACCGAATCTCCCATTCAGCCAGGGCTTACGAACAGGCAGGTCTTCAGGCTTATGGCCAGCCAGACGTATATGTTCAGTGCATATCCCTATACCCCGGATTACCACTACTGGAGCGGGGACCTTGACGGGCTCTATTATGTTGACGAAAACCGCGTGCTCAGCGCAGCTCTAACCGGGGGAGCCGTCCCGTATGCTCCAATAAATATGGACCTTTACATGGCTGGTTTAATGGGCAACGTTGAGGGATTTGATATTGATTCTTCCGGAGTTGACTCGCCGTTGCTTTATGTCGGACTAGGGGGTGGTTTTGGGGAGTATGGCTCCTGGTGGTACGAAAACGAGGTTGGAAAAACAAATAAGAAGGTTTCATCCATAACCTGGAATGACCAGGGTCACGGCAGTATAGCGCTGGATTATAATTCTCCCGACTTGTGGTCAGAGATAAATTGCTGGCTGAAAGACAACTGAGCCGGATTTCTGGCTGGAAAGCAACTGAAAAATAAGAGATAATGAATTGAGCCTTACACTTCCGATCAGTTGATGTTATTCAGAATATTCAGAAACAGCCTGAATTGCCTTTTCTTAACATTTTTGTTCATTTTTTCTCCCAAAAATAGAAGCGGTCAATAATAGATCATAGGCCAGATCACATGCCACAGGCTATAGTCCGTAAGCCTCCAGACCACCGGGGCCAGGAAGCCGTATTTCCGGAAAAGGGTAATTGGGATCAGGTTTCCGGCAAATATGAATATGAACAACCCGGCTCCGAAAACCATGCCTGTCAGCATTCCCATCTGGTACATGCCCGTTATTTGCATGACCGGTTCCCACAAACTTGCCAGGAGGGCGGCAGCTACAAAAACCTCATTCTGCCGTTTTCCTTTCAGGAGGACATTGGAGCCCAGCCAGACCAGAAATACTGTGGGTATAAGGTGATAGAGAATTTCAAGGAAGATCCCACCACTTGCATATACGGGAATGGAATACGGAAACGGCACATGGATATTGGGCAGGGTCATTGCCAGGCCGACAAGAATCTCTATTATGGCAAAAGCGATGCCCAGGAGGACAGGATACAAAAACCGCTCTTTGTTTGAGATCTTTTCGTCCAGAATGTCCGGAAAACCGGTTTTCCCAGCCAGTTTCATGGCAGTGAACTACCCCCCCCTGTCTCCTTCGGAGCTGAGGAAGGGGCTTCTTGCTTCATTTCCCCTAGCAAC
>CBFCWE010000025.1:0-44883 GCA_965601435.1 uncultured Methanosarcina sp.
GAAAGGAAAAGGATACAGAGTCAATCATATTTTACAGAACTTTCGGTGCACTGCCTTCACTAAAGAGGTGGGCAGCGGCATAGGACCTTTCACTAAGTTTTTCAAGTATCTAATCTTTGTAAGGATCAAGTTTACTCGGTCTTGTCGAACGTTTATGGGGCTCAGGGGCTGTCTTCCCGTTGAGATACTTCTTCACACATTTCCTCGAGTATAGGAGGGTTGAGAACCTGACAGGTGCCATTGTGCTGCTGATCCTTTCAGTACTGCCGTGGGAGAGATTAAGTCCTCAAATGCCAAGCTACCTATGTCTGCGGAATAAAGAGCTTGAGAGGGGATGTGCCCAGGATGAGGCTCGGAATTGAGAAGTTGAAGGAGATAAGATGGGAGCCGGAGTATACTTCGGAGAGGAGTATTAGGAAGACGGCGAGGGTGTTGATTGAAACGAAGAGAATTGACTTGACAAAAAACCGATAAACGATAGTCTAGAAAACAACATCTCTATGGGATTCATGGCAAACAGCAAAGCAGCTTTTGGGAGAAGAACGCATAAAAAAACTTAAACTGGCTATAGATGGTGAAAAATTTGAGATTGAGGAAAGATATCCCGTATCCTAGAAGTGGCAAAATTCCGGGAAGAAAAAGGCGCAGAAAGGATTTGTCTTCCATTAAAAGGTTTAAAAACCAGGTGATTAACTGGCGAAACCCTTCTTTCTGATCGATAAGGTAATCTATAATAGATGGTATATATTAATCGTTAATTCTGTATCCTGTTTTTGTACTCGGGAGAAAGAAAAAGGATACAGAGTCAATTATATATTACAGAACCATCAGTATGCTATCTACTTTCATGCCAACATTAAGTTTCAACCAATTCATGGTTATATTTAAAAAGAGGTGGGGTTTTGGGGGATATTAAAAGGTGTTCTCGATGTATTATACCTGCAAGTTTGCCAAGTGTTATATTAGACAAAGAAGGCGTATGCAATTACTGCAAAAATTTTGATAAAATTTTTGTAAATGGAGAAGATCGTAAACAGAAAAGAAGAAAAGAGTTCGAAAACATCATCCAAAAAGTCAAACAGCTTAATTGTGAATATGATTGCCTCATTCCATTAAGTGGGGGCAAAGATAGCATTTATGCCCTTTACCTTTGTGACAAGGTTTATAATCTTAAATGTTTATGTGTCACCTTTGACAACGGTTTTTTATCAGATTATGCAAGGATGAATATAAGCAGAGCATTAAAGGCTACCAGAGCTGACCATATTTACTATACCATTAACATTAAGACTTTACTTGAGCTTTATAGAGAATTTCTTGTAAAAAGCGGCCATATTTGTGTTCCATGCATGAGAGGAATCAGCCTTGTAAGTACGTTCCCTCTAGAATCATTCAATATCCCGATAGTAATTTCGGGAGCCAGTAAAAGAGTCGGCTATCTTGCGCCGGTTCCAGAAATATTTCAATCCGGCGACCACAAATTCTTCAAAAATGTGTGTGAAGAAGAAAAATGTACAGGTTGTAATCCATTACTATCGCACAAAGCAAAAATAAACTATAAGAATTATTTGGTTGCAGGGTTCAGGCTGATGGGTATTAAAATCCCTGTTCTTCCAGATTCGATTGGTATTTATGATTACTTTGATGCGAATTACAAAGAAATTTATGAAACCATACACAATGAAATGGGTTGGAAGAAAAACGGAGACATCATAGAACATACTGATTGTTTTCTCCATGAAATTCCCTTTTTCATCCATACCTTAAAGTTTCCTGAACTTACCAGGTTCACTTTTTTCCACAGCTACCTCATAAGACTGGGTCAAATGACAAGAGAGGAAGCTCTAAAAATTGAAAATGAGGAAAATGAAAATCCTTACATCCCGGAAATACTTGCAAAATTTCTAGAGCAGATAAATATAACTGAAGACGAATTTATTAACGAAGCAAAGGATTGGAAAAAAGTTGAGAAGTACCGTAGCAAAGAACCATTTTATATTCGAGCATATCGTAAAATGGAAAATAAATAATTTATACATTTAAAAGTTAAAAAAATTAAAAAGACGGTATATAGAAAAGAATTCATATAAACCTGGATTCCGCATTTTTAGGCGCATTGATGTCTCATGATGTTGAATTATGTGCTTAAACTTAAGCACATTATATTCGGGCTCCATTTCCAAAACCGCAATCATCTGACATAACAGATTTATGGAAACATGGATATGCGCTTAAAATTTGGGAACTAAGGTATAAAAGAAGAATATATAATTATGGGAGCTAAAAGGAGGGGGGAACAATAGATTCAATCTGAGCAGGAAAAGAGGGAAGAAAGAAAGTTTTGATTTTGCTCATCTAACCGACAGAGTGCTGTCTGGACGGAAAAGAAACATCCACAATTCTCATTATAAGGATACAGCCTGACAGAAGTACATTTTCTGTGAAACCCACCGAAAGGTTATGAAAGGTTTCACCGATCCTGCTGAGATCCTGAAAATAAAAGTTTTGGACAGGGAACTACATTTCCGTGGCAATGTTTTAGGGAGGGCGCGAAAATGGAGCAACATGATCCTAAGAACCACTGCAATCGTGTGGGGGGATTTCTTGAAAAAATTAAACAAAAAGAAGAACTCTGGGATCTCTATACCAGAAAGGAAGAGTACAACTCCCCATTTACCGACCGGTACGAACGATTTCCTTATTACATTAGCAAAAGCAAGAATGTTTTTGAACCTGCTGTGTCTGAAGTTTTGATATGTAATGGCTTTGACCCGGTTTATCCGGAAAATAAGAACTTTGCAGTATGTCTTACTCATGACATTGATGTTGTTTACCCCAGCAGGATAATGTATTCTTCAAAAGCTCTAATCCAGGGAAAGTTCGCTGATGCCTTTAAGATACCTTTTTCCAGAATTAAAAAAAGTTGGAACCCGTTATGGAATTTTAAGGAAATAATGAAACTAGAAGAAAGATATGGAGCCACATCCAGCTTTTATTTCCTGGCACTTGACCCTGAAGAAGAGGATTTTTCTTTCAGGGTTGAAGACCTCGAGCAAGAAATAGGGGATATCTCAGATAAAGGCTGGGAAGTTGGATTGCATGGGGGGCATAATTCATACAACAATCCTGCTGATATAAAACAAAAGAAGAAAAAAATTGAGCGTGTCATGGGAAATAAAATAATCGGCTATAGGAATCATTATCTGAGGTTCAAAGTCCCGGATACCTGGGAATTTTTAAGAGATGCAGGATTTAAATATGACAGCACATTGGGGTACGCCGAGTGCGTAGGATTCAGAAACGGAATGTGTCACCCTTTCAGGCCTTATAATCTTGAAACAGGAAAGGAAATCGAGATTCTTGAAATTCCTTTAACAATCATGGATCACACTCTCCTGGGAAGTTACATGAAGCTTGATTTTAAAAAAGCCTGGGCGCTTACAAAGAAACTGATCGATACTGTAGAAAAGTACAGGGGAGTAATAACGATTCTCTGGCACAACAATGCATACATGCAGGGGGAAAATCTGAAATTCTACGAAAAAATCCTTGAATACTGTTCTGAGAAGAATGCCTGGCTGACAAGCGGGGAAGATGTGTGTAGGTGGTGGGATAGCGGTGTCTGAATTTGAAGTAAGAGAAGTAAAAAGTGACAAATATGATATATGGGATGAACTGGTAGTAAATTCACCGCATGGAACAATATTTCATACCAGTAACTGGTTAACATTATGCAATAAATCGCTAAAAGAAGACTTAAAGATATATGGTTGCTTTAAAGATGAAGATTTAGTTGGAGGTTGTTCTCTTTTTGTTCATAAGTCAAAAGGAATTTTCAAAACAGCATCATCTACGTGTGCAATGACGCCCTACGGTGGTATTGTATTAAAACAACCTTCAAGTTACAAAGCGAGGAAACAGGTTCGTGAGCACCATGAAATAATGAAATATTTATGTAACGCAATCGATAAAAATAATTTTGAAAGTATACGAATTACTAACCCTCCTAACTTTTTGGACATTAGACCTTTCACATGGAATGGATGGAACTCAACCGTTCTTTACGCTTACCTCTTAGACTTAGATTCCGACTTTGAGAATACATTGACCAGAGACGTTAGAAGGAATCTCAAAAAAGCTAATGAAAACAAGATACAGATTCGAAAATCAGGAGATCTGAAAACTCACTATGAATTATTCAAAAGACTTTTTGAAAGACAAAATTTGAATCCACCCGCAAATTACGTTTTTTTTGAAAATTTATCAGAACTTTTATCAAAAAATATGTGGGACATCTGGGTTGCAGAAACATCCTCAGGACAAATAGCGACTTCTCAAATAATATTGTTTGATGATAAAACGGCATATCTTTGGACAAATGCATCAGACCCTGCACACATAAAGTCGGGGGCAAATACTTTACTTTATTACTCTGCATTTCAGGAGTTAAAGTCCAAAGGATTTAAAGGTGTAAATATGATGTCTGCTAATTTGCCACAGTTTACAGAGTTTGCGACAGCATTTAATCCAAAATTGATCCCTTATTACTCAATCAATAAAAAGAGTATAAAGTTCCAATTAATTACAAATGCGTATAACATGCTAAATAAATCCAGATCTTATGCAGCTCATTAAATGTGCATTAAAAAGGATTAGTCTGCGTATTCCAAAAATAGAAATAAAATTTGAATGGGATTATTGTAAGAAGGAAAGGGGGATTAGAAAATGGGGATAAAGATTTCAAAGTCTAAATTTTCCTGGGAAGAATACTGGTCTAACAAAAGGAGTGGAGATCATAGATTTTCGACTGAAAAATTTCTGAGTAAAGAAGGTAAGGAGAAATTGTTTCATTTAGATGGGGGGAAATCGCTTCTTGATTTCGGATGCGGCTCTGGAGACCTTTTGATTTATTACGTGCCAAATTATGAGAGAGTTGTTGGAGTTGATTTTTCGGTTTCCATGCTTGAAGAAGCGAGAACAAAAATTATGGATAAAAAATATGAGAATGTATGCTTGATTCTAGCTGATGAAAAAACAGCATGGAATAAATTAAATTCATCGTTTGATAGAATAACTTCAGCAGGAGTTATACAGTACTTAACATTTGAACAAATTGAAAACTTGATTTCCAAATCATCAGGATACTTAAATGATGAGGGGAAAATAATTTTTTTTGACGTAATAGATCCTCGCTTATACGTACTATGGAAAATTGGACTCTTTTCAAAAGGAAATAATTATTGGAAAATGTTACCTAGGATATTTTTTGAATTTTTTTATTATACATCAGGAGTCTTGAATAATAAGCCCAGAGATATAACTGGATATTCACATTCTCCTGATAAAATGGAACAAATTGCCAATAAATATGATTTTGAAATGGAATATGTGAAATCGATGTATTATGAGTATAGATACCATGCAATATTATCCAAAAGATCTTAATACATTTGTACTTGAGCCCACTTAAAAATCGGTGTATGCTCCGGCAAAGCACGATTTAAATTAAAGACTCTCTAAATCAAATAGAGGAACAGGTATGATCACCAGAATCAGGCCATATTATAATACAAGTTATATTGATTCAGCAAACAGCTTTGATCCTGAAGTTCCAAGAAGTAAATACACAACGAATATTTCAAAAGTATTGGAAAAGTACTATTCCAACTCAAAAGGATTCGAATTTCTTGATTATGGAAGGAAGTCTTTGTCTGTTGCTATAGACGTGTTAAACATTAAAAGAGAGGATGAAATCCTGGTTCCTTGTTTTACTTGCTCGAGTGTACTCGAAACTATTATTCACAAACAAATTAAACCGGTATTATATGAAATAAATTATGATTTTACTATAAATATCAATCAAATAAATAATAAAATTACTCGCAAGACAAAAGCCATAATTGTTACACATTATTTTGGGATCCCATCAAATGTCAAAGAAATAAAGGAAATTTCAGATGAGAATGGGATTTATATCATCGAAGACTGCGCACATGCACTTTGTTCGGAGGTGGATAACATCCAGTTAGGTAGTACTGGAGATATTGCATTTACCAGTTTTGGAATTGACAAACCACTATCATTGGGCAAAGGTAGCATACTAATTATCAATAATAGTGAAGCATTTAATAAGTTAGAATATAAAAGACCATATATGCAACTGAACAGTTTGGACGACGAAAAATGTGCATTTATCTCAATGATACTTTTTTACCTGGAAACTGAAAAATCGAGATATAATAAACATATTGGAGTGGACTACTACTATAATCAGTTCAAACACAATCAAAAAGATGCAAGAGAAGTTTATATAAAGATACTCAATAAAGATATGGATTTACAAGGTTTGATCAAGAAATATGATCCATCTAAGTTCAATGGAATCCAAACTTTTAAGCATCTATTTAAAAAATACATACATAATTCAAAAAACGAGATAATAAATCCACCTAATCTGATGAATTCGTTTTCTTTAAACCTATTATGCAATGCTATGACGTATATATCTATGATAAATAGAATCAGAACTGAAAATGGAAAAATGTACGAGGAAAATTTAAAGAATAACAATAATTTATTTGCTCCGACTCATTTAAAAGATGTACCATTTTTGAGATATCCGATTATCTGTAAAAATCCTCTTTTAACAAACAAATTAAATAAGGAATTATTGTTTAAAGGATACGAAGTTGGGAATTTTAATTGGGGTTCAACACTTAATAATTACCTGAATATAAAAGAGAAATATGAGACCTCCGAGTATATATCAAAAAATATAATAAACCTGCCATGTTATACAGATATAAATGAAAATGAAATTCTTGACATGTGTAAAGTTATCAATTCCATAAGACCTCCGCAGCCGAACTGATAAAAAAGTGAACATAAGTAGCACATTGAGATATATGCTGCTCTTTGCTTTGTGTGTAATTCCCACAAAAAAAGAGATGCTTTTAATTGAAAACTTATTTTATCCACGATAATGGTGAAAATCCAAAATGTTTAGGGTCTAATCCCACTTTTTAACTTCAATACATACTTTTTTGCAAAAGAGAGTTCATATTCACTAAAACCACCTACAAAAAACATCATAAAAAGATAAATAAGTCCTCCTATAATCACTGCCAAAAAAAGATCTTGAAGGTTAGTAATAATTAAAAAGGAAACCAAAAAGTACATAATCAATGAAGAAAAAACGCTTTTTGCAATATCTTGAAGATAAAACGAAAATGCCAAATGTTTAAAAGAAATGTTAATAAAAAGCACAACCATCAAAGTATATGAAACGAAGGTTGATAAAGCTGCGCCGACAATCCCAAAAGAAGGTATGAGAAAAAAATTGAGGATTAGATTCGATATCGCAGCAAAAATATTGATAGTTAGAATTGGTTTCGTTTTTTTGACAAGAAGAAGAATATTGATAATGATCTGAGTGACCCCTGCCAAAAGCCCTGAAAAGGCAATAACTGGTATGATAACCCAGCCGGAAAGAAAATCCTCAGTTGTAAGAATGCTAAGCAAAGGTTTTGAAAGAACAGAAAGCCCAAAAAATGCAGGAATGGCAACAAGAAGGAAATACCTCAAAGAATGGGCCAGATAGATTTTTACCTGATCAATTTTATTTTCATCAAACAACTTTGAGATTTCGGGAAAAAGAATTAACTGTAGAGGGGCTACGAGAAGCTGAATAAGGCTTCCAATAGTGTAAGCTGCCGAATAAACCCCTAAACTCCCGAGTCCGAGAAAATAGGTAACCAGATATCTGTCACTTGAATCCGTAACCCATCTGATAAGATAGTTGGGTGTCAAAGGCAAAGAATACTCTAGGTACTTCCTAGTATGGACAAAACTTGGCACGACAAACCCTATCTGGGAAACAATTTTGAAAATTGATATTGCAAAAAGCAGTCCTTGGACGATTAAGGTAGCAGCTATCACTCCTAAAAGCCCATAACCCATCAGAAGAAAACCCAGGACCAAAAATAGTTTTCCAAAAGTTTGGAAAAGGGTAAGGTAAGAAAACATCTTAATCTGCCGAAAGGTCCTGAAATAAAAAAGAGATATGGAATCAAGGACGTTCAGGAGGATTAAAAGGGAACCAGCCCTGATAAAATAAGACGCTCCAGAGTCCTTAAAGCCATAAATTGCAAGAGGACCCGCAAATAAATATAAAAGAAAGGAAACCAGAAAACCGGAAAAGCCTACGAAAAAGAGAATGGAATATACAACTTCCCTTATTTTTTCTTTGTCCTTTTCAGAAGAAAGAAACCTAATAAAACCCATGGAGAGTCCCATAAGGGCAAATGAGGATAGTAGAGATATCGTGATATTGATCTGGGACCAGAGTCCGTAATCATATGTTCCGAGGGTTTTCGTGATAATAGGGAGTAGAAAAAAACCACCAAGGCTTGTAAGAGCCTGAACCCCCCCTATTAAACCCACATCCTTTACAAATTTTTGATATGACATAAGGTCCCCTTAAAAAAATGCCTTCCGAGTAAGTTTTGAGAAGTATGGGTTTAGGGTAAACCAGTATCAAGTCCTGTATTTAATGACCCTAGCAGGATTGCCCACTGCAACAGCATATTCGGGAATGTCATTAACAACTACACTCCCGGCACCAATGACAGCCCCGTCTCCTATCTTTACCCCTTTTAATACTGTAACGTTTGCCCCAATCCAAACATCATTTCCAATTGTTATTTTCTCATCGAAGTAAGGTTGTTTTCTTATTAGCTCATCTTTGGCAATTAAATGATCCCGGCTCCAGATAACCGTATTCGGCCCTATTAAGACGTCGTTTCCGATCTTGATCTCGCCAAGAATATGACATCCCACATTCATGTAAAAATTGTTTCCTATGATAATACCTGTTTCATTTTCCCCGCAAATTCTACAATAAGGTCATATAATTGCTTTTCCAAGAAACCTGACTCCATAGAGTTTACAGTTATTAGAAACTCGAACTCCTGTCCGTCTCAAGGAAATTTTTCTTAAAGTTGGGGGCAATATTGTGAATATGTTAATCATAAAGTCACCTTTTCACCCCAAAATCCAGAGTATGAAAAGCGGTTCCTCCGAAAGTTTTTTATTGGGGTTGACAAGTCCATAATTGTGGTTAACCTCAGAATTTTAGCGCACTATCAATACTTAGTATCCGAGATCAAGTCTTCAGACCTTTGCTTTCAAAACTTCATTTCCCCTAATAACACAAAAAAGCTGAGCATCCATATCAGATTCCACCCCAATAAGAGGATTTCGGCAAAGCATAAAAATCTTTGTTTTTAAATAAATTTTTAAAAATAGCAGGGAATGGGATAAGGATATTGAATAAATCGTGATTAAAGTAGCGTGAAGAGGTTCAGTAAAGGTTGATAAGATATCGTATAAAGATTGATAAGGTATCGTATAAAAAGGGGGAAAAAAGCGAAGTTCCTCCGGGAAATCCGGGCTCAGAAAAGTCTCATCATTCTGAACCACTGCATCCCGGGAAACTTCCCTGCAAAGACTTTACACTTAACTGTACACTATTTCCAGCTTTGGTCTCTGGTTCTCATCTCCCCATTCGCCGCTGTAGAAGGCAATGTAGTTGTCATTTTCCACACAGGCCTTGAGCAGGAAACCGGTGTTTTCGTATTCGCCGTTCACATACTCTTGCACAAGTTCGGTTACTTCCAGTTCATAATACTGGTTGTCAGGAACCTTATTTTGATCTATTTTACTTGTGGTATAGGGAACACTTCCCTGAGTCTCACCGTTCAGATCAAACCAGTCTCCTCCGGGATTCTGCCACGGGGTTTCTGAGTCCCTGTTGTTCCAGGTAACGGAGTTCGGATCCCACTTTTCGGGTCTGTAGACCTCCACGATTGTGTCCTGTCTCCTTACTTTGTCTTCCGGATAGTACCAGAAAAGGGAGAGTGTTGCTTTTTCTATGGTTTCGGTTCCTTCATACTCACTCAAGTTGAACTTTATAATATCTCTGTAGCGTCCGACTCCGGGTATCCCCCCTATGTCTAGATAGGGCGTATCTGCAAAAAATGAATCACGGGATGCTTCCCTAAGACGGTTGTCCACAGGGCTGGTAAGCGTTGCCTTCTTCGTTACAACAAGCTTTGGTCTCTGGTCCTCGTTTTCCCCGTCGGAGCTGTAAAATGCAACGTAATTGTTGCTTTCTGTGCGGGCCTTGATCAGGAAGCCGGTATTTTCGAATTCCCCCCTCAAGTACTCCTTAACAAGCTCAGTTACGTCAAGCTCATAGTACTGGTTGTCAGGCACCTGGTTTCCATCAATTGTAATTGTTGCATAAGGTACGCTTCCCTGAGTCTGACCGTTCAGATCAAACCAGTCCCCTCCGGGATTCTTCCAGGGGGTAGAGGCATCCTTATTGTTCCAAGTCACAGAGTTTGGGTCCCACTTTTCAGGCCTGTATATCTCCACGATTGTGTCCTGATTCCTTACCATGTCTTCCGGATAATACCAGAAAAGGGAAAGGGTAGCCTTCTCAACTTTATCGGTTTCCTCGTACTCACTCAGGTCAAACCACATGACATCTCTGTAGCTTCCGACTCCATCCCTCCCCCCTACATCCATATAAGTCACATCTGCAAAGACAGTATCAGGGGAGGCCTCACGGAGGCGGTTATCTGAGACATTTGCAGGATATATATTTCCAGCTGGCTCTATATTTATATCCAGCTCTGGTCTCTGGTCCTCGTTTTCCCCGTCGGAGCTGTAAAATGCAACGTAATTGTCGCTTTCTGTGCGGGCCTTGATCAGGAAGCCGGTATTTTCGAGTTCCCCGCTCAAGTACTCCTTAACAAGCTCAGTTACGTCAAGCTCATAGTACTGGTTGTCAGGCACCTGGTTTCCATCAATTGTAATTGTTGCATAAGGTACGCTTCCCTGAGTCTGACCGTTCAGATCAAACCAGTCCCCTCCGGGATTCTTCCAGGGGGTAGAGGCATCCTTATTGTTCCAAGTCACAGAGTTTGGGTCCCACTTTTCAGGCCTGTATATCTCCACGATTGTGTCCTGATTCCTTACCATGTCTTCCGGATAATACCAGAAAAGGGAAAGGGTAGCCTTCTCAACTTTATCGGTTTCCTCGTACTCACTCAGGTCAAACCACATGACATCTCTGTAGCTTCCGACTCCATCCCTCCCCCCTACATCCATATAAGTCACATCTGCAAAGACAGTATCAGGGGAGGCCTCACGGAGGCGGTTGTCATGGACGAGAGAGACGGGAGGTACTACATTTCCTGCTTTCACTACGGTAATGGTTATTGATTCCGAATCCGTGAATTTTCCGTCACTTACCGTAAATTCCACGTTGTAAGTTCCAGACTGCCCTTCTTCTGGGGTCCAGGTGAAGAACCCCGTACCGCTGTTCAAATGTGTACCTGAAGGCATGTTTGAAGCAGAGTAAGTAAGAAGATCTCCATCGGAATCCTCTGCTTTTACCGTAAAGCTGAGGGTATCACCTTCATTAACGCTCCTGTCTCCTATAGGGGACATCACTGGGGCAGACTCGACAGGCAGAGCTCCTCCGGAAAGGGATGCGTATACTGTATTCCCATAGCGTCCGATATTTATCCTGTTCCCGTTGTCTTCAGGTTCTTTCGAGTAATCAGAATTCGGGTACCCTGCATCAATGCACGGGGAGTTTACACTATCCTTAACCCAGGTATTTCCATTCCACCTACCGGCCAGCGACTTCAGGTGATAATCATGGTTTTTCTGGTCTGCGAAGAGGGGATCTGCGTGGATATCCGTAGTTGACTTAGCGTTTTTGTAGTCTCCAACCTCATTATTGTACATGTCATTGTAGTCACTTATGAAAGTATGAGTTTCCGGAAGATAATTTATAAGTCCATACCCTGTTCCACTAGGTTGGTACTTACGAAGTCTCGTATTTGTTATAATGTTGTTGTGCAAATTGACCTTGTATCCCGTATCTGTTGGCAAGGAAGAAGGAGCCATGATTGCTACAGCGGCGTGGTAATTGCTATCAAAAACGTTGTTCTCTATAAGAGTGTCGTAGAACCCACTCGTCACGATGCCGCCTACCCAATCACGATTTGGATTTGTGCCAGCGTTATAAAAAATGTTGTGATGGATATGGACATCTTTAGCATCATTTATAGGGTAAGGACCACCTGAAGCATACAGCCAGATCCCCGGCCCAAGAGTGGTATGAATGGTATTGTTGTATATTTCAATGTCATTCATTGGATAGGAGATATCTGTCAAACCTTTCTGTATTTGAATACCAGGCCCGCCAGACCCGGAAATGCCGTCTATGTTATTATCATGGAATTTTACGTGGTTTGTATTCCAAGCTCTCAGGGCACTATTCGTCCTGCACGTAATCCTGTTGTTGTATGCTTCTACGTTTTCACTTTTCATTACAAAAAGACCGTCATGACCAAGCAAATAAATCCGGTTGTCGTGGTACTTTACGCTTTTGCTGTAAAATACCGTTAGTCCGTCTCCGTGGCCGTCATGCATGTACATATCATAAACTTCAATATTATCATACCATATCATTATATGATTATAGTAACCTTTACCTCTGGGGACTCCATATTCACCATCATGATTATTGTCATGGTTTCCGTCAATCTCGAATCCTCTTATAATAAGTGTGCCTATATCTGAACTGGTTTTTGATATTTGTCCTATCAGTGGCTTATTAATAGGCCAGTCTCCAACAGCCTGAGCATTATCAATAAGTTTAACAACAGCACTGGAATCTCCTTCGAATATCGTGTTTTTGCCCACTAAAATTGAGTCTGTTATTGTGTAGGTAGCAGGCCCTTTAAGATGGACTGTGGTATATGAAGGGTTTTCTACAACGAATTTAAGAGCGGCATTTATTTCTACCTGATCAGCTTTCCCGTCACAGTTAAAGTCCCCACTACCGTCCCTGGCTACGTAAACAACCTGAGATGTGGGATTACTACCTAAAGTGATCGGAATGCTTGCAAGGACAAGGCAAGCTATCAGGAGAAGTATTCCTATCTTTCGTTTTAACATATCTATCACCTGGGGTTGATCATAATAAATATTTTTTTTAATTTGGAGAAATATATTTTGTATTTTATCCTTGCGTTATATTTTATAAAATTTTTAACTTTAAGTCCTCATGTCCTTAATTTTTTTGATATTTTTAGTTCAAGTTTATGCCAATTTATAGATAGTATACACTCTAAGAACTTTGGTAATTCTATAACCATCTCTAGTGTCGCATCAACAGCAAAATATCGTATAAAATCGGTTAAAACTATTCAGTAGTAGTCAATCCTTGATGATTGACACGACGCTCGTATCGTTTATAGCTGGAGAGCCTTTCAGAGAGGCTTTTAAAAGCGTGTTTTAGTAAAACGTGTAAATGGTGCAAGACTTATCCTGCTTTTTTGAATTGCCTCCTACTTGAGTGAATTTCTTTTATTCAACCAACTTTGCAAATATATTAGTTTTCACTTTTTACTAAATTTTGTAAGCTGGCATTGTAGAATTATACCATCCTATTATAAAATATTGATGGTAATATTTAAAAAAAATTAAAATTGATTCCAAATAATACATGAAGTTGTATCCTGATGAATTGAAAATTATCTACAAGAGAATTCGCAGTTTTGCAAAAAAAGTTCTTACTCCCTTTAACAACCTACAGAACGAAAAGCTTTAAGCTCCCAAGTTTCTAGAGAACTGAGTTCAACAGAGAATCCTTGAAGCAAAAAACCACATTAAGCAGGTTCGACAAGAAGCTATACCATAAATTGCGCCGTTACATTGCCCTTTAGATAATTATTCAGCGACCTTTACTCCTAACTTGTTTTTCTGCTATCCTCAATACTGATTATTTCCATAGTAATATAAAAATCGTTCATTTAGGAATGAGTCAAATATAATATCAAGGATTTCAAAATTTGAGAATAAACCACGGATGAACACAGATGAACACGGATGGTTTAAATCTGTGTATACCCATGTCCATCCGTGGTTCTTTAATGGAAAGCTCTTTAATGAGCAATTCCCGATCAGAAAATCTGAAGTTATATTTTCACCATTCCTTAGTGTTTTTTATAGAACGTGATGAAATCCTATTTCGATGTTTTGAATCAGAAAAGTCAAAATCGTAATAAGATTCCTTCTACCGAGACTTTTGTCAAGAAGAAAGCTAAACATGAATAAAATGAGAGTTGTAGACGTTCTCGCAGTCAGAAAGGGTGCCTGTATCTACGCTAATAATTTTTGATCATTCTCATGAAATCCTCAACTATCATTTTTGCAATTATGATATCTAACGTGCAAACATACTCCATTTAATGATGTCTATAAAAATAGCTAAGTAGGGAAAAAATGACGGTTTGTTCGGTAGTAACATCGGTTTCAAAAAGTCATTTTTTATTTTTCATTCCGGCATTAATTTAAGAAATAATCGAAAAGCAACCCCAGGAAATATGATTTAATTGACCCAATTTTCAAAATAATCCATAAAGTATTATACTCAAAGAAGTCTGACAGTTTGGACACACCAGTATCGGAATTCAGGGAGCATATCATGAATATCGCAATCATCCTCGGCACCCGACCCGAGATAATAAAAATGAGCCCGATTATCCGGGAATGTGAAAAACAGGGCATAGACTTCTACATTCTCCACACCGGCCAGCACTACAGCTACGATATGGACCGGATCTTTTTTGAACAGCTCAAACTTCCCGATGCAATGTACAACCTCGATGTGGGCTCGGGCAAACACGGGGAGCAGACCGCAAAAATGCTTGCCGGAATCGAAGAAATCCTGCTCAAAGACACCCCTGATGTAGTCCTTGTCCAGGGGGACACGAATACAGTCCTTGCCGGTGCCCTTGCAGCTTCCAAACTCCAGATCAAAGTAGGCCATGTCGAAGCAGGGTTGAGGTCCTTTGACGTGACAATGCCCGAGGAAACCAACAGGGTCGTTGCAGACCACATTTCCGATTATCTCTTTGCTCCAACCGAAAACTCAAAGCAGTACCTTTTGAATGAAGGCATCCCAAGAGAAAAGATCTTCATTACCGGAAACACGGTCGTAGATGCCGCTTACCAGAACCTGGAAATCGCAAAGCAGAACTCCAATGTTCTTGAAAAACTTGGCTTAAAGGAAAAGCAGTACCTTGCAGCCACCGCCCACAGAGCCGAAAACGTGGACAGCAAAGAACGCCTGGGGGGAATCCTTTCCGGCTTTTCGCAGATCTACGAAGAATTCGGGCTTCAGATAATCTTTGCCGCCCACCCCAGGACCGTGAAAATGATAAGGGAATTCGGCTTCGAAGTGCCCGAAGGCACAAGACTGATCGAACCCTTGGGCTATCTGGAATTCCTGCAGCTCGAAGGTGAAGCAAGGCTGATCCTTACCGACAGCGGAGGCGTGCAGGAAGAAAGTTGCATCCTGAAAGTCCCCTGCGTGACGCTTAGGGACAATACTGAGAGGCCGGAAACAGTGGATGTGGGTGCAAATTTGATTGCGGGAACAGGTGAGAAGATAATTCTCTGTGCCAGGCAGATGATGGAATCAAAACACGAATGGGAAACTCCCTACGGAAATGGAGATTCCGCGGAGCTGACACTTGGGAAATTACAGTAACCGATTAAGGAAAATCCAGAATTCAGAGATCTACGACCATCAAAGTTGCAAATCAAATTACGGTCAGATTACAAAATCAATTATAACAGGCTGTCTCAAAACTAAACTTGATTCTACAATTGAGATAAGATAATCTATTCTAAGGCAAATTAGCACACAAATTTCAGAATAATTGTTTATCTGAATTTAAAGCCAATATTAGCCATTATCCAATTGTAGAAATGGATTGAGTTTTGAGACAGCCTCATAAAATCAAATTTAGATCAAATCTGAGATTAAAATCAGAAAAAGTATATTCAAATGGGGGAATGTACATGTCAAAAATCTGTGTCCTCGGTCTTGGCTACATAGGCCTTCCAACTGCCCTTCTATTTGCAAACAACGGCCATGAAGTCGTGGGTGTCGACGTAAACAGGCGCGTGGTAGAAATTCTCAAGAAAGGAAAGATGCCATTCGAAGAAAAAGGCTTCAAGGAGCTTCTGGACAGTGCCCTTGAGAAAAAAGCCTTCAGAGCAGAATCCTTTGTTGAAGAGGCCGATGTCTTCCTCGTGGCCGTACCTACCCCCTTCGACACGGAAATGCGTATGGCAGACCTCAAATACGTGGTCTCTGCCTGCGAAATGATTATTCCTCACCTGAGAAAAGGAAATCTAGTAATCATAGAATCAACGATTCCCCCCAAAACCTGTGACAGGCAGGTAAAACACATTCTGGAAAAATCCACCCTCAAGATGTGCGAGGACCTCTACGTCTCCCACTGCCCAGAAAGAGCAATCCCCGGAAACACCCTCCAAGAAATGGTCTACAACGACCGCGTTATCGGCGGCGTAAACGAAAAGTCTACCCAGCTTACAGCCGACCTCTACTCCTCCTTCGTAAAAGGCAACCTCCACCTCACAACTAGCACAACCGCCGAAATGATCAAACTCATGGAAAATACCTTCCGCGACGTCAACATTGCCCTTGCCAACGAATTCGCCCAGATAGCCGACGATTACGGTATAGATGTCTGGAAAGCCACTGAAATCGCAAACAACCACCCCCGCGTAAACATCTTAAAACCTGGGCCCGGCGTAGGCGGTCACTGCATAGCCATCGACCCCTGGTTCCTCACCGAAAACGCAAACAATAGCAGCCTCATCATGATGTCCAGGCAGATCAATGACTCAATGCCCCAGTACGTTTTGAAGATGGTCAAGGAGATGGTTGTGGGGATTGAAAATCCGACGATTACTATTTTTGGGGTTGCATATAAAGGAGATATTGCAGATACGAGGGCTACTCCGGCAAAAAAGTTTATAAAACTTGCAGAAAAAGAAGGTTGGAAAGTTAAGATTTATGATCAGTTTGTGAAGGAGTGGTGTTATCCAATTCTGGGATTGAATGAAGCTGTGGAGGGGAGTGATTGTATAGTGGTTTTGGCGGATCATTCTGAGTTCAGGGAAATGGAGCCAAGTGAGTTTTGTATGAAGATGAAAAATTTGAATATTTTTGATGCAAGAGATGTCATAGATATAAAACTCTGGAATGAAGCTAAATTTAATGTAAAAACTATTGGAAAGAATTGACGACATAATTCAGGAAGTTATTATATCAATAAGTTTCGAATTCTTTACGTAGTAATCCCAAGTAATTTTAGTTGCAAGCTCATTATTATATTCATTCATTCTTGCAAGTAAACATTTGTCACCCAGCAAAAGTTTAATTTTTTGAGCTAAATCGATTTCATTCCCTGGTTCATATAGTAGCGTATTTTCATATTCTTTTAATAATGACTCTCTGGAATCTACATTTGATGCTATAATAGGTTTGTTCAATAGGATATATTCTTTTGTTTTCCTTGCAGAATAAAAATCTTTATTCAAAGAAGCACTCTCTTTATTGTAAGGTATTACACATAGATCCATAATTCCCATCAATTTTATAGCTTCTTCATGTTTAACACGACCGGTAAATATAATATCTGAATCTAAATATTTTTTGCACAGTTCCGTATAATTATGACCTTCCCCTACAATTAAAACTTGCACGTTGCTTAAGTATTTTTTTGCATTAAGAATATCTTCAATTTTAACACGGTATTCCCAGTTACCTACAAATCCGACAATTTTTTTATTCAAATGAATATCATATTTATTTGAAAGGAAGGTTATTTCATCAACAGTAGGTTTATACTGTAACAATTTTGGGTCTACACCATTTGGCAAAAGTATTGCTTTTTTTTTGTGTTTTTCAGACAATTCATTTTTTACCCCTTCACTTACCACCAGGATATAGTCCGCGAGTTGAATTAATATAATATCACATATTTTTGTTAAGTCAGAAATTAGTTTTCTCCCCATGGATAACTCTTCTTTGTAGCGGTATCCATGAAAATCATAAATGATTTTTCTACCAACTATTTTTGAAATAATTGAGAAAAGAATCATATCACAACCCCTTACGATTGAAAAATCGGAGTCGGTTACAATCACTTGCTTAAATGCTGCATATTGTACATGTAAGAGGAGTAGAAGGTAACTGAGCATGTTTTTAGAGTGCTGTTTAATTTCAATTGTATTTGTTTTTTTTTCATTATTCTTCGAAAAAAAACCTACGATGGAAGTATTTATTCCAGCCTTACTTAATTCCTCCGAGAGATGGATTTTTCGAGATGCTGGAGCAACATCGTATCTTATTTCGGACGCACTTAGCAATACTACATTAGTAATTGAAACACCCCATTTTAATTTGTTATATTTGCATTTGGGAATTTTATGTAAGCTTTAATCCTATATCTTACTGGTTGATTTATAATTATGATTTTTCTCCTTTCAGTGTGATATGGAACAGGAGAGGGTTAATAATAGTAGTTCCCAAATTTTAAGCGCACATTAGCATCATATGGCCCCAATTGATGGGGATATTGGAGTTACCCACATTAGGCAGCAACTACATTTAAAAATATTAAAATTGTTGATTGATGATTTAATGTGATGAAGCTATAAATCAACACCATGCGAACTAAATCTTTAAAGTGGTTTGGATAATTCCTCGCCCACCGCCAATCTAAATTTGATAGGATATTGTCAACAGTTCAAAGAGATTTATATTAAAGAAATTCACAAACTATGCTGATAATCGACAGCGGTAAAAAATAAAATGGATTTTTATTTTTACCTGCCGAATGTGGGGAATTAAGTCAAACCATGTTCTTATTATTTAAGCACATGGTTCAATATCTGGAGACCTTTCTGCGCCTAAAAATGCAGAATGCAGGTTAATAATAGATTCTTATTTTGTCATTTGTATAAATAAAGGATTTTTGTTGTAAATTCGGATTTAGTTCATCAAAAGCAATATTATTAACCCCCCCCTGATATTTTATTACAATAGCTCCAAATCCAGAACGTTCATCATATAACTTAATATACTTGTTAACTAAATTATCAACATTTAGCAATACATAACTTCCATTGATCCCATTTTCAAATTCATCGGTAAAAAAATTAGAATTCAATGAACTAGAATTCATTAAGAGATAGTATTTCATAAAATGGTTAGAGTCAAAATCCGCATATACAGTTGGATCAGTATTATGATTTTTCAAGAAATAAAAGGAATTAATCTCTTGTTCTGTAAAATAGTTGCTAGTTAAGAAATTTACATTTTGTATTAACGGAATGTCTGCCGAATTTTTATTATTAATGATTGAAAAAGAAGAAAAAATTAAAAAAACGATGCTTAAAATGATAATTTTTTGTTTAATATTAATTATCGATTTAATGAGTAAAGTATATCCAAGAGCAGATAAGAAAGCTATAAATATTGAAACTATTAAAGGCAGCCGATATAATAATAACATATCCATCGATTGACCAAACAACAACATTGGACTTGGAAAATAGAATAAAGCAAAGATAAAGCTGGGAAGAATAATATACTCTGCTTTTTTCAACACATAGTGCTGACTGATAAATATAACGAATACGATTGTTATTAGAAAAATCAGAATCCCAAAGTCGATTCTATTAAGTAAGAATAAGGTAGATGGGGGAAGTACAGATCCCGAAGAATCTGTAGCAAAATTCATCAATGTACTCTGAAGATATTCTTTTTCATCTGCTATTTTTAGTATCACTCTATTAGTAAAAGAAATGGCTATAAAAAACCAATAAGTAATATAGCAAACACAAAAAAATAGTACATAATTTATTATATTTTTTTTAGCAAATTTTATGAAACTAATATACAATATGATCAAAATGAAAGTAAAATGGACCAAAGTTGTTTGATGCGTTAATACCAGTACAATAGTGAAGAAAATGAGTAATATTTTTTTGATTGAAGAGTTATCAGGTAATATATCAGGCAATAACAGATATATAATGATACATAACATAATAAATGCTAATGTTCTGGTGATCATGTAAGAGCTACCAAAAATGACTTCACGATTGAATACAAAAAGCAATGCTGTCAACGATGAAAATTTCTCGTCATTAGTTATTTTATATGAGATCCCATACGCACAAATATCTGCAATTGGCATCAAGAAACCACATATAATAAAGAGACCTTTTTGAGAAGATATGCCAATCAAGTCACTGGAGATTGCAAGAAGCAAATGATATAATGGAAAAAATTTGTATGTGGAATAACCAAACTGACCAGTTATCTGATGATTGGAACTGATTAGTTCAGCCCATTTTATGTGCGGTACAATGTCTCCAGAACCGAAATAAAATGGATATTTTAAAGTAAGACTATAAGCTAAAATAATCTGTATAAAAATTAATTGAATGAAAAATAAGCTTAAATTCATTTTTTCAGTGAATAATATCTGGAATAATAAAATCGTTCCTATTAAGACTACAGCAGATATAAATAATAATGTCCGTTCGGAGTTATTAACCAATAAAAAAATGCTTACAAATCCCAGTAATAAATTGAACATATATAGCATCTTAATTTTGTAAGATCCAAGAATAATTACTGGCTGAAGAGTAAGAGTCTCAATTTTCAGGATATTATCCTTACATATAAAGCAAAATATTGAACAAAATATAATCGGAACTAAAAATAATAAACTTCTAATTGATAAAGAAGGATCTACAAAGTATAAAGAGAGGGTAGTCAACAAAAACAAAAGCGACAGCATAAAACATATTGTTAAAAGATTGCAGTCTATTACTATATCCCTTAAATTTTTATTTGTCGACATGTAAGTCCCCCCATAAGCTGAAATTCACCGCTGCATATATAATTACATGCAAATTTATTTATTGAATTAATCTTCAAAACGTTTTCTAATCACTTTTGCAGGATTCCCTGCAACTATGGAATAATACATGGATGAAATTTTCTTTGACACTATCAACCAATCATACATCTGTTTAATGGTCAATTGGTTTTTTTCTCCCATCATTTCCCTAAGATCTTTATCTTCTACTAATTTGCATATTTTATTCGCTAAATCGTCAGTATCTCCCGGAGAAATGATGAAACCATTCACACCCTCTTCAATAACTTCAGGAATTCCACCTACAGGAGTGGAAATTACTGGTAAGCCTGCAGCCATTGCTTCCAATAAAGAGATCGGTAAACCTTCGGCATATGAAGGTAAAAGATAAATATCAGACTCAAAGAACAACTTCATTTTTTCATTATCACTGAAATTAAAAATTAATTTTATGGAGTTATTGATCTCTTTAGCAACACATTCTTTTTTAAACCGATTTAAATCTCCAGGAAATTCTTCAGATCCTGCAAAAACAAAATTTACATCTATAAATTTATCCTTTATTTTCGGCACCACTTCTAAAATATCATAAATGCCCTTTCTTTGGGTAAGGTTTCCCAAAAACAAAATTTGAATTTTCCCGTTAGATATTTTGGGAAAAGATTTCTCAAATGATTCAAATTTCGTATATTCAATTCCATTTGGAATGACTGAAATTTTATTTTGATCTACGAGACTTAAAAAGAAGTTTTTCCACTTTAAAGATAAAACAACCACGTTATCACAGTATCTAAAAATCTTCCTAATCAGAAACTTATTTATCATTCCGTTATTTTTATAAAAACTATCGAATTTTGCCCCGTGGACATGTAAAACTATTTTCCTTGAAAAGAGTTTTGAAACAATCAAAAATATGGATTTTTCCCAGAAAGATAAATAAGAAGATGTATGGATATGAACTATTTGTGGCCTGTGAATTAAAAGTAAATAGACTAATCTTAACAAGTTACTACAAAATAATGATAAATTCATCATTAATGATTTCTTTATTGAGAAACTCCTAGAAGTATTAAGATGTAAAACATCATATTCTTCACTAATCCTCGATTTTAGCATATCCTCTACGTACGTTGCGATCCCACCCATTGGTGGAGGAGTTGGACCCACGATCAAAATAGTCGACTTGTTCCTCATAGTATCAAAACTCACGATTATATAAACTTGTGCATATAATATTAAAGAGAGTTGATATTCTGTATCAAAAATTTATGTTTCCCACGCTCTGTTTTAGGGATGAAATCTACATAACTAAAGACAACATCTATTTGATCATGAGTTGTAGATTGTATTATTTCCAAAATTTCTAATTCGTCTTTTGAATTAAATTTAGTTGACTTTACAATATTAAATATCAATTCGCCTTTTCTTTCTTGAATTAATTGAAGATCCTTAATATGCAAAAACGCATTTAAATGCTGTCTAAAAATTAAACCTCTCAGAGTAATTTTGGAATTGTTTTTCGTGATCACTATATCCTGCACCCTCCCTTCAATATTTTCAAATGAAGAGTACTCTCTACCACAACTACACTTTTTGTCCAGTATTTTTCCAATATCGTCTGTTCGATATCTAATTAGAGGCATTGCATAATTATTAAATCCGGTTCCTACAATCTCGCCTGCACCTGACTTTACAGTATTTCCTTTTTTGTCAATCAGTTCGGTAATTCCATATTCAGGAAATATATGATAGTGATCACTAACTTCACATTCACCAGCCAGAACGACTTTTTCAGTTAATCCGTACCAGCTATAAATTCTTGTGTTAAAAGTTTCTTCTAACAATTTCCTCTGCAAAGGAAACAGACTTTCTGAGCCGCATAATATTGCCTTTAGATTTGGTAAGTTGCGAATATCGGTTTCATTTATATGCTTGGCCAGAAGGGATATTGAGGAAGGATATGCCTGTATAAATTTCGGGTTGTAAGCTTTTAGTTTTTGAACATAACTTGATAGATTTTGGTCATTTATGTCATATGAAGAAAATAGAAGCCATCTGCCAAATAACTGGGATTTCCAGAAAGTATTAGCTGAAACTGGAACTTTATATCCCCTGAAAATAGCGCATTTATCCCTGAACCTGTATCCAACCCGGTCCCATTGGGTCTTCATAAAGGCCCATTCTTTGGCATCTGTAACCCCGTTTTCAAGATAAAGTTCAAGCGGAGTCCCTGAAGAGCCCCCTGTAGTAACATGCTGGAATTGCCTTGGGGAATAATTTCTGGCACAGAGGTCCTTGAAGTTATCACGTACCGTATCTCTGGTCATGATGGGTAATTGTTCCAGATCTTTAAGATCCTGAATGTCTTTAGGTTTCAGTCCTCTTTCATTGAATACTCTGGTGTAATAAGGTACATTTTTATATGAATGACTTAGCAGTTTACTCAATTGTTCAAGCTGATACTCTTCTAATTGATCCGCACTCCACCACTGGGATTTTTTCAGAAGATCGTATGTTTTCTTATAAGTAAGGCTGTTTCTCACCAGAATATTTAATGCCTGGGATGCCATCCCATTTGAAAATACATTCATTTTTTTTAGCATTTTTACAGCCTCAAATTAACATTACAATTTCAAAGAGGAACCATTTTGAACAGACTCAACAGCTTTTAACGTCGCCATAGTCGTCAAAACATTTGCTTCAAAATCATACTCTGAAGAAACTTTCTTCACCATTTCAAAGAACTTCTCAAATTCATTCTTATGCCCTTTCTCCGTTACCATTCTCTTTGCAATCTTCTCTTTCTTCCCGCTCTTGACCAGTTCAAGGTGCTTGAAGTCCGTAATAACTCCTGCCATCCCGTCTGCAAAGAACTCTGCACGCTCTTTGGAGAGAGAACTGTCTCCGTGGGTAGTGTATATTATAGTCCCGATTGAGCCGTCTTCAAAGGAGATGGTGATTGAGACGTTTTCGTTGTCTTCGAGGCTTTTGGTTTCGGGTTCGATTTTTCGGGCGTAGACTTCTGTGGGGGATGAGCCTATGATGAATTGCAGGAAATCGATGAAATGGCAGCATTCGGTGATGATGCGGCTTCCGCCTTCGAAATTGTCGTAAATCCAGTGGTCTTTGGGGATGGACTCGGCGTTTACGCGGTAGAGGGCAACCATTGGCTGGGAGCGCTTTTTGAAGAAATCCCTGAGTTTTGTTCCGAGTTCGGAGTAGCGGCGGTTGAAGCCGACCATCACAAGGCCGCCGTGTTCTTTCCAGGCGTCTCTGACGGCTTCAAGTTCTTCTTCGGTGAGAGCGAGAGGTTTTTCCACAAGGACGTTTTTGCCGTGCTTGAGGGCTTCTATTACCAGGGGGGCGTGGAGGCTATTTCGGGTTACTATGCTCACGCAGTTAATTTCGGAGTCTTCCATGATTTTGTGGTAATCGGAAGTGCAGTATTCGAAACCGTATTTTTTGGCAACGGATTCGCAGCTGATGCCGCTTGCTGCAGAAAGGCCTTTTAATTTTATGCCGTCTATTTTCGAAAGGTTCGGGAGGAGTATGCTTGTTGCAAAGATCCCTGCCCCTATAACCCCTACAACCGGAGTTGCCCCACTCCCACTGGGTTTTGATTCTGGTGTTTTCAGGACTATTTTGTCTTCGATTTCTTTTTCGGTGTTGTACTTGAGGACAATGCCAAGGTAGGGTTTTCTCTGTTCAATGATATCGTAAGCATCCGGAGCCTCCTCGATTGAAAATTCATGGGAGATTATAGGGTCCATGGAGATCTTTTGCATGGACAGGAGGTCCTGAAAAGCCTGCATATTGCGGTTTTCTGTCCAGCGGACGTAAGGGGGGGGGTAGTCCCTGCCGAATTCTTCATAGCTGCGGTCGTAGCGACCGGGACCGTAGGAACGGGAGACGCGAAGTTCTATTTCTTTATTATAATACTCTTCACGCGGGATGTCCATGCCTACAAGACCTACAATTACCACCTTTCCGCGTTCGCGGGTAATTTTTCCGGCAAAGTCCACGGGGTCGTTTGACTTGGTTGCAGCTGCAATAATGGTTACATCTGCACCGATCCCACGGGAGAACTGCCTGACGCTTTCTTCGATATTGGGAGTGCTTCGGGAAAGGGCAACATCTGCACCGAGCTCTTTTGCAAGCTTCACCTTGGCTTCGTCAAGGTCGATTCCAAAGACCCTGCAGCCAGAGGCTTTGAGGATCTGCACGGTTATAAGGCCGATCAGGCCAAGGCCGACTACAACAACGTTTTCTCCGACTCGTAGATCAGCGTTTCGGACTCCCTGCAGGGCAATCGAGCCCACGGTTGTGAAGCAGGCGTTTTTGAAATCAACGTTATCCGGGACTTTTACGCAGAGGTTCTTCGGGACAAACGCTACATCGGCATGGTTGGCATAGCCTGCACCTGCACAGGCGACCCTTTCTCCGACCTTTATTTCGGAAATGTCCTCGCTTACAGCGATCACAGTGCCTGCACTACTGTACCCAAGAGGCTCGCGCTTTTCAAGCCTCCCCATAGCCTGCTGGAATGCTGAAATCGGGCCGTCCTGTTTGGCTTTATTGATAACCTTCATGGCAAGGTCCGGCCTAGCCTTTGCTTTTCCAATAAGAGATTTATCGGCAAGGTCAACTAAACCGGATTCCGTGCCTGCACTTATCACTGAATAATGGTTTCGTACAAGCACTCCACTGCCTTTGAGGGTGGGGATGGGGACATCTTCAACCGTCAAATCCCCATCTTTAAGATTCAGGACAACCTGTTTCATTGATGAATCTCCTGATTATTGTGATTTTGTGAATATTATTTGCGAATTTTATGATTTTGCGAATCTGGTTTTAATTTTCAATTTGTTTAGATAGCGAATAGCTCAAACAGTCCAGTACTTCCGAAGTCATGAACAGGTCAGGGAAATTGTTATCCGGCTCAATGGTGGAAGTTTTGATACACATAGTGCCGGCAAGCAGGTTAAACATCCTGGGATTTACATCATTGGAAAACCTGCGTCTTGCAAACTGTCTGTACATTCCATACCCGAACCTGAAAAGCCTGTGGCTTACAGGGTAATTCCCTATGTTTGCAGTCTGGAAAGCCGTGAAAAACGAAGCAGGGAAACTAAGAATTGAAGCGCTTTCCCAGCGGTTTGCAATATCTCTAACGTTTGATTCGAGCACCTTAAGAGTTTTTTCCGCATTTTTCGAATAAGCAGGATCCCATTTTGTTCCATACATGAAACAGGGAACTGCAAAGGCGTATGCTCCACTTAGATAATAGGCAAACATCAGGCCGCTCTTTGACCAGTCAAATTTCCCGTCGGGAAACTGGACGGATATAAGCCATTTGATTCCTTTTTCAAATTCGGGGTCCAGCCAGTCGCTTTCTAATGAACCTATAATCTTGAGCAGGTAATAGAGGGTCACACCCTGGTAATGGATGCAGGGAATGTCCAAACCGTACTGGTAATTTCCTTTGTTTTCATTGGTGTAAGGAAAAGCCCCGTCTGAAAACTGGTACTTGCATATGTGTTCTGCCGTTATTCTGGCGGCATCAAGGCATTCGGAATCCGAAAATACCTTTCCGTATTTTGCAAGAAACGCCCCGCAGGTGGCATCCACATTCAGGTGGTCTGCTGTGTAAATAGATGATTTTTTGAAATACCCGGAAGATATCTGATTATTGAGCACGAAATCCCTTGCCTCCCGGGCAGCATCCGCAAATGTATCGTATTTAACGGCCTTGAAACCGTCAACCATAGCCTCTCCGACAATAGAAGTGATAAGAGCCGAAGGCTGGTTGTATTTCACATGCACCTCGTTCCAGGAACCGTCAGTGTTCTGTTTCCGGAGCAGCCAGTTCAGGAGCTTCTCGACCAGTTCAGTATAATCCGTATCACCGATATTGTTGATGCGCATCAGCGTCTTAGCACATTCAGCATTTACACGGTTTCTCGCAATGCTGTATACAGGATCCACGGTGTAAGCAAGCTCACCTTCAACTTTGATGCTGGGAAGAATTCCATTCCGGATAATTCTTGTAACAAGTTCATGCATCCGTTCATTGAGACTCTGCACAGCTTACACCTTCACCCTCGAAATTCGATTTTTCTTACTGCCGATGCTTTCAATGTTTATCTTCAAGGAAGCTGAAATTTGTTTGCGGCTGTAATATTTTTCCACAAAATCCCTACCTTTGCGTCCTATTTCCGATCTCTTTTCAAGGCTTTTAAGGAGATCAATTATTACTTCAGCAATCGCATCCGGATCATTATCTGCGATCACTCCGCCACCTGACCTCTCAGCCAGTTTACGGATTTCGCCTTCTCCGCATCCCACAAAGGGAATCCCGCAGGCCATGTATTCATAAGCTTTTGTAGGAACAGCATATTCGAGAGTTTTCAACTTTTTCAAAGGGGCAACGCCAATAAGCGATTCGGAAAGAATTTTCGGGATTTCTTCCCTGGGTACAAGGCCTGGGAATTCCACGTAATCCGTTAAATTGTTATCAATCGTCAGCTTTTCCAGATACTCTTTAATGTCCCCGGCTCCAGCAATCATCAGCTTCAAATAGAAATGCTCATTAACCTTCTTCATTGCAAGAATTACATCTTCAAGGTCCTGAGCATGCCCTATATTTCCTGCGTAAATAATCCTGTTTTTCTTCGTGACTTCCATGGGATAAAAAAAGCCAGTATCCACACCGTTGGGAGTGGCCTTTATTTTATTCTCATCGACGTTTTTGTACGTCTTCACAATGTCCTGACCTAGTTCCTCGGTTGTGACGCAAATCATATCAGCATTTGAATAGCAAACCTGTTCATATGCTCTGCTCATCTTTTCAAAGAAACTTCCTTTTTTCAAGAAGCCGAGACTGATAGAAGCATTGATCCAGAGGTCCCTTACATCCATGACCCATTTCTTTTTGAACAATAACTTCGCGGGAATTCCACCGAGCCCGGTGAAAATCGGAGGCGCCGAAGTAATAATTACATCAAATTTACGGAAATTGAAAAGTATCCACAAGATACTGTGAAGAGGAAATGAAAGATAATAAGCCATCCTGCTTACAAAGCCCAGGTCCTGGGAATTAGGCTGCCATGCAAGCAAGTTTACCACATTTATTCCATTCAAATTCCTGGTTTCGGAAATTTTCCACTTCCTTTTGAAAGAACCCGGAGGAAAACTCGGATGTGGAGCAAGGACAGTAACATTTTCACCCATTTTTTGGAGGTGATTGGACATATCAAATATGCGGGATGCGTTTCCAGATTTTTCAGGTGGAAAATGCTGTGAAATGATCAAAATCTCCATACCCCTACTCCAACAATAATGAACGTCCTGATAAACAACAACCTTTTATTGGGCTTCAACTCACATTTTTGGCTTCTCGTATAATCTTCGACATCGAATGCAACATAATCCCCGTAAACGCCATAAAAATCCCAATCATAACCAGTAGAATCATCAGCATCGTCGGCCCGAAATGCAAACTTCCCCCTCTGTAAAAGGTCTGCAAGAAACTCAAGCCCATGTAGGCTCCAACCCCTCCCATAAAAATCCCCGGAACGGTAAAGTAATACAGGGGTTTGTTAAACTCCATATCCCGCAAAACCTTAAGCAGAACGCCAACTCCATGTTTCACGGGATTTTCAGAGGAACAGTCAACATCATACCGGACCCCTACCTCCACTTCCCTGATACGAAGTCCGGCCTGCCCGGCATCAGCAAGCATTTCACTTTCAATTGCCATGCCACTGGAATTAAAGCGAAAGAGGTTTTTTGTAGAACCTGCAAAAGCCCGAAAACCACTCTGAGTGTCAGCGACTTTAACCCCTGAATTCAAGTTTGTAGCTTTATTGAGAACAACCTGCCCGATACGTCGGTACGAGGGCGTATTTTTCCCGTTGCCGTTCATATAGCGGCTTCCAATTACAAGATCAGCGACTCCTTCAAGTACGGGGGCAATCAGTTTGGGAATCTCACAGGGGTTGTGCTGCCCATCGGAGTCAATGGTCACGATCACATCAGTATCTGCTGCAACTTCAAAACCGGTTTTAAGGGCAGCTCCTTTACCCATGTTTGTGAGATGGCAAATAACTTCAGCCCCGGCAAGCATCGCTACATCTGCTGTGTGGTCGCTACTCCCATCGTCAACGACAATAACTCTGTCTACATATTCCTTTGTCCAAAGGATAATGCTCCCTATAGAGATCTCCTCATTAAACGCAGGAAGAATTGCCGTTATTTTGTTCGAAGTGGCTTCTCGATTAACATACCCCTCTACCAAAATAAGAGGACCCCCAAAATCCTCAAGCAGGTTATTTCGAACACAGAGATATAGAATATATAATGATGAATTAATAAATTCCTAGACATATAAACATTTAGGGGCAAAAAAGAATTGTGTAGTACAAATTTTTGAAAAAAAATAAACAAGAGAGCCTTTTGGGGTGGATCCAGAATAAAAAAATAATACCCAAATTTCCCCAAATACCCGAAAATAAGAGAACAGATTAAAAATATCTCGAAAAAAGGAAAAATATTTCATAGAACAAAGTAATATGAGTTAATGGGGAGTAAAAACTGCTGGGGAAAGTACATTGAGGTATTTCCTTTTAGAAATCGGAACCGTACAGAGAGAGGAATCTATGGTCTGGTCATGTTTCCTGCTATCAAGCTCATTATTCCAATTCCCGACGAAGAAATAAAAACGGGACCAAGATAACACAGGACAATATTTGTTGAAGAGGTAAGATGGCCGAATCCAGAAAATTTCCTTCTGACCTGTTACTTGTGATAGGCCTAGTGGTCCTGACCAACATATTCATACTTGTGCCTCCGCTCAGTGAGAGCTTTATGCGAACGGCAGTAGGGCTACCCATGATACTCTTCCTGCCAGGGTATGCCCTGATAGCGGCACTTTTTCCTTCAAAAGAAGACTTGGATGGGATCGAGCGAATGGCTCTCTCTTTTGGGCTGAGCATTGCAGTAGTGCCACTGATAGGGCTTGGTCTTAATTACACCTCCTGGGGGATAAGGCTCATTCCTGTACTTGTGAGCATTTCCGCATTTACCCTGGCAATGTGTGGGGTAGCTTACTACAGGAGGAGGCAGTTGCCTGAGGACGAGAGATTTGAAGTTCTCTTCAAAGCTTCCGCACTTGCCCTGAAGGCTGAAATCCTGGAAAAGCCCGAAACAAAAGTCGACAAAATTCTCACGGTCATCCTTGTTTTCTCCATCCTTATTTCGGTGGGAACCCTGATCTATGTGATTGTTACACCTAAAGAAGGGGAGCATTTCACCGAGTTTTATATCCTGGGGCCCGAAGGAATGGCTGACAACTACCCGACCGTATATACGCCAGGAGACAGCGGAACCGTCATCGTAGGGGTCGTAAATCACGAGTATCAGACCGTGAACTATACCCTGGACGTCCGGCTTGAAAATAAATCCCTTTCTCTCCCTGAAAACCTGAAATACATCCGCCTTGGGCATAACATGACCTGGGAAGAGCCTGTGACCATAACCCCTCCCTTCGAAGGCACGGACATGAAACTCGAATTCCTGCTCTACAACGACACCGAAAAAAGCGTGCCTTACAGGGACCTGCACCTATGGGTCAACGTTTCAGAGGAGGTATGAATATGGAAATGACGGATCTTCAAGCAGAGAATCAGGGGGATGAAAGCTTTACAGAAACCGGCAATCCGGCTCTTACCGTTATTGTTGAAGAAAAAGAAAGTCCCCTCGAAACTGAAAGACAGGAAACTCACGGGCTTGAAAGTCCTGATTTCAGGAATAAGGTAATTTACGTAGGGGTACCTATCCTTGCCATCGCCTTTGCGGAAATGTTGATTTATTCCGGGAGGGTAAAAGAAGCCATGTGGCTACATGCAGCCATTCTGGTCGGCCTTTCCTTTTCAGTCACATTCATTAAAAACGAAGAGGTTTACAAAACGTACCAGGCCCTGTTGCTCCTCCCGATCCTTCGCCTGGTCAACCTTTCGATGCCTGTATTTTTTGACATAACCCTTTACTCTTTCGTTTTCATCTATGCCCCCCTGGCAGTTCCTGTAACGATTGCTGCTGCCAACCAGCATTTGACTCGTGGAGAAGTGGGGATAACCTTCAGGAAGATGTGGTTGTATCTTCCTTTTTCAATCCTGTTAGGCTTCGGGCTGGGTGTGGGAGAATACCTGACAATTCGGACAGATTACCTCATCCCCGACCTTTCCTTCCTGAACATCTTAAAACTAACACTGGTAATGGTTTTCTTTGTGGGGTTTATCGAAGAGGTAATATTCAGGTCGATGCTGCAGACAAGACTTAACAAACTCTTCGGGATATGGGGCGGAATATTGCTTTCAAGCATGCTTTTCGGTTTCATGCACTCAGGGTACGGGACCTCCTATGAAGTATTATACACTTTTTTTGTGGGGGCTGTCATAGGATACATGTTCTACAAAACCCGAAGCCTGCCGTTCGTCACAATGGTTCACGGCTTCGTAAATGTATTTTTGTTCGGTTTTATCCCCCATCTGGGTCCCGGACTCGGAATTCTGTGATTCAGTTTATACCTGGACCCTTTCAGGACAGAGAGATAATTAAAAAAGGAACGCGGGCTGGGATAAACTGAATCCATGTGAAAAAAAGAAATAGGGGAATGTAGATTCCCATCCTTGCAGAAAAACCCTCAAGTTAACAACCAGGTTACAGGATTTCTGCAATTTTGAAGACAACAATCGCACTGAAGGAAATCAACAGTGGCACAATCCCCATTTTTAAAGAACTATCCAGATCTTTTCCCCAGAGCTTCGACGCTGAAAGAACCTCCTTTAATGAGAGAAGCGAAATCAATACGATTACAGCTACAGCCCCGAATTCAGGAAGTCCCGGAGCAGTCAGCATTGAGAGAGCACTGGAGGAAATTGCGCTCGATGAGACCGCACTGGATGAAATTATACTTGTTAGCCTGCTAATCCCCCCTACAAGCTGATTCCCGTTTTTATAATAAAAATAAGCACAATATTATAAATACCTGCTCAAACCCCCTGACAGCCTTGCTAAAGAATTAGGGGATTTACGTTCCATATATAAACAATGAAGAACATACTCCTTCCATTGATCCGGAATATAAGGGGAAATCTTCCGGAACCAGGGGCAAGAATAAATCACGGGGGATGAAAAAATATGATGGATCTTGCTGCTTGAGGGGGGCTTTTATGAAATATATACTTTTCAGCTATAGAAAGTAGAAGATAGTAAAGAAACTAATTTTTCTTTTATTTATTTCCACGATTATTGCATTGACGACTCATTCCGGAGCCGCTGCTGTGGCCAACTGGGAGCTTTCACCTGAAAACCCGGTGGTGGGCGATACGGTGGAAATTAAGGGGGGCGCGGACCCGGAAGAAGAAATAGACGTGCTGGTATCTTTTGACAGGGAAGTGCAGGTTTCGGATGGCAGATATGAATACCTGCTTGAGGATGTGAAGATCCCTTCAGGTTTCAACAACCGCTTCACAGTGCAGGCGAAAGGAGCAGACGATCTGAACGTGAGGGTAAAGATGATTCTGTGGCTGACCAAGAGTGCACAGGCCAGCGGGGGGACTGCCACAGTGTCCCAGTCCAGGGTCCCTCCGGGGACATACAGGATCAAGATCGACGGAGATGCGAGCGGTTCCAGTGTTGGGCTCAAGATTACAGCAGTCCAGCAGATAAAGGCGGATTCCGAAGGAAAATTCCTGTATACTTACAGCACGAAATCCATGCCTGCGGGAAATTTCGAGGTGGAACTGGGAGGATACTCGGAGCAGGTCACCCTGAAATCTGAAGAAGACACCATGCCAAGTCCGGTTCCGGATACTGAACTGATCGATGAAGAGATAGAAAGTGCGGATGAAAATGGAACAGCAGGTGAAAATGGAACCCCGGAAGAAAGCTCTTCTCCCGAGGAAGTATTAGAGAAAGAGAATCTCTTTGAAGAGGAATCGGGTCAGGGCAGTTTTCAGGATGAAAACGGCACCAAACTTGTCAGTTTAGAAGGTGAGAAGGATGGACACGATGGGGTCTATATTATGGGAGGGCTCATGGCAGGGATGATGGTGCTTTTGCTGTATTCGAAGCTCAAAAAACTTAAAAAGTAATCTCGGAAAAGCCGGGAATTCCCTGAATAAGGAAAGCAGCCCTTCGGGAACTCCTCAAATATATATGCATAAATAAATATATATTGTAAAATAATATATATCCCTGGAACCGACTAATACGTAATTAAAAGAAGGGGGGTAGTTAGAATTCAATAGTGGGGAGGGGACGGAGAAGAAAGGGATATAATAGGGACATTTACCATAATGGGGGGAAGTAATTGAAGAAAAGATCAGGGATACTAATCGGAACAATTCTGCTCTTGATATCTGTAATCCCTTCAGGCTTATCAGCACCTCTTTCCGAAGAGGAGCCCTATATAGCAGGCATAGAGAAAAATGAAGAATACATTCTTTTTGCAGACCACAATGAAAGCGAGACCGAAGGCAACTGGATTCTCCTGAGCGGAGGCAAAGCAATAAAGCTGCCTGAGCCATTCACGTTCACGTATAACGGGGTCAACAGGATTGACTATGCAGGGGGAAGTCTTGAACTGAACGTCGAGAACGATACGGACCATGTGATAACGTATCCGTATTCGAACCATTCCTTCTATACTGCAGACGAGAGCGTGGAAATGGATTTCAAAGGTTCAAGCGCCTTCAAGGACCAGGAAGTCGAGATCTACCTTGTGGACATGAGGGGAACAAACCTGGGTTCTATCTCTGACGCTTACAAAGCCATAAAGGAAGAGAGTCCGGATAGTTTTGGAGATATTTTCAATGACACTGTGAATTCGAAAACGCAGGTGGCAGCCGAAACCCTGGATGAAAATGGAGACCTGCCAGCACCCCTTGACCTGGGTACTCAGCCCGAGGGCCTTCATGGGATTCTTGTCCTTCTTAATGACTCTTCAGAGGATAAAAAGGTACTTTCCATGACCTGTTTTGAGATCCTGGAATACGAACTTGGAATCGAAGCCCCGGAAAACCTGGATGAAGGGGAAAACCTGGAAATAAGCCTTGCTTTAGAGAATGTGACCGAAACCGACGGCCTGACCTTTGGAGCAGTCCTGGTCAAAGCCAGCGCTTACTATGCGGACATAAGGCTTAACTCCAACGGGACATGGGACGAAACGGACATCATCATAAATAATGTAGATATTATAGAAGAGTTTGATGTCAATTCCTCGAACCTCGAATCCAAATTCGGCAGGGACGAACTTCAGACCGATATCCAGACTCTGATAGGGGAAGGTAACGGAACGATAACGATCGGTGAAGAGAATGAGAGTAACCTTTCCTTGACAGCTTTTGACCTGGCCCCCGGGGACTACCTGCTCTTTGCAGGGGCGTATGAAAAAGATAAGGGCATCGTAGGGATAGACCAGAAAGAGCTGACTATAGTTTCATCAGGTAGTGCCGGTAGCTCATCGGATTCCTCCGGTTTTAGCTCAGGCTCCTTTTCGAGCAGTTCGAGCAGTTCGAGCAGTGAAGCAGCTGATTCCAGAGCAAATGCAGTTGAAGAAGCGTCCACCCTGAGAGAAGCACCCTCCGTCCTGGAAGAAGAAACCGAAGCAGCCTATTCTGAAGGGAAAGGAATAGCTGCTGAAGTTCCGAAAAAAGGCATTTCAAAAGAAATGGGCTTTCTAATGGGCTTTGCAGGAATGCTCGGAATAGGAATTGCAATGATGAAGAGAAGGGGCTGAAGCCAGAAATAGTAGAGAGTTCAAAGTTCCAGAAAGGCGGGATGATTTTTTACCGCCTTTTATTTTAAGCCTTCAACTTTTTTATTTAATATATTGTATAAGGGGGTGCTGGGAAAAGGAAAGAAAGTAAAAATTGTTGATGGGAGTTAAAATTGTGGAAGAACGGTTTAAATCAAACCATTCCTTTGAGGCCTTCCCGGAGTCCTGTCTCGCCTTTCCACCAACCAGAGATCTTTGAGACGTCGGCGCGGGAGTCCCGGACATCCCCTGCACGGGGGTCGGCGTGAACTATTTTGCCTGAGGAACCGGTGAGGTCCAGGATGGTTTCTGCAAGTTCAAGGATTGTTATGCTCTTTCCCAGGGCAACGTTGAAAACCTCCCCGTCCCCGTGTTCCAGGGCTGCGGCGTTTGCCTTGACCACGTCTTTTACGTGCACGAAGTCCCGGGTCTGGAGGCCGTCTCCGTAAATCGTAAGGTCTTTTCCTGCTTTTGCCCTTTCCAGGAAGATGGGGATTGCCGCTGCATAGGGGGATTTTGGGTCCTGGCGGGGGCCGTAGACATTGAAGTAGCGCAGGCAGGTGGTCCGAAGCCCGTAGTCCTCGTAAAACATCCGGGCAAGGTACTCCCCGTCCAGTTTGGAGATCGCATAAGGGGAGGCAGGTTCAGGGTACATGTCCTCGCGCTTGGGGAGGGCAGGGTTGTTTCCGTAGATCGCTGCCGAGGAAGCGGTCACGAACTTCTCGACCCCAGCTTCTACGCAGGCCTGGAGCACGTTCAGGGTCCCGAGGGTGTTGGTCCTGAAGGCTTCGGCAGGTTTTTCACAGCTTAAGGGGACGGAGACCAGGGCCGCCTCATGAAAGACATAGTCCATGCCCGAAACAGCTTTTGACACGGCGGAGGGGTCGCAGATGTCCCCTTCGAGGAATTCGATGTTTTTGTGTGCAGGGACGTTTTGCAGGAAGCCGGTCGCCAGGCTGTCAAAAACCCGGACTCTGTGCCCTTCATCCGCAAAATATTTGGCAATATGGGAGCCGATGAACCCTGCACCTCCTGTAACAAGTATATTCATGGTTTTTAGAGAAGGGGGGAAAAAACATAAAATTTTCCGTGTACATCGAAAAATTCCGGAATGCATTTTCATCCGAATTTATACCTGGTCTTCAAATTCGTTCTTTAAATCTGTTTGAATTCATGCAGACTCTCTAAAGAGTCTTCTAAAAAGGGAAAAACTTTTCATAGGAAGGAACAATATGAGTATTGGGAAGTTAAAAACTTGAAGAAGCCCAGGGGAGTTTTTCATTATAAATGGTAATCGGAGCTTGGAGTGGGTTCTTTTAGGAGCTTGATTGCAAGCTTTTCAAAGCCTTGAGCACAAGCTTTTTGGGAACCGGAATACAAGTTTTTTGGGGGCTGGAATACAATCTTTTTAGGGACCGAAATACAAGCTTTTTGGGGATTGGAATACAAGCTTTTTAGGGATCGAAATACAAGCTTTTTGGGGATTGGAATACAAGCTTTTTGGGGGGCGGAGTGGGATCTTTTTTGAGACCCGACCCGGATGCCGCACTGCATATTCTCCTGTATCCAGCTAACAAATAAATTGAAACCGTAATCGGACTGGAGTACAAGGATTCCATTTCAAAATGAATGACTCATTCAATTTATTTGATGCCTCCGGTGCAGAAGACGAAAGTGATTGAAAAATTATTTACAGAGGGAAAATGGCCGGAAATAAACGATTTCCTTTGGACCTGCTGCTGGTGGCAGGTCTTGTACTCCTGACCGACATCTTCGTGCTGACGCCGGGACTTAACGGGAGTTTCATCAGGGTGGTATTGGGGATACCCATGTTGCTCTTTTTGCCGGGGTACACGCTGGTGGCAGTGCTCTTTCCAGGAAATAAAGACCTGGACTGGATTGAAAGGGTTGTCCTTTCCTTAGGGCTGAGCATTGCAGTTGTGCCAATGTTGGGGCTCTGGCTGAACTATACGGCCTGGGGAATAAGGCTCATGCCCATAATTGTGAGCCTTTCGGTTTTTACGCTCCTCATGTGCGTGGCTGCATACTACCGGAGACGGAACCTTCCCGGGGAGGAGGTTCTTAAGGTGTCTTTCAGGGCTGTGGCCCTTGACCTGAAGGACGAAATCCTGAAAAAACCGGAAACAACAGTCGAGAAAATCCTCATGGTGCTCATGGTCTTTTCCATTCTTGCGTCGTTGGGGACCCTCACCTATGCGGCTGTGGTGCCGAAAGATTACGAGCACTTTACGGAGTTCTATATACTGGGGCAAGGGGGTATGGCAAGTAATTATCCCACAGAGTATCTGCTTGGTGAAGATGGGACTGTCATTGTGGGGATTGTAAACCATGAGTACCGGACCGTAAACTATGCGATGGACGTCCGGCTTGAGAACAGGTCCTTAGACCTTCCCGAAAACATGAAATATATCAACCTGGCCCATAACGAGACCTGGGAAGATACTCTCGAAATCACTCCTCCTTTCGAAGGTACGGATATGAAACTTGATTTCTTGCTCTTCAACGAAAGTGAAAAGGAAGTCCCATACCGGGAACTGCATCTCTGGATAAACGTAAGTGAAAAGGCTGAGGAGGCCTGAAGATGGCAAGCCCGGAACTGGTGGACGAGACTTATGAACATGAAAGGAACTCCGCATCTTTCCTGAACGAAATAGATGAATTCGAACGGAAAAGGGAGCCGGGGAAAAAAGTGAGTGAAAATAGCGAAATACGGGAGGAGCCTGAAAATGCCTTACCCCGGCACAGGCGGGTTCTTGAGGCTATTCCGATACTGATTATCGCTTTTGCCGAACTGATGATCTACGAGGGGAGCCTGGATGAAGCCATAATGGCGCATACCCTGCTCCTGATAACCCTGGTAATGTGCATCGCGCTCATCAAGGACCGTGAGATACAGCGGACCTACCAGATCCTGATGCTCCTTCCAATCCTCCGCCTGGTCAACCTCGCAACACCTGTCTTTTTTGAAGATACACTCTATGCACTGGCCTTTATCTATGCCCCTATGGCAATCCCGATAGCAATTATCGCCGTGTACCAGGACTTTACCCTTGAAAAGATGGGCCTGACATTGAGGGGACTCTGGTTCTTCTTCCCTTTAGCCGTCTCCATGGGCGCGGTTCTTGGCTATGGAGAGTACACCATACTTCAGGTAAGTGTAAGAGATTCTCTCATCCCGGACCTGAGCCTTGCAAGCCTCCTGAGCCTCGCAGTCGTGATGATCTTCTTCGTCGGGCTAATCGAAGAAATCATCTTTAGAGGCCTTCTCCAGACAAGGCTCGAAACGTTCCTGGGCCCTGCCGCAGGCATCCTTGCTGCAAGTCTCCTCTTCGGGCTCATGCATGCAGGCTATGGCAGTCTCATTGAGATCTTCTACGCCACCTTCGTGGGAGTTTTCATAGGCCAGCTCTACTACAGGACAGGAAACCTTACCCTTATAGTCCTTATCCACGGCTTTATGAATATTTTCGTTTTCGGGATTTTTCCCCTGATGGGGCTGTAACCGGGCATGTCCCAATTCGAAAGGCTGCGTGTGACAGCCTAGTTGGCCGAGTTGCGCCAGCCGAGTTGCGCCAGCCGAGTTGCGGCTCGGCAGTGCGCGGTCCGTTTCGGTCGCTTTGCTCCCTCAAGCGGACTTAAAAAAATAGGCCTCCATTTATACCAGCCGAATTCCGCTTCGGCAGTAAGTACAGGGCTCTTTTTACCCTCACTTTTCCGGGCGCGGATCTATTTTGCGGGGGGAGGTTGGAGGCGGTGCTGCCTGATATGAATAAAACCAAATCACTTAAATAAATATAAAGTGTATCCATTTAAAAATTTGGGTAGTTGATAAGTTATATTTAGTGAATAATTAAGTGCATCCTGATCTATTATAATAGGTTAGTAGAAATATTTCATATAATATTCATATTAAAATAGAAGATGAAGGGATTTTTATGGCGTTTAGTGAAAAAAACCCGGTTGCGGGCAAAATCCTGGTGACGGGCGGGGCTGGTTTTATAGGGAGTCATCTGGTGGACCGCCTTGTGGAGGATGGAAACGAGGTGGTGGTGCTGGACAACTTTAGCTCGGGCAGCATGGAGTTTATCGATCAGCACCTCAAAAAACCGAATTTTGAACTCATAAACGGGGACATTCTTGATACAGAGCAGCTTGAAGGGGCTCTTTCAGGCATAGACTTCGTCTTTCACGTAGCTGCAAACCCGGATGTAAAACTCGGAGTTTCGGATACGAAAGTCCATTTCGACCAGAACATCTTTGCAACCTACAAGCTCCTGGAAGCCATGCGGAAAACCGGCGTTGGAAA
Organism: uncultured Methanosarcina sp.; assembly: GCA_965601435.1. GTDB lineage: Archaea > Halobacteriota > Methanosarcinia > Methanosarcinales > Methanosarcinaceae > MTP4. The sequence continues at coordinate 39,005 of CBFCWE010000025.1, forward strand.
AATAGCTTTTACCTCGACTTCTACTGTCTACGGAGATGCAAAAGTCATGCCTACTCCGGAAGACTATGGTCCCCTCATCCCTATCTCCCTTTACGGGGCCTCCAAACTCGCCTGCGAAGCCCTGATCACTTCTTACACCCACACCTTCGACATGCAGGCCTGGGTATTCAGGTTTGCAAATATAGTCGGCCCTCGAAGCACTCACGGGATTACCGTGGACTTTATCCGCAAATTGAGGGAAAACCCGGGGCAGCTCGAGGTCCTGGGAGACGGGAAGCAGGAAAAGTCCTATCTGCACGTCTCGGAATGCGTGGAATCGATCCTTTTTGCTATTGAAAATAGCACCGAAGAAGTTAACATCTTCAATGTTGGCTCCGAGGATACTATCAGCGCTACCCGGATCGGGAAGATTGTTGTGGAGGAGATGGGACTCCAGGATGTCGATTTTACCTACACCGGCGGAAGCAGGGGCTGGAAAGGAGATGTCCCGAGGATGAGACTTGGAATTGGGAAGCTGAAGAAAATAGGGTGGAATCCCGGGTATTCTTCGGAAGAGAGTGTAAGGGAGACGTCGAGGGCGCTGCTTTGTGGAAAAGAATCAAATAATTTAAATAATTACACAGAGTAATTAGCTAAGAACTAAAAATATTTACAAACACGCATGCCCGGGAAAGCCGGGGGGCCATAAATATCAAAATCCTTCCTGGAAGCCAGCCAGTTGTGCACGGATAAAATTCTCAAATTATCTATATGATTAATATTTGATGCACATTTTATGGAAAACAGCTTTTGGAAAACAGCTTTTGGAAAACAGCTTTTGGAAAACAGAACTTGAAGTATATTATTTTGAAGCACGTATTCTGAAGTAAATATTCTTAGGCACATCTGGAATAAAATGGGGGAGAAATGAATTTGAGCGGGTTTAGAATCCACAATTCTTCAAAAGTATACGGCTCTTCAACAATCGGTGAAGGAGCTATTATCCTGGAAAACGTGATTCTGGGATATCCCGAGCACAAAATCCTGATGGAAATCCTGAAACAGGGCCTGGAAATCGAAGATTACGATTTTCCCGGTTGCACTATAGGCCCGGATTCGATAGTAAGGGCGGGGAGTACAATCTTTTCCAGAGTGAGGGCCGGGAAAAATTTCAAAACCGGCCATAACGTGATGATCAGGGAAAATACCGACATTGGAACCAATGTACTCATAGGGACAAACGTCATTATCGATGGCAACGTCAGGATCGGGGATAATGTGAGTATCCAGGGAAATGTTTACATTCCAACTAATGTGATTATCGAAGACAACGTCTTTATCGGCCCCTGTGCCGTACTTGCAAATGATAAATATCCTATAAGGAAAGAGTACGCTCTCAAAGGCCCTGTCCTCCGGAAAGGGTCATCAATAGGTGCAAATGCAACTCTTCTTCCGGGGGTCGAAATAGGGGAGGGTGCTATGGTGGCGGGGGGAGCCCTTGTTACTAAGGACATCCCTCCATGGAAACTGGCAGCCGGAGTCCCTGCAAAAATCTTTGACCTACCGGAAGATTTGAAAGAACTGAACAAGATCTGAATAAATCGGAATAAGGCCTATAAGGTTCGAATAAGGTCTTAAAAGAACCAGATCTACTGAGATTCGAACAAGGTCTTAAAAGACATGAATTCGAATAAGGTCTTAAAAGACACAGAATAAATTTAAACACAAAAAGAAGATCAACCATGATCCCAGTTGCAAAACCGCTGTTAGGTCAGGAAGAAATTGACGCAGTAACCGATGTCCTGAAATCGGGTATGATTGCCCAGGGCCCGAAGGTTGAAGAATTCGAGGCTGCTTTTGCAGAGTACACCGGGTGTGAGTATGCAGTTGCCGTAAACTCGGGCACTGCTGCTCTCCATGCCTCTCTTTTAGCCCACGGGATAGGAGAGGGAGATGAGGTAATAACAAGTTCTTTTAGCTTCATTGCAACCGCAAACAGTATCCTCTACACAGGGGCAAAGCCGGTATTTGCGGACATTGAGCCGGATACATATAATATAGACCCGGATAAAATCCGGGAGAATATCACTTCGAGAACAAAAGCCATTATGCCGGTTCACCTTTACGGCCACCCCGCAGGGATGAAAGCCATCATGGAGCTTGCCGAGGACCACAACCTGGTTGTCCTGGAAGACGCCTGCCAGGCGCACGGAGCCGCTTATTCCGGGAAAAGGGTGGGGGCTTTCGGGACAGGGGCATTCAGTTTCTACCCGACCAAGAACATGACCACCAGCGAAGGCGGGATGCTGACCACAAACGACCGGGAAGTTGCGGAAAAGGCCAGGATGGTCCGGGCCCACGGTTCACACACCCGCTACCTGCATGAATGCCTGGGCTTCAACCTGCGGATGACCGACATTGCAGCCGCAATCGGACTTGTGCAGCTAGGGAAACTCGACGGGTTCATCGCCTGCAGGCAGAAAAATGCGGAACTGCTCTCAGCCGGGCTCAAGGGAGTTTCGGGTGTTTCAACCCCGGGGATAAAAGCCGGGTGCACCCACGCTTTCCACCAGTACACTGTCAGGGCTGAAAAGCGCGACGAGCTCGCTGTATTCCTGAGAGAAAAAGGAATCGGGACAGGTATCCACTACCCGATGCCCATTCACAAGCAGCCGCTCTATCTAGAACTCGGATACGAAGACCGCCTGCAGGTTTCCGAAAAGGCAGCAGAGGAAGTCCTTTCCCTGCCGGTTCACCCTGGCGTCACCGAACCCGATGTGCAGCAGATTATCGCTGCCGTCAAAGAGTTTTACGCTCAGGAATAATAATATAGTCAGATATCAAAATTCTTTGACTAATTTCGAACGAAGATTTAAAGCACGGAAGCAAACGGGAGAAAGAACAACGGGGATACGCAATTTATGATTGATATGGCGTTTTTAGTCCGCTTGAGCGAGCAACGCGAGCGAAACGGACCCCGTGCTCCCGAAGCGGAACTCGGGAAGTGATAACTTTGATCAGAGTAGGAGTAATAGGCACAGGAGCAATGGGCCAAAACCACGTCAGGATCTACAGTGAAATGGAAGGTGTGGAACTTGCCGGGATTTCGGACGTTGACTTTGAACGGGTGGACGCCATGGCTACCCAGTTTAATACGAAACCCTTTACGGATTACAAAGAAATGTTTGCAGAAGGCCTTGATGCGGTCAGTGTCGTTGTCCCGACCAAGCTGCACAAGCAGGTCGTCCTGGACGCCCTGGAAGCGGGCATGCACGTTCTTGTGGAAAAACCTATTGCCGACAGTGTCGAAAATGCAGACCTGATGATCGATGCCGCAGAGAAAGCGGGAAAGATCCTGATGGTTGGCCATATAGAGAGGTTCAACCCTGCGGTTATCAAACTCAAGGAGATCATGGAGTCCGGAGTCCTGGGAAAGGTCGTTTCCATTTCCACCCGGAGAGTTGGCCCCTATAACCCAAGGATCCGGGATGTTGGCGTGATCCTGGATATCGGCGTCCACGATATCGACATTATCTCGTACCTCTACGGCAAGAGAGTAAACCACGTCTACGCCGTGGCAGGCGCGGACATCCACTCCTTCGAAGACCATGCTTCGATCATCCTCCGTCTGGACCACGAGTTCGCAGGGGTCGTGGAAACAAACTGGCTAACCCCCCACAAGGTAAGGAGGCTCACAGCCATAGGCATCAACGGTGTCGCCTACCTGGACTACATCGACCAGACCGTAGAAATCCATGACAACGGGTGGATCCGGAAGGCCAAAGTGGTGGAAAGCGAACCTCTCAAAAACGAACTGGAACACTTCATAGAATGCGCTTCCACGGGCAAAGCCCCGAAAACCTGCGGTGAAGACGGCAAACATGCTCTGGAGGTTGCCATGGCAGCCATCCGTTCATACGAAGAAGAAAAACTGATCAAGATTTGAAACCTGGTTAAGATTTGAAGGTCCGAAACGCTGATCTCGTTATATCCGAAATGCTGTCCTTATTGAAGTGGTACTCATGAGCAAACTTAAAACTCTCCTCGAAGCCCGCGGCCCGATAAAAAAGATCGGTGTCCTCGGCATGGGTTATGTCGGCATCCCTGCAGCTGTCCTTTTCGCAGACGCCCCCTGTTTTGACAAAGTCCTGGGATTCCAGAGAAACTCGAAGTCCTCAGGCTATAAAATCGATATGCTCAACCGGGGAGAAAGCCCGTTAAAAGGCGAAGAGCCAGGTCTGGAAGGGCTGATCGGGAAGGTGACCGGAGCCGGGAAGTTCGAGTGTACTCCCGATTTTTCAAGGATCTCCGAACTGGACGCCGTTACCCTTTCAATCCAGACTCCCTTTGCTAACCCGAAAGACCTTACCCCGGACTTCTCCGCCCTTATAGAAGGCATCAGAAACGTCGGGAAATTCCTGAAACCTGGAATGCTGGTGGTCCTGGAGTCCACCATTACTCCCGGCACAACCGAAGGGATGGCAAAGCAGATCCTTGAAGAGGAATCCGGCTTAATAGCTGGGGAAGACTTTGCTCTTGCCCATGCCCCTGAAAGGGTCATGGTGGGCAGGCTCCTCAAAAATATCAGGGAACACGACCGGATCGTGGGAGGGATTGATGAGGCCAGCACAAAGCGGGCAGTTGAGCTCTACACCCCGGTGCTCACAGTCGGGAAAGTCATCCCGATGTCAGCTACTGCTGCCGAAGTTACCAAGACCGCAGAAAACACTTTCCGGGACCTGCAGATTGCAGCCATCAACCAGCTCGCCCTCTACTGTGAAGCTATGGGCATCAACGTCTATGACGTCAGAACCGGCGTGGACAGCCTGAAAGGTGAGGGAATTACGCGAGCCATCCTCTGGCCCGGGGCCGGGGTCGGGGGACACTGCCTGACCAAGGATACCTACCACCTGGAAAGAGGCGTAAAGATCGGGGAAGGGCAGCTGGACTATCCGGAAGGTGCGGATTCCATCTACGTGCTTGCCCGGAAAGTCAACGACTTCATGCCTGTTCACATGTACAACCTGACCGCTGCAGCCCTTGAGAGGATTGGGAAGAAGGTCGAGGGGGCAAAGATTGCCATGCTCGGCTGGGCCTTTATAAACGACTCCGACGATGCCAGGAACGCCCCTTCCGAACCCTACAGGGACCTTTGCCTGCAAGCCGGCGCAGAAGTGAGGGTACACGACCCCTACGTCGTAAATTACCCGGATGTCGAGATCTCGGCTGACCTGGAAGAGGTTGTCCGGAATGCGGATGCTGTGGTGGTTTTTACGGGGCACAGTGCGTACTTTAATGTGAAGGCAGATTGGCTGAAAGAGCTTAGCGGGAAGGAAAACCCGGTCATAGTGGACGGAAGGAATGTTATTGAGCCAGCCGAGTTTATTGAAAAGGGTTTTGTGTATAAGGGAATCGGAAGGGGAGATAAGAACGGGCATGAGATAATGGGATGAATGTGAAACTGTGCAATAATCATTAATAATCCTGAATCTCCTGTCTTTTATTTTTTGCAGGTATTAAGGACGAAGTCCTCACATCTCTATTTTTTTTATTTTCAACTGGCCTATTTGCGCCAACCGATTTACGCTATCAGGGCTCTGCTTCTGAAACATGGGGTCCGGTTTGCTTCGCTCAAGAGGACTGAAAAGCGGAGCAGCGTTTAATACCTTTTCCCGCGGCTATTTTCCCGTTCGCTTGCGAACGGCCTGCCCAAAAAAATTGCAAGGAATAAAAGGAAAGAAAGAGGAAATCAGCCAGAAAAGGGGCAAAAAAGGGAAATTCACTAAAAAATGCTTTTAAAATTACCTTTGAATTTTTATTGCAGCAGTCCTCTTTCAGTAATCCTCTTAGGACTTACGCAGTTGAAATGCCGAAAAGTTAATGTCATTTAAAATATAATT
>CBFCWE010000026.1:0-44585 GCA_965601435.1 uncultured Methanosarcina sp.
TAATTATATTTTAAATGACATTAACTTTTCGGCATTTCAACTGCGTAAGTCCTATCCTATTTTCAAAAGCTATTATTCTACGTTAAATGTCACCTTGTCCTCCGAATCATAGAGATATCCGTCCATAAGCACATCGGTCACTATAACTGTGTACTCGCCAGTCCCCTGTTTCTTTGAAGTTTCCCATGTAATAACAGCCTGCCCGCTTTCGCCAGTAAACCCCTGGAGCGAAGTTACGTCTTTACTTTCAGGATCAAGCACGCTGAGGAACACGGTGGCGTCTGAAACTGGTGAGCCTGTAGAATCCGCGACCTCATCGATCCCCCTCGGGGCTGCTTTTAGATAAGCAATATATTTTTTGGCGAGGGGTGGCTGTTTTTAAATTATAGTGGTAGGTTTTTCAAGCAATTCTGGTTTCAGGAGCTGTCAGAAAATGGGTTGTTATCTCCTATTCAAGTCATGCCTGGAAGGAGTTCTCTCATTTGAGAGAGTTTACTTCTATAATCATAGGCACATTTATATATTTTAAGTGCAATGTATGTGTGTTGAAAATCAAGAGACGTATAATAATCTGTTGTTAAAAACCAATTTTTGTTTTTAATCAAAGAGTTCTATACAATCTTATTTTTAAACTATTAACTAACAACTAAAACCAAGGTGAAACAAAAATGTTTAATGACAGATCCAGAGGAAATAATAATTTCGGCGCTCCCAAAGAAATGCACAAGGCAACCTGTTCAGACTGCAAAGCTGAAACAGAGGTACCTTTCAAGCCTGACCCGGAAAGACCGGTTTACTGCAGGGATTGTCTTCCTAACCACAGGACACCCAGAGAAAACAGGTATTAAGTATCATTTGTGTAACTGAGTTTACACCAACACTTTTTCTTTTCTACTTTTTTTGAATAAATCCTGGACCCGGAATCTACTTTTTTATTAACCCGTGAGCTTTTGCAGCCCTGGGAAGTTGCATTTTGCATGGCAGATCAGTCTTAAGCTGATCGAGAGATTTTCATCCTGGTGATTTTAAAGCATCAATCGGATTTTTGGCGTGGTGTGGCTTTTCGAATTATAATGGAAAGTTTTTCCGACCCCATATCAAGTAAAATATATTATTTCTGTCAGCGGTCACTTCAATCTGATCCCCCGCATCCGCCTATCCGAATTCGAGCGATCGGAAACCCGTCCACTATCCACAACGAGAAGTAACAGCCCCCCCCTCTCATTTTTCTCCCCTCTTTCCTCTCCCGACTCCCCCGGGCAGGAACCTTGAAGAAGTCATCGATGAATGGTTAATTATCCGGTTGAGGAATGGATTGGCATTTCCCAGGATCGGAGATCATATGATTGAAAAAGTGTGAGAATTTCAGTCACTCAATCCCCAGGACCCATTTCCATAGGGGGACATAGCTGATCCCGTCTTCTTCTTTTTCGAGGTTTTTCGTAAGCAGGACCAAACCGGAAACCCTGTCCCCGAAATGCTCTTTGAATTCCAGCAGGGCATTGATTTCCCCTGCTCTTATACGGTCCGTATAGCTGCAGTTTATACCTGTGAGCATTCTATCCCCGTCTTTTATGACAAAATCCACTTCTCTTTTTTCTTTCCAGTAAAAGAATTCTGCTTTTCTCCGCTTCAATTCTATAAAGGCAAGGTTCTCTGCAAGCCTGCCTTCATCGGCAGAAAAGGTGAATGCAACTGAATTTCGAAGCCCGTTGTCGATGCAGTAGACCTTCCTTGGCATTTTGATTGAAATCGAATCTTTAACTGAGTAGGAAAAGAAGTTCAGCTGGTAGATGAGGTAGGCCTGTCCAAGGTAAAGCAGGTATTCTTTCAGGCTATTTACAGAGAGCCCTGTTGCATTTGAAATTTTCGAATAGCTCAGGAGGGTGGAGATATTTGCCAGGGAATAATTCGCAAGTTCGATCAGTTTCGCACTTTCCCGGATCTTTCTGCCCACAACTATGTCCCGAAGGAGGATGCTGTTGAAGTATTCGCTTAACCGCAGGTGGTTGATGTCCGCATCCTCTCCCAGGACAACTTCGGGAAAACCTCCTTTAAAGAGGTATTTATTGAAATGGTGCAGAATCTCGTTTCCCTGGACGTCGGGGTCTTTCAGTTCAAAACCCACGAAATCCATATACTCCTTAAAGGAGATGGGGAAGATGTGCTGCGTGATCATCCTCCCGGTGAGGAGAGTCGCAAGCCGGTCAGAGAGCATGGTACTGTTCGAACCGGTTAGTATGAACTTGATTTCTTCCCCGTATAGGTCGTAGAACTTCTTGACCCACTGCTCCCAGCCTTCGATATTCTGGATTTCATCCAGGAAGATGTATTTTCTCCCTTTCGGCGCATGCAGCTCGATATACTCAGCAAAGATGCGGTCGAGTATCCCTATGCTTTTGTCCTCGAAAGGTTCGTCAAGGTTGAAGTAGAGGATATTTTCAGGTTCTACCCCTTCCCCTATCAGGTAGTTTATTGTCTGGTACATCACAGTCGACTTCCCACACCTCCTGACCCCGGTAATGCAGACGACTTCCCTTATGTCCAGAAGCTTCAGGATCTTTTCAAGGGTCCGGGGACGCAAGATCCTCTTTTTGGAATCAGGGACTTTACCCTCTGTCCACCAGGGGTTCCACATCTTCATGAGCTGCTTCATAAGGAAGTATTTGTGTGGCGAGTATTTATATCTTTCATTATAATGAAGATTTTAATTGTAAATATCGTCATTATAATAATGATTATTGCTTAACTTATCGTCATCGTAATGAAGGTTATTTAAATGAAGGTGGATTTTTGAGGGATCGGAGTAGAGATGAATTGAAAATGCATTATTAAGTCCCCCGGTGTACTGGAAAAACCCCTGCAGGATGCTCTGCAAGCAAGAGCGAATTTTAAACTCTTTTACCCTCAGGAATTTAAGCGAAAAGGCTTATAGCTGATATTATGAGGTTCAAAATTATCCTTGAAGCAGACGAGGAAACCGGGGGATTTATTGCCAGCTTTCCCGGCTTACCAGGCTGTTTTTCGCAAGGGGATACGGCAGAAGAAGCAATTGAACATATCAAGGAAGCGATTCAGGCCTGCCTGGAATCTCTTGCAGAGGATGAACTGAAGGAATGCCTGGGCAAGCCCTCCTGCAGAGTGGTTGATGTGTTTGTTTGTGAATGTCTGGACTTCCTGTAATTTCCGGAATGCAGGCGATCAAAGACTTTTCTAAAGCTGGCTGGCTTCCTCACCAGCAGCGAACTAAAGCATAGAATAGTAATTCTCAATTTTCTTTTTCCATCGTGTAAGCAGTCTTCTGAATCTATTCAGCCATGAATGTGTCCTTTCTACAACCCACCTTCTTGCCCTATCAGTTATTCAAGGCTTCTTTTTTGGTTTAGGCAGAGGCAGTGATGAATATTTCTATTCCAGAATTCGTCAGAGATCTCGTAGTTGTGTCCGTTTTTTCGTGGTATCAATAATCCACATTACCCTATATCGAAGTTATTTTACTTTTCGGATAGCATCTTAGTTTAGTATTAATTTTATCTACCAGTTTTTATACGTTTAAACTTATAATTATGTATGATAAATATGCAGCAAGCAGTCCGGATCAGGAACGTTGTCCGGAATGTGAATTATTTACCAAAATTAGTATGGGAGGAAATAGTGTGAACAATTTCACAAAAGTGGGGTCTGATTACGAATGCTTCTCAACGTTTATTCCGCCTTATGTTCTTGATAACATGGCGAAAGCTGGAATTGAAGAAGCAAAGTCGACCATTCTGCAGAGCCAGTCTTTCCGGGAAACCAGGGCTGAGAATTCTAAAAAGATGGGATTACTTGCAGCTGCTGTGCCAACAGGCAGAGCAGATGTGCAAGTATACGATTCTGAGAATACACAAGTGTTTCAAAAAAAACTAGTGCGTGGTCAGGATGACCCGAAAACAAACGATCCAGCCGTGGATAATGCTTACGATCACGTTAAAGATGACCGCGATTTCTTAAAGGATGAAATAATAGGCCTAAATTCCCTGGATAACAATGGCATGAATCTGATATGCAATGTACATTTCGGGAAAAAATACAATAACGCTTTTTGGGATGGCAAGCAAATCACTCTTGGCGACGGAGACGGGGTAATATTCACCAACTTTGCCAAGTCCCTTGATGTAGTAGCTCATGAACTGGGTCATGGCGTTGTTCAGTTTACTGCCAACTTTGAATATCATCATCAGCCGGGTGCGCTGCATGAACATTTCGCTGATGTATTTGGAACTGTGGTCACACAGTGGGTCGAAAAGAAGACTGCACAGAAGGCTGCAGGAAAGGAGATTGAATGGCTACAAATTGCAAAAAAGGCTGATTGGCTAATCGGTGACGAGATCATGGGGCCGGAATTATATGGAGAAGCTCTTCGTTGCATGAGTGAACCGGGAACTGCATACGATAACAATATTTTGGGCAAGGATCCTCAACCCGCGCATATGAAAAATATTTACTCTGGCCCTGGTGATAACGGTGGTGTGCACATCAACAGTGGCATTATGAACAAAGCTTTTTACCTTACAGCCACCGAAATAGGAACCGACCAAGCAGCTAGAATCTGGTATAATGCATTACAGAACCTCTGGCCTACTGCAATTTTCAAGGAAGCTGTCGGGGAGATTGTAAAAGCTGCACGGCTTCTTGCAAAAGATAATAAAGTAGATAAAGAAGCAACACAAAGAGTAAGAACAGCTTTTAGGGAAGTCGGGCTATTTTAAATTAGATTAATCAGCATAAACCTAATTAATGTAGAAAATCGGCTTTATACTAGTGAATTGAGTTTTGAGACAGCAAATTGAGGAAGAATTTTATGGATTGCTTCCAGTGCCTTGTAAAAGTTTTGGGAGCCTTCCATAATCATATAGGAGCAGATGGTTATGCACATTGACTTTGAAAGTTCAGGTGGATATGCCAATATTAAGTTAACATATCATGGGAATACAGACACACTTCCTGAAGAAGTTACCAATAAGCTCATACAGCTTGTAGAAAGTTCCAGGATATTTGATCTTAACGAAAAAGAAGTTGCTTCCGGTTTATCCGGTCCTCCTGATGTGTTACACTATAGACTTGTCATTCATGAAGGTAATAAGAGGATATCTTTATCATTTAATGACATTACAGCTCCAAATTCTTTACACCCACTTCTAACTTTTTTACAAGAGCTTGCGTGGGAGCAGATCCGAAAAGGCAAATAGTCGCCTTAATCTCTCAGGGCTTTCTTATAATTAAATTATCCTCGTACTTTGATTATTCGTTAATGTCAAAGCGATCTCGAAGACTTCCTTAAACTAGGTTGGGTAACAATCGCGGGTCATAGTCGGGATGATCTTGCGCCAGGGACATTGAACAGCATATTAAAACAAGCTCAGTTGAAAATGGAGGATTGACAATGTACCGTTTCCTTGTTGTGATCGAAAAAGCAAACAACAATTATTCAGCATATTCCCCTGACCTTCCAGGCTGTGTAGCTACCGGCTCCACCCGGGCAGAGGTGGAACAAAATATCCATGAGGCTATTGAAATGCATGTCCAGGGACTGCTGGAAGACAATTTTCCAATTCCGGAATCGGAATCCTTTGCCGAGTATGTGGCTATTGCTGAAAAACCTTCCACCAGTTCAGAAGCTGTGTAAATCACATTTCTATTCAAATATATTTTTTCTGTTTACGGGCTGCTTCGATCTGCCCCCGCATCCGCTTGTCCGAATTTAAGCGATCGAACCCCTCTCCGGCAGTGGTCAGCTAAGAAGCAACAGTTCCACCCGAGTTTCGCTTCGGGATCACAGTAAATCGAAGATTTACTGGGAGTTGCACTGCAAGTGCAACAGCACGAGGTCCGTTTCGCTTTGCTCAAGCGGACTGATTATTTATCTCAACTTGGCAACCTGATCTCTTATACTGACTCCTTCGGGGCTGCTTTTAGAAAATCAATATCTTTTTTGACGTGGGGTGGTTTTCCTCAATCATTGAGGGCTTTTCCGACCCCAAATCAATTAAAATATATTTTTGTTGTCTGCGGTCACTTCAATCTACCCCCGTATCCTCTTTTCAGATATTGAGCGATCGAAAACCCGTGAGCTTTTGAAGCAAGAAGCAGCAGTCTCCTCCCGCCTATTTTTCTCTTCCTCTATCACACAGATCGTTTTCCTTCGGGACTGCTTTTAGAAAATCAATTTCTTTTTTGACGTGGGGTGGTTTTCCTCAATCATTGAGAACTTTTCCGATTCCATATCAATTAAAATATATTTTTTCTGTCGGCGGTCACTTCAAACTAACCCCGAATCCGCTTGTCCGAATTTGAGCGATCGAACCTCCGGCAATACAGAGACTTAAAAAACATTCATTTAATTAAGACTTAATTCTTGTTTTATCTTTGCAATTACGTTAGTTGGAGTTTCTCTAACTGCTTTTGCTGGTACTCTTAGAACTCTAAATCCTTGACCTTTTAGATATTCATCACGAATATTATCTTCTTTTATAGACACCATTGTTTGAGTAACTGGATATGAACTTCCTTGGATCTCAACGAAATCTTGATTTCCAAGAGTTCGGAAGTATAATATTTCGTCATCAACTTTGATATATCTGCGGCTTCCTTCAAATTTAACAGGATATTTTTTTCCATTGATCTCCGCGAAGTGGTGTTGCTTTCCATCAACTTCAATTACCAATTTTACGCCTCGAGATTTGTTGATAAGCATAAAATCAACTTCAATTCCACCAATTATTACGTGTACCTGTGGTGTAAAACCTTCTATTATCATCCAGCTAAAGAGCTCCAGTTCTTCCCTGCTTGTATCCCGCAAGAGCATGACTGTATCAACATAGTTAATGAGGTTGCCTACAATCCCACCACTATTTTTACAATACTTAAAATCTCCAACAACAAAAAGAGCTTCGCGTGCCCTTGTCATAGCTACATTAATGAGATTTGGAGAATTTGCAAATTTTATGGCTCCTTTTCTCATTCCCCCAGCAATAACTGGACTGAAAATTATAATATCTCGTTCGTCACCTTGAAATGCGTGTGCTGTGCCAACTGATATGTTATTTGTTAAATCCAATTCATTAAGCTTTTTTTGTATTTCTTTAATCTGTGCAGAAAAAGGAGATACAATGCCAATATTTAGGTGACTGAAATGATCCTTATTTTGAAACTCTTGTACCAATTCGCAGATGACTTTAATTTCGTTAGGATTTATCCAGCTTTTCCCACCACTACCTCTATCGCATACTCCTGAAACATTTATCCCAAAAATTCCAGATTTAGCTGATTGCGCATTATCCTGTAGCAGCTCTTTTTTAAGTCTCAAACGTTTCTGATAAATATAGTGATTTGAAAAACCAATTATCAGAGGATGACTTCGATAATGTTCTATAAGTGAAATTATTTCTGCTCTACCACGTGGAAGACAATGCATTCCTATTTTAAACACATTATTATTGTTATGACCAAGTAAGTCTAACCACTTTGAAATTCCATGCTTAGATGCAAGGGTCAGTTCTTTCCCGGCACTTATATTGGATATTGCAGGTAATTGATTTGTATCTCCTATTATCGCTATTCTTTTAGCACGATAAATTAGAGGGAGGATATTGGTAAGTGTACATTGAGATGCTTCATCAATTATAAGCAAATCAAATATTTCTGGTTGCATTGGAATTGACTGTGGGGAAAGAGCCGTTGTAGTCCAAACTGGTATTGCATTGAGTGCCTTTTGGTACTTTTCAGGCGAAAAACCCTTTGCCATGTTATGGTTTTTTCTGTAATGATCGTAAAGGCTTTCAACGCTATCTAAAATTATTTTTTCTTTTTTAACCCTTTTTTCCCACCATTCTTTTGCACGAGTAAAAGATAATATTTCCAGTTCGGAATCAATTTTACTTATTTCTCCTTTTATTCGATCCGGATCAAAGTCAATAAAAAGTTCATTTAATTTATCGATTGGCCAGGAAGCGGTTGATTGTTTTATTAGTGGTAAAATGAAAGATTTAATATGTTTTTTATCTATATGATCAGGGATTTTGTCCATGGCAATTGTTAGATATTTTATTGCCCAATCATAAGCATCTTTCATTTCTTTATTTTTGGCAAAAAGAGTTGTTTCAGAGTATTCTTTCCATTTCTTATCCAACTTATTACATTCTTCTAAGTGTTTCCATAAAAGATCGTTTTGCTGGGGAAGCAATGTATTGTCTAGCTTTTCTATTGCAATCTGCGGTTTTTCATTCCACCAGGCGGAAATTCTAATTTTATCTGATGGGATTTGATCAATTAGTTTGGTGTATTCTTGAACTTTATTTTCCGCTTTTATGGCCCCATCCCATTCTGAAATCAAAGCATCAAATCTAATAGTGTTTGAAGAGCGTTGAGCAGATGTTATATTTTTTTGAGTAGGCCCGGAGATTAAAGACAACACTGTTTTGGTAAACTCTAATTCATTTGAATTCATCCAGGAGTCAAGTACCTGAATGTTTACTAAGAGTCGTTGAAATTTCTGTGAGGCTTTTAATAACTCATGATTGAGTAAGTCAGATTTCTGTTTTGCTTTCCATGCTTCTGCAGCCTGAAAAGCTATCTTTTTCTTTAGTTCAATCTCCTTTATTAGTTTTAACAATGTTTCAGTATCTGTAATATCCACTTTTTGAGATAAATTAAGCTCTACAGCTTTACCTTGAAGAGATATGAACTTAGTTTCAATTTCTTCCCAGATTGTTTTCTGAGGATCCCACTCTTTTTGAATCTCAATCCAGCTAAGGCTTTTGTCAATTGCTTCATTAAGCAATTCACGTCCTTTTTGTTCACTCTCGCTAAAATTACTCCAGATCTCAATTGAATAATAGTTTCGGATTTCTTCTTCCGTCTTCTGGATTTGCTTTTTAGCTCTTTTCCTTTTAAATATGTTAGTTATACCGCCTGGGATTGAAGAAATATAAGCATACTCGTTTTTCCATTTTATGAGTTTATTTTCATCATGATTTGTACTTTCTGATAAACCTGCAGCTATAAGCTCGTTCCTTGTTTTATCAAGCTTTTTTCTGATCTCATTTATGCTTCTGAGCTGTTTAGAATAATCCGTTAATACTATTTGTATTTCTTTCATTAGTTCTTCTGCTTTATTCGTCCATTCAATAGCTTCTTTTTCTTCTTGCCATTCAAGGAATTCGTCTTTCATCTCAATTGGATTAAGGCATTCATCAACAAATTGATTGATTAGAGACTGATAATTTTTGAGCCACTTTTCAAATCTTTCCGGGCCCTGTTCCTTAATTACCCAATCAAAGTTGGTAAATAAATCTGGATCTACACAAAGTTTTTGTAGCTCTACATTTCTCTCCTTTGTGGCTATATCCAATTTATTTTTAATCTCAATTCTTTGTTGGGAATCAATTTTAATTTGATATTTGCATCTGTTGATTCCGTCCATCCATTTTTGGAAGGGAATTGAAACTGTTTCAGTGAAAAATTCAGGATATACATTATAGCCTATTGAATTAATTTCAAGGGAGAATTTTTCTCTTTCTAGCTCGATTTCCGCTTTTTTATCAAGGAAATACGCATAAGATGTTAATGCTGATCTAAGAGCTTCGGTCACTTCTTGTGGTGTTTTTTTATTGAGAAATGTTTGCATCTCTTCTTTCTTAGAAACAAGTTCATCTATCCTTTTTTCAATTTCATTTAGTTCTGAGTGTTTCGTGCTTGCAGATACGTTGTTCAGAATCTTACTGAACGCCTCGTCTATATTGCTTATATTTTTTCTTCCAGCACGTATTGCAATAGGGTATTCACAGTCAAAATTTGAAAGTCTGTCAAATACGATATTTACTGCAGCGTTTGTTGTGCTTGAGAATAGTACACTGATATTGTTTGCCCATGCATTTAGAAGTAGAGATACAACAACCTGGCTTTTTCCGCATCCTGGAGGTCCACTTATGACGGTAATTGGCTTTGATTTCAGTATTTCAGATACCGCCATCTTTTGTGAATCATTGAGAGGAACTATAGGGAGCAACTCAGATTCATTCACATTTTGACGTGAAGGCCAATAATCAAGTAATTTTAGGCCACCTATTACAGAAGGTTCATCTCTTAGTTGCTTTTCAAGTTCTGAATAATCTTGAAGAATATGATGTGTATATGGGGAACTGGTGGTAGGGGGAAGAAAAAATGCCCATGGATGATTTGTTATTTTTAAATTTTCATTTTTAGTGGATGTCTTAGTGAATATTTTTTTAAGTTCTGGTACCAGATTAAATATTTCATTGAGGAGACATTGAGAAAGATTTTGTTCATCTTTATCGGAAAGAACATGTGCTTTTTCAATGATTTCTTGTGTAGTATCTTCAAGTGGTTTCTCTGATTCTATTTCATTTTCACTCAAAATTTCATAGATTTTTGGAGATAAATTCCAACTTCCTTCACTAGGTAATATACGTATACATTCCTCATCCATTTCAAGTTCTACACTTCTGTAAAAGAGTGGATTTAAATATTTTACAAATGAATTTTTATCCCATTTAGAATTTATCCAGCATGGACCACCAAGATACCCTTCTAAAGTACTTTTACTTGATATAAGTTCTAATAATGGTTTACTTGTGATGGATTCGTATGGAATTTCCCAAGGACCGGCCATATCTTCAATTGGAAATTGATCAATAAGTGTCCAACGGTCAGAATTTAATTGGTTTTGGGTCCCCAATGGTAGACTAAAGAAATTATCCTGACTCATTTGAACAATTTCTTTATGAAATTGGATTACTTTTAACCATGGAATTTCTCTTTTTTTGCACACCACTGTTAAAAATAGTCTCCAATGTATTTATGATTATTTGAGAGTGTTGGTAATGTCTGGAGTTTGTAGATAAAACACAATAATTGAACTTTAATTCCAAAAATCTTCACCATATGGAATTATTGGATTTACTAACAATGATAAAATGGTCGAATTTTGGGTGATTATGGAGTTTTTTGACTACATAAATATTAAAATATATTTTTTCTGTCGGCGGGCTGCTTCAATCTAAACTCCCCAAAACCTTTTGCCGAATTTCCCCAAAATCGATAATATCAGCTTAACTGTTCAACGAGATCTTCTCTGTCATTCAGCAACAGATAGCCTTTAATTTTCCTGGCTAATCTATCCGGAAGCCTGGACAGTTTGGTAATGTGCTTCCCTTTTATTCTCTTCAAATCGTCTTTTAGCTCATCATAAGAAATTTCCTGTAAAGGAATTGTTACTATGTGCTTTGCCCCTGTCCCCAAAACATCAATTCCCGAAGATATTTCGATTTCTTCTTTTATTCCAGGCTTAAGACTAATCCTTATCTCGCTCATTTCCTGAGTAAGTCCATCCAGTTTTGTCCCTAAATCCTGACCTACTTTGTTTATATTTTCGACAACAACGTCTTCAGGAACAACTTTTACAGTGGGGATCTGACCAATCACAAAAAGCAGGGTTTCATACTGTTTCGTCAGATCTTTTTCATGCCTCATTACTTCAATCTTATTCAGAATATATTCGTTTTCGGGTAGATCTGCTACTTTCGATTTTAAAAGATAAGCAGCATCTTCCACTTTTTGAGTCATCTCTTCCTGACTCCCAATTTCCCATTTCTGAACCTCTCGACTGACAGCACATGCAATTTCTTCCGTATCAGTCCCTTGAGATTCCCGGCACGCGGTCTTTGCTTTCTCCTGGATTTCTTCGAGGAGGGATTTTAGTTTTCGATCGAGGATGGGAAGGCCTTTTCTTAGTACTTGTGTAGCAGAAGGTGCTGTTTTTTCAGTATTTTTGATTAACTCTTCGGCTTGGTCGCAGTATTTTCTGTAAAAATTAAGTTCTCTTTTTTTGGTCGCTAAGTCCATATTTTCAAGGTTCTGGATTTCTTCTAATGCATTTGCAAGATTCTCAACTGTATCGAATAGTAATTTTTTATTTTTTGAACCGCCAATCGCGCTTTTTGCTTCTAAAAGGTATTTCTCAACTTCTCCCTTAGCCTGCTTTTTTTCGGCTGAAATTATGGTGTAGAATGAACGGTAAAATGGGAGGCAAAAAGGGGAAGGATTTTCCATTACAGAATGACATTCAATAGAAGCTCTTTCAAAAAAATTTATTGCTTTTTCCAGTTCTTTCTCATATTCTTCTTCATTTTCCGACTGCGATGCTTTATATATGCAAATCTTTCCAATGGATTGATTTGCCCAAATTCGCACATTGCGGTATGCGTCTAAAGAAAGTCTGTATAAATCTTCCAAGGCTTTCTGGCTATCAGGAACATACTGGAAGATGTACCCTAATGCCAATGCCACTCTTACTCGTATCTCATAGTCGTCATCTGATGTCAACCTGTGTAAGTCATCCCATGCTTGTTGTTTTTCAGAAAAATGTTGATAAGTGGTTCCTAGTGATCTTGCAGTCCCAATCCGCACATCGTTGTCTTCGGGCGAGGTAAGTTTGTTTAAATCTTTCAATGACTGTTCTTTATCTGGTACATGCTTAAAAAAAAATTCCAGTGCATCTGCTGCTTCCATTCGTTCTTCTGGGTCACTACTGTAACATTTTCTGTGGATTTCTTTCTGATCAAACAATTCCCTGCACCTTTATCTCTCTAACACTTCAAAATTTAAAAGCCCCTCTTATTTCCTTACCTTTCATCTCTAAAAATTTTTATTTACCCTCGTTCCACTTTCAAGCAGTCCTTAAGGAAAAAACGGTAGTCTTCGCCGACCGGTGAGTACCCGGCTATCTAAAATAAGCATTTTAACGAACGGCATTCTTAGATCATTAATCTGAATTTTGATTTGGATATTTTTGGATTACAGTGGAGAGTATCCAAGCGAATCCTTGTTCAGTAAAGCTATTAGATACTGCTCTCCTAGCTCAACTTGCTATTAGCTCAATATTTTTTTTGACCCATCGTTGATGAGTTTAACTTTTATTATTTACCTTAATTGTTTAATTATCTATTTCATTTAAGTTTTACAACATTCTGAATAAATTCATTTGTATATCTCTTGTAAAAAAAGGTATAAGGGTTATTAAATAATAAAAAATGAAATATTAATGTTACAACAGCTGAAGCACCAAAAATAGAGCTAACTTGGAATATATTTTCTAGTGTAGTGGATGGAGTGAATTCGGTGCCCATATAATAAAAAAAGAAAATAGCAAACATTACTACTTTAAAAAAGCCTTCAATTTTTTCTATTGCTTGTAAAGGAGCTCTAAACATCTTTAGCTTCCAAGTTAAATGTTTATTTTTTAAATGATAGCTTTCATAGTAATTGGTTAATCGCTCATCTTCAGGGTATTTTTTGATCAAGAAACTACTATACTGAGAAGCAACCAACATTTTAATAATATCATCCTCATCCTTGAAAATATCATAAATCTTTTGTATATTTTCAGGTGTTAATCGTTCTCTTTTGTACATCAAAAGCTTCTTGATCATATTTTCGTTGAAACCCTTAAAGAATTCCGAACTGAACAACAAATTTAGATTATTTTGATCTAAATACTGATTTTCAATGACCACATCTATTAAATAAAGTGGATATCCAGCATTATTTTTTTCAATCTTTCTAAATAAATAATTTATACAATTCGATGAAAACTTTTGTGTTTTCATCTCAGTTTCGATATCTTTCTTTTTCATTGAATTTAGATTATCAAAAAATTTCTTCGCTCTTGCTTCACGGGTAAGTCTATTCTTCAAAATCCATCTGTTTGCACCAGCAATTTCAACTAGCCCTATTATGCATATAGATCCCAGAGTAATGGTTACGGGTGATATTTGGAAGTTAAGAGTGCCTGTCTGCCAAAAAATGAATGTCAAAAAAATGAGAAGTAATACTACATTAATTAAATTTTTTGTGATCTTAATCCGTTTTTGACTGTATAATATCATTTCTATAAATCTTTTGATATTAAATATATCTAAAATAAGAGAGATAACAGAGTTTTCTTCATCCTCAGCAATATTTTGCTGTTCAATTTTGTTTATCCTATCCTCTAATTCGCAAATCTTATTGTTTAAACTGCTGTCATCCATTATTTAAACATCTGTTCTAATTTATTTAAATTTAATCTATTTCTTTCACTTTCAGACTTTCAATTTGGTACTCTAAGAGCATTTTTCTATATTAAAAGCAGAATATTGATGTTTTTCTATCTCGAGTTTAAAGGAATTTTTGGCTTTGTTATTATGATGGTTTCATTCAGTCTTTTAAAAATTTAATTAGGATGAATTCTATCTTATTCTTTAGGGAAAGTTCTCTTAGAGATTTTTGGAGAAACAAAAAATGTCAATTTTCAGTAACTTATTACAATTGAATCCAAATAAAATTCCATTAGAAGATTTCTTTACAGAAATATTCAGTTATTTGTTGGAATCAAACACTTCCTTAATGCATAGTTGGTTGAGGGAATTTAGGCTATCCAACATTAAATTTGAAAATATCATCGTGAACACTCAGGAGTCATTTGATGCCTTAGAAGCCCATTCATCAGGAAGCAGGCCTGATATTTATGTAGAGTTATCAAATGAGCATGTGAGAGAACTTATTTTTGTAGAGTCCAAAATAGGTTCCAATGAGGGGCAAGACCAGCTAAAAAGATATGCAGAACACTTGGACAGCATGGATTTTATAGACCGTGGAGTTGTAGTTTACGTTACAAGAGATTACGATAAAAAAGATAGAAACTCTATTTTCAAAGATTGTAAAAACAAAGATAAGTTAGATTTTAAACAACTTCGCTGGTTTGAAAATTATCATTTTCTCAAAAAGTACAATGAGAACATCAATGATAATTTAGTTATTGAAACCTTAAAATTTATGGAGGAGCACGAGTTGGCACAAAATAATAGGTTTACAGCTATTGATGTATTGGCTTTAACCAACTTTCCGCGTGTTAGAAAAATGTTAGATGAAAGTATGGGTGGTGAAGTTGCAGCTAAATTTATGGAAGTTGCAGGTGGAATACCCCAGCAATCTACGGTTATAAACGGTTTAAGACATTATGATAGATATGTTTATTCGCAGCTTCAGGATGATAAATTCGAGGTTCATTTAGGATACAATATGAACAAATCAAACATTACCGACTTTCCAGATATTGGTTTATCCTTGAATGTGAACCCAAATGCAATGGATAGAGCCGATATAATAAAAGCAATGAAGGAAATTGTGAAAAGTTCTGACAAATGGTGTAGCTATAATTTGAATGAAGCAAATAAGTGGGCGGGAATTTGGAAAACTATGAGTCTTGAGATGTTCATGCATGAAGAAGATCACATAAAAGCGATACAGATTTATTTCCTAACCCTGCTTGATGATTTTATTGAAATAAAAAAGAAGTACCCAAACTTGAAATGGAAGAGCTAATTTTAATAATTAATGTGCCAAACCTCGTGCTTATTTAATTACAGTGAATCATTTCCTATGTTGGGTATGCTTATCCCACTTTTTTCACTTCAGTCATAGGAAAAGCCCGTGCTGCGCACGGTAACAAAAACGGCCCGATACACCTATTCCGGTAGCTCTGGCAAAGATCCAAACAATTAGCTGCTCCGCTACCCTAAAAACAAAAAATCCAAAAAAAGAAACATCGACCTGCCCCTTTAAAAAAAGGACAGGCAAAAAAACATTTTATTCCTTATCTACAAACTTCTTAAATAACCTCGCCTGGAACCCGTGATACTTCGCAAACCCTTCGGCATCCTTCTGATCGATAGTCTGACTATCAAACGAAACCAGTTCCTCAGAATACAGCGCATTCGGAGAGCTCCTGGCAAGGATCGTCAAACTGCCCTTGTAGAGCTTCACCTTGACCATCCCGGTTACCTTTTCCTGAGACTTGTCGATAAACGCATTCAAGTCAGCATAGAGCGGGTCGTCCACGAGGCCGTAGTAGGCGAGTTCGGACCACTGGTCGTCCACGCTTTTCTTGAACTTGAGTTCAGAGCGGGTTAGGACGAGTTTTTCAAGGTCGCGGTGGGCGGCGAGGAGGACGGTGGCTGCGGGGTGTTCGTAGTTTTCGCGGGCTTTTAAGCCGAGGACGCGGTCTTCGATCATGTCGGTCCTGCCTACGCCGTGGGTGCCGGCGATTCCGTTTACCGTCATGATGAGGTCGTAGCCGGACATTGCTTTGCCGTCAAGGGAGACGGGGACTCCTGCTTCGAAGCCGATGTCGAGGATGATTGGCTTTTCAGGGGCTTCTTCGGGGGACTGGGTCCATTCGAAGATTTCTTCAGGGGGGACGTTGGCGGGGTCTTCGAGGAGGCCGCCTTCGATGCTGCGGCTCCAGAGGTTTTCGTCAACGCTCCAGGGCTTGGCTTTGGTGGCTTCGACGGGGATGCCGTGTTCTTTGGCGTAATTGATTTCCCATTCACGGGTCAGGTTCATCTCACGCATGGGGGCGATTACTGCCATGTCGGTCTGGCGGAAAACAGCTTCAAAGCGGAGCTGGTCGTTTCCTTTCCCGGTACAGCCGTGGGCAAGGGCGACGGCGCCTTCCTTCTTTGCCGCCTCGACCACTTTCTTGGCGATCAGGGGGCGGGCAATGGAGGTGCCCATCACGTAGCCTTCGTAGTCGCCGTTGGCTTTGATCAGGGGGAAGACGTAGTCTTTTACGAACTCTTCCTTTGCGTCGATGGTATAGTGGATGTCGCTGATCTTGGCGGCTTTCTCATCGGCTTTCCTGATGTCCTCTGCCGGCTGGCCTACGTCAACGGCAATAGTGATTACTTCGTCGTACCCGTACTTTTCCTTGAGGATGGGAATGCACACCGAGGTGTCAAGCCCTCCCGAATATGCCAGTGCTACTTTCTTTACCATGTTAACTACCCCTTGGTGAATTCTTTTATGAATGCATGAACTCATGAATTCACTGAATCATGAACTCACTGAATCATGAACTCACAAATTAATGGATTCACGAATTACTGATTTCTATGGATAATTACTGATGTTTGTGAATTGTTTGTGAATATAAGCTGAAAACAACTAACGGTGGAGAATTTTACCCGGAACTTCCTTCAGGATCTTTCTTCAAGACCTTCCCTTTAAGCTATTCTACAGCCCTTCCGGGTTATCCGGATGCACATTAAGGTCACCTGACTGCAGGTCATTCAGATGTATTTTTTGGTCACCAGGCTGCAGGTTATCCGAATATATATTCAGGTCACAGGGCTACCTTTGTTTCGTAATGAATTCTATGTACCGGCGTTCTCACCGGCCGCGGAGCGCAGCGAAGCGGACGGCTTTTCCCTGAATTCATATATAGAAACTTGCAAGCAAGCGTTGGAACCTCCGCCTTCTTTCCGGGAAGTTCGCGCCCTATATTATAGCCCTAATTTTAATTTATTCGTTACGCTCTGTATTTATTCAATGATATTCAATGCCCCAAATTCCTTCACCAGTTTAAAGTGAAAGTTTAACCACAGAAAGCACAGAAAGCACGGAAAACACGGAATAAAGGGAATTGTGTCACAATCCTTCCGTGCTTTCAGTGTCTTCCGTGCTTTCAGTGTCTTCCGTGGTTTTCGCATATTCCGTGGTTTTAATTTAAGTGTAAATATTTACGTTTGGGGCTATATTCTCTATCCATTCCGGGCGTTGTTCCGGACATTATTCCCTGTGTCTTTCTTTTTTATTCCACAGGAAAGGCCGGTCAGCAAGCTGACCGGTGAGTGCCCCAGCACCTGAAAGCCAGGGAAAGAAACGGTTCTCAGGCTGAACATTTCACCACCATATCTGTTTACGGGGCTTTGGATGTTCAATCCCGTTCATCCGTTCACCCCTACCCGTTCAGCTGTTCCCGGTCATTCTATTCCGGCTCATCAGGTTCCGATAATTTACTCGATCTCGGCGTGGTACTCGTTGATCGATTTGATGGTCAGGTTCCCGGTTTTCATTGCCTCGATGGCGTCGGCTGCGGCTTTGGCTGCCTGGATCGTGGTGATGTAGGGCACCTTGAAGTCCACGGCTGCCCTCCTGATTCTTGAGCCGTCCCGCCTGGACAGCCTGCTCGTCGGGGTGTTGATGATCAGGGAAACTTCGTCCCGGCGCATCATGTCGATTACGTTCGGGCTTCCGTCGTGTACCTTTTTGACCGTGTCCAGGAAGATCCCGTGGTCGGCAAGGTAGTTAACCGTCCCGCTGGTGCCCATGAGCTCCAGCCCTGCTGCCTCCAGTTTCCGGGCGATTTCCACGAGTTTGGGCTTGTCCGCCTTTCGGATGGAAAGGAAGACCTTCCCGGTCAGGGGGAGAAGGTTTTCGGCGGCAACTTCTGCCTTGAAGTAAGCCCTTCCGAAGTCGTAGTCAATGCCCATGACCTCCCCCGTACTCTTCATTTCAGGCCCGAGCACCGGGTCTGCTCCGGGGAGCTTGTCAAAGGGCAGGAGGACTTCCTTTACCGAGACGTGCTTGACTTTGGGCTCGTCAGTGTAGCCCAGATCCTTCAGGCTGTGCCCGGCAATGACTTTGGCCGCGATCTTGGCAAGGGGGATTCCGACAGCCTTGGAGACGAAAGGAATCGTCCGGCTGGACCGGGGGTTTGCTTCAAGCACGAAGACCTTCCCGTCCTTTTCCGCCATCTGGATATTGATCAAACCCTTCACCTTCAGGGCAAGCCCTATTTTCCGGGTGTACTCCCTGACCATTTCCTGAGTCTCTTCCGAAAGGGACTGTGGCGGGATCACACAGGCCGAGTCTCCGGAGTGCACCCCGGCTTCCTCGATGTGTTCCATGATAGCGCCGATCAGCACTTCCTGCTGGTCGCAGACCGCATCAACATCGATTTCGCAGGCGTCTTCCAGGAAGTCGTCGATCAGGATCGGGTGTTCCGGGGAGACCCGGACAGCCTCTTTCATGTAGCGTTCGAGGTCGGTCTCGTCGTAGACGATTTCCATTGCCCTTCCCCCTAGCACATAGGAGGGACGGACCAGGACCGGGAAACCGATGCTTTTTGCAACCTCGATCGCTTCGGCTTCGGAAGTCGCATACCCGCCTTCAGGCTGTTCGATCCCGAGTTCTTCCATCATCTGGTGGAACTTTTCCCTGTCCTCGGCAAGGTCCATGTCGTCAGGGTCAGTGCCCATGATCACGGTGTCCAGGTCCGTCCTGCGCTGAAGTTCCTTTTTCAGGGGGATTGCCAGGTTAACCGAGGTCTGCCCTCCGAACTGCACCAGGACCCCGTAGGGCCTTTCCCTCTCGATAACGTTCATCACGTATTCCAGGGTCAAAGGTTCGAAGAAGAGCTTATCCGAGGTGTCGAAGTCCGTTGAAACGGTTTCCGGGTTGTTGTTGATGATGTGGGTCTCGATTCCCTCTTCCCGAAGCGCCGTTACCGCGTGCACGGTACAGTAGTCAAACTCGATTCCCTGTCCGATCCTGATGGGTCCGGCACCCAGGATAAGGACCTTTTTCCTGTCCGTGGGGTCGGTCTCGCAGACGTCTTCGTATGTAGAGTAGTAGTAAGGAGTTGCAGCCGCAAACTCGGCAGCGCAGGTATCCACCATCTTGAAGGTTGCAACGATTCCTGCTTCGTGCCTGAGGTCGCTGATTTCCGCCATGGTTTTCCCGGTCAGTTCCGAGAGACGCGAGTCCGGAAAGCCCATCTTCTTTGCTTCGCGGAGAAGTTCCGGAGTGAGTTCTTCTGCGCGGATGCGCTTTTCCTTGTCCACGATATTCTTTATTTTTGAGATGAAGAAGGGGTTGATCCCCGAAAGGTCGCAGATCTCCTTTATGGAATACCCTTTCTCAAGAGCGTTGTAGATAACAAAGAGACGTTCACTGGTAGGGGTTTTGAGCAGCGTCGTGATCTCGTGCTCGTCCCAGCTTTTTATCCCGAGCTGGCTGTCGATGTCAAGGGACTTGAAGGCTTTGAACAGGGACTCTTCAATCGTCCTGCCAATTGCCATAACCTCCCCGGTACTCTTCATAGCCGTGGTCAGGGTCTTGTCCGCGGTTGTGAACTTGTCAAAGGGCCACCTGGGGATCTTCGTAATCACATAGTCCAGAGCCGGTTCAAAAGAAGCCGGGGTATTTTTAGTTACGCTGTTTACGATCTCGTCCAGGGTCATCCCGACAGCGATCTTTGCAGTCACTCTTGCAATCGGGTAGCCGGTTGCTTTTGACGCCAGGGCTGAAGACCTTGAGACCCTCGGGTTGACTTCCACAATGCGGTAGTCCCCTTCCTTCAAAGCGTACTGGATGTTGCACCCTCCCTCGATCTTGAGGGCACGGATGATCTTGATGGAAGCGCTTCTTAGCATCTGGTGCTCTTCGTCGGTCAGGGTCTGGGACGGTGCCACAACCGCGGATTCCCCGGTGTGCACGCCCATGGGGTCGAAGTTTTCCATGTTACAGATCACGATACAGGTATCGTTTGCGTCCCTCATGACCTCGTACTCGACCTCTGCCCAGCCGAGCACGCTTTCCTCGATCAGGACCTGGTTGATGCGGCTCCGCCTCAGGCCCCTTTCCGTAATCTCCAGCAGTTCTTCCCTTGTACGGGCAATTCCGCCGCCTGCTCCTCCCAGGGTGTAAGCCGGGCGGATGATCAGGGGAAGCCCGAGTTCCTCGACCACTTCTTCGGTTTCCTTCAGGGAAGAGACCGCCTTGCTCAGGGGGACTTTCTCCCCGATCCTGAGCATGGTCTCCTTGAAAAGCTCCCTATCTTCCGTGTTCGTGATGGCTTCCACAGGGGTCCCCAGGGTCTCTACCCCGAACTTTTCAAGGACGCCCATCTCGGCAAGCTCACTGGTGATGTTCAGCCCGGTCTGCCCTCCGATCCCGGCAATGATCCCGTCGGGCCTTTCTTTTTCGATGATCCTGGCAATGACTTTTGCGTCCAGGGGCTCGATATAGACCGCATCCGCCATTTCGGGGTCGGTCATGATGGTTGCCGGGTTTGAGTTGACAAGGACGACTTCGTACCCTTCTTCTTTCAGGGACCTGCAGGCCTGGCTGCCCGAAAAGTCGAATTCTGCGGCCTGCCCGATAGTGATCGGGCCCGACCCTATGAGGAGAATTTTCTTAATATCAGTGCGCTTAGGCATCAGGCCTCACCTCCGAGGACCTTTACGACCTTCCCGAAGAAGACTTCCTCCGTATCCGTGGGTCCCGCATGGGCTTCCGGATGGAACTGTACGCTGAAAACGTCCAGGTCTTTATGGGATACGCCTTCCACGGTCCCGTCATTTGCGTTCAAGTACTTTACGTAGAGCCCTGTCCCGTCCAGGGAATCGGCGTCCACCGCAAAACCGTGGTTCTGGGAAGTGATAAAGACCCTGTTTTCCACCAGGTCCTTTACGGGCTGGTTTCCTCCCCTGTGCCCGAATTTGAGCTTGTAGGTCCTGGCTCCCATGGCCAGGGAAATGATCTGGTGTCCGAAACAGATTCCACAGACCGGAACCGTGCCTGCAAAGTGTTTGACCGCGTTGATTGCGTCAGTTGCAAGTTCGGGGTCTCCTGGCCCGTTGGAGACAAAGAGGAGGTCGGGTTCGTAAGCTTCGATTTCTTTTGGGGTCGTTGTTGCCGGGACAACCGTCAGGTCAATCCCTCTCTTGCTAAGGTTCTTCAGGATATTTCTCTTAATCCCGAGGTCGATTACGACTGCCTTTTTGGGGTCTCCGTTTCCTTTCCAGGCTCCCTTTGCCGCCTGGATGGAGTAGGGTTCCTTGCAGGTAACCAGGGAAATCAGTTCCTGGTCCGAGATCCGGGGGAAATTCTGTGCCATTTCCACGGCTTCCTCCCCGTCGTCACTCCCCGTGATCAGGGCAGCCCTGAGGGTCCCAAGGTCTCTGGTCTTGATGGTAAGGGCCCGGGTGTCCACGCCTTCGATCCCGGGTTTTCCCTCGTCTTCTAAAAATCTGTGAATGGAACGGGTAGATTTGTAATGGTAGGGGTTTCTGCAGGCCTCCCTCACCACAAGCCCCTCCGCATGGATGTTGTCGGACTGGAAACGCTCTCCGCTGACCCCGTAGTTCCCGATCAAAGGACTGGTGAACATAAGGAGCTGTCCCTTGTAGGAAGGATCGGTTAGAGCCTCTTCATATCCAGTGAATTGAGTTGTAAAAACAAGTTCGCCGCACGCTGTTCCTTCGGCACCGAAACCCGTGCCTTTAATAACTGTTCCGTCTTCTAAACCTAGTACTGCCTTCATCATCTGAACCTGCGCATAAATGTCATAGGTGACCTATAAGTGTTACGATGATTCTGAACTCTTTCTGGCTTTCAGATGCCTTTTAATATATATATAGTATAATGATAAGAGTACCGGGTTTCCTTCAGGCTGACCTCCCTGTTCTCTTGCTTTCCCTGTTCTCTTGCTTTCCCTGTTCTCTTGCTTTCCCTGTTCTCTTGCTTTCCCTGTTCTCTTGCTTTCCTGTTCTCCTGCTTTCCTGTTTTCTTGCTTTCCCTGTTCTCCTGCTTTTCTGCTTTCCCTGTTCTCTTGCTTTCCCTGTTCTCCTGCTTTTCTGCTTTCCCTGTTCAGATCTCCCTATTCTTCTGATTTCCCGTCCTTCCGATTTTCCCTGTCCTCCCGATTTTCTCTCCTTTAACGCTGCTTTTGTTTCCCTGGGCCTATTTTTTATAATGATACATAATCTCGTTTGCCTGCCGTAACCCTGCATGTAGCCCTGATAGTAATATAATACTGTGAAGAGACTGCAAGGTTCACACTGGTCATAAGCTGATTCGGGCTAGCTACCCTCTATTTTCTACCGCCGGTATTGTCCGGCATAATATGGCATAATATGGCATTATATGGCATTATATTATACTATGACCTGTTATTGTGCACCGCAGGTTCTTGCGTATACCACAGGTTGGTTATTTTACTGTTTATGGCGTGTTATCAAAGAAGTTGTGGAAGGTAACGGACGATTAAAAACGGATATGTTCCCCGGTTTTGATCACATTTTGGGCTCTGCCATGAAACTCATATCTTCCAAAAATTATTCAGACAATCTCAAAAGTTTTATCCCGGGACCGGAAATCTATTTCTTCTGTAAATTCGAATCAGTTGACCCCACATTTTAGACATTTTCTCTCTAATGGGAATAAATATATCTAGTTTATGCCAGAAGCTATATATAATATAGTCAAAACATTTATACTAATCAATGTAACGATTTTCTGACTCAATTATTCCGAATTCTGACTCAGATTTCCCAAAGGAGCCACCATGGTGGTCTTCCCGAGGTTTTATTGTGGATAGGAAAGTAAAATTGGAAATTAGAAACATCTCAAAGATTTTTGGTAAAAGCCCCCAGAAAGTGATTTCTCTTCTTAATAAAGGTTACTCCAAACACGAGATTTTTGAAAAAACGAAACAGACTATCGGACTTAACAATGTCAGTTTCGAAGTTTATGAAGGAGAAACGTTTGTTATTATGGGACTTTCGGGCTCGGGAAAGTCCACTCTTTTGCGCTGTATAAACCGCCTTATTGATCCCACGGCCGGGAGCATTTTCATTGACGGGCAGGATATCGCGTCCATGGATGCGGAATCCCTGAGGAAGATCCGCAGGAGCAAACTTGGTATGGTGTTCCAGAACTTTGCCCTGCTCCCGCACAGGACCGTGCTCGATAACGTGGCTTACGGCCTGGAAATCCAGGGAGTTCCAAAAGAAGAGCGTTACGAAAAAGCTGAGGTCTCAATCGAAACCGTCGGGCTTAAAGGATACGAACAGAGCAAAATCACCCAGCTCAGCGGGGGAATGAAACAGAGGGTCGGGCTTGCCCGGGCTCTTGCAAACGACCCTGACATCCTGCTCATGGACGAAGCGTTCAGTGCTCTTGACCCTCTCATCAGGTCCGAGATGCAGGACGAACTGCTTTCCCTGGAAGACGCGATGCAAAAGACCATCATTTTCGTGTCCCACGACCTTGACGAGGCCCTTAAACTGGGAGACCGAATCGCACTCATGAAAGACGGGGAAGTTGTCCAGATCGGCACCCCGGAAGAGATCCTTACCAACCCTGCAGACTCCTACGTCTCGAAGTTCGTTGCCGGCGTGGACCGTTCAAAAGTCCTCACTGCCGAAGCCGTGATGTGGAGGCCGGAACCGCTCGTAGCCGTAAGTTCCGGGCCCAGGGTTGCCGTACAGTTGATGAAGGAACATGGGATTTCGTCGATCTTTGTGGTTGAAGGGAAAAATAGGATTTTGAAAGGTATCCTCATGATAGACGATGCCGTGCAAGCCCTGAAATCCAAAAAGAGTTTCGAATCCCTGATCAGGGAAGTTCCTTCCGTACCCCCGGAAATGCCCCTGTACGAGATCATCCCCCTTATTGCGGACAGCGAATACCCTCTTCCCGTGGTCAATGAAAACAGGAAACTTAAAGGAATCATCGTTCGGGGGACCGTGCTCGGAGCCCTGGCAATGTCCGAAGATACCCCAGACCCTGAAGCCGAGGATCTCGGAGCTGACGCAAAAAGCACAGCTGAAATGGAGTCCCCTGACCGGGCTTCCGGGGAAAGTACGCTTGATAACGGCAATGCTTCAAAAAGCCCTGTCTCGGACGAACCCGAGGGTGAATTAAAGGGAAAAGCTCCTCCTGAGATCGGGGTAAATAAAGAGCTTGATAACAGGGAGCTTGATAATAAGGGACCCGGAAGTCTCGATAAGGACCTGGATGTGAACGCATGTTAATCCCCAAGCTTCCTATAGGTGACACCGTTGAGTTTGCGGTGGACTGGATCGAGGACCACTTCGGGGTTGTGCTGGACCTGGTAAGCGACAAGCTGGATTTCCTGATCTCGGCGTTGAAAGACGTCCTGCTTTTCCTGCCTCCCGAAATCTTCATTATAGCCCTCTCTCTCTTTGCGTATTTTGCAGGGAAACGGAATACCAAGCTTGCTGTCGGGACGGCTGCAGGCTTTCTGCTGATCCAGAACATGGGGCTCTGGGCCCTTTCCATGGAAACCCTTGCCCTTGTGCTCTCGTCAGCCATGCTGGCCCTCTTTATCGGGATTCCGGTGGGCATCCTTTCCGCAAAAAGCGAGGTCCTTAACCACGTCGTAAGGCCGGTGCTTGACCTGATGCAGACTATGCCCTCTTTCGTCTACCTTATCCCTGCCCTGATCTTTTTCGGGCTCGGAAACGTCCCTGGTATGATCGCAACCGTGGTCTTTGCCATGCCCCCGGCAATCAGGCTCACGGACCTGGGGGTCCGGCAGGTCCCAAAAGAACTCGTGGAAGTCGCTGACGCCTTCGGGTCCACAGGCTGGCAGAAACTTGTGAAAGTGGAACTGCCGGTAGCCCTCCCGACTATTATGGCAGGGGTGAACCAGTGCATCATGCTTGCGCTTTCCATGGTGGTAATCGCGGCCATGATCGGGGCAAGGGGTCTTGGCTACCAGGTGCTTTTCGGCATCCAGAGGGTGGACATCGGCCTCGGCTTCGAAGCAGGCCTGGGGATAGTTATTATTGCGGTTGTCCTGGACCGGCTCACCCAGCACCTGAGCCCCAGATAATTGTTGTAAATAAGAATTGTTGTAAAAGATTATAGAAATTCTTTTTACATTTTTTTATTTTTTAAAAATTGTGTAAAATTGTATGTATCTTTGTCGATGTGTGCTTTGAATATCCCTCCGAAATTAAGTCCTATTTCAACTTATTTAAATATGTTACTTGAAATTTAAAAATATTTGCAGAAAAATAGTTATCCTATTTAGTTGTTAAATTAAGTTGTTGAATTACAAGTGGTTGTGTTATACTGAATGATATAAAGACAAATAATATGAAAAAACTTAAATTAATTTTCATAGTCGGGCTTGTCCTCGGCCTCTTCATTTTCGGAGCAGGCTGTGCTGACAACGGAGAAGAAGTTGAAGAAGGCGCTGAGGAAGGTGCTGCAGGAACTGCCGAGGTTTCCGAACTTGATCAGCCCATAAAGATCGGGTACGTCCTCTGGGACGGGGAAATTGCCAGTACCAACGTAATCCAGCAGGTCCTTCAGCAGGCCGGGTATACCAATGTGGACATCATTGCAGTGGATGCAGGACCCCTTTACCAGGGCGTGGCCTCCAGTGAGTTCGACTTCACAACATCAGCGTGGCTCCCCCAGACCCAGGCAAACTACTGGGAAACCTACGGGGACCAGCTTGACTCCGTCCAGGTGAACCTGGAAGGTTGCAGGATCGGCCTTGTCGTGCCCGCATATGTGGAAATTGACTCCATCGAGGAACTCAATGCCAACAAGGACCAGTTCGACGGCGAAATCGTCGGAATCGACCCCGGATCCGGCATCATGCAGGTAACTGAGGATGCAATCACGGAATACGGACTCGACTACAACCTGGTATCGAGCAGCAGTGCAGGCATGACCGCAGCCCTGAAGAAAGCCGTGGACGATGAGGACCCCATCGTTGTAACCCTCTGGTCTCCCCACTGGGCTTTCAACCGCTGGGAGCTTAAATATCTTGAAGACCCCCAGGGCCTCTATGGAGAAGCCGACCACGTTGAGACCCTCGCAAGACTGGGTCTTGCAGAAGACATGCCCAACCTTTACGGCATTCTGGAAAGGTTTGTCTGGACCCATGAAGATATTCAGTCCGTGATGACTGACATTGAAGACGGCATGGCTCCTGAAGAGGCTGCCTCAAAGTGGGTCGAAAACAACCCCGAAAAAGTCAACGAATGGATCGGAGAGGAGTAAATATCTCTCCTCTTTCCTTCTCTATTTTTTGCATCTATTTAACATCATTTTAACATCATTTTAACATCATTTTAACATCATTTTAACATCATTTTAACATCTTTCTTAATATCTGTTATTTTCGTCTATTGTTCAAAGATTACCGATAACAGCTAATAGCTTCAGCTGAAAATAACTTTACAGCTAAAAATACCTCTTCCGCCAAAATACCTCTCAGCTAAAAATACTATTCCGGGGCAATTTCTATGGATAAACCAAACTTCAGGAAAGAAATCCTCAACGTCCTCTCAGGCAAAACCCCTGCAAACCCGCCGGTAGGTAGTTTCACAACCACACCCGTCCTCGAACTGATGGACCTGAGCGGGGCAGCCCGTCCGGAGGCTGACAGCCAGCCCGATAAAATGGCTTTGCTCGCCTTTTCCCAGTACGCAAATGCTTCCTTCGAAACCCTCAGGTACCCCTTCGACGTGGTTGTGCTTGCAGAAGCCCTGGGCTGCACCATCGACCCCGGCACGAAAGCCAGGCCTCCGGCAGTGACAAAAGGCATCGTCGGTCGTCCTCCCGTAATCCCCCAGCTCCCCGAAGCTCCCGAAGCCTTCCTGGAAAAGGGCAGGATCCCTGCAGTCCTGGAAGCCACGGAAATCCTCAGGGAGAAAGCAGGCCCGAAGCTCCCGCTCATCGTGGGGATGGAAGGGCCCGGAGACCTTGCGACCTCCCTTTGCGGGATTTCGAATTTCCTGAAGTGGACAATCAAAAGCCCCCACCTTGTAACAAGGCTGGTCGACCTCTGCACTGACGCCTGCATTGTGTACGGCAGGGAGTGTCTGAAAAGAGGGGCGGATGTGGTCGTCATAGCCGATGCCGTCTCCTCCCCGGTCATGATTTCCCCGGATGCTTTCAGAACCCTGATAAAACCGGGCATGGCAAGGATCCCGAAAGCCCTTGGGGGCAAAAGTGTCCTTCACATCTGCGGCTCCGCCGACCCAATTATCGCGGACATGGCCGAATGCGGATATGACGGACTGAGCCTTGAGGAGGGCATAAAGGACCTTAAAAGCGCCGTGCACACAGCCCATGAGTGTGGGGCGGCAGTGATTGGAAACGTCTCAACGTCGAGGACACTCTTTGCCGGAAAGCCGGAAGACGTTAAAAGAGGAGCATTCGAGTCCCTGCAGGCAGGTGTTGATGTGCTTGCCCCGGGCTGCGGGCTTGCGCCGGAAACCCCGCTGAAAAATTTGAAGGCTCTGGTGGAAGCACGGAATGAGTTTTGCGGAAAAAAGTGAGTTTTGTGAAATAAATATGTGAAAAATAACCGAAGTGCCAAAAAATAATAAATGGTTTCAGGGACAGGTTTCTTCGATCCACTACACCTCGAACCCCTTCTTCTCACCGGGCGCCGAAGGCGGCCGGCTTTTCCCTGAATAAATCCTTGAATACGCAGAAATTGTCCCTTTCCTGCCATAAATTTCTGAAAATCTTCTCCATTTAGGGATACATCAAGGGTTTCTGAATTGATTGAACTCAAAAATCAATCCTCAATCTTTTTTGAAAGTTTCTTCGCTTCACCGGCTTAGCCTCACCCCTCAGGTTTAGTGAAGACCCTCTGCCAGCTTTTTCCCGCTCTCAAAAGCTTTTTCGAGCAATTCTTCATTCTTTGAAACC
Organism: uncultured Methanosarcina sp.; assembly: GCA_965601435.1. Classification (GTDB taxonomy): domain Archaea; phylum Halobacteriota; class Methanosarcinia; order Methanosarcinales; family Methanosarcinaceae; genus MTP4. The sequence continues at coordinate 28,372 of CBFCWE010000026.1, forward strand.
GCACCCTTCGCAAAGCACTTTGTAGCAAGGAATTTTTCCACCACTTCATAACCCAGGGCTTCAAGAGGCATTCCGAGGGCTTCGAGGGTAAAACCCATTTCTTCAAGTTTCTCCTGCTCGCAGACTGTAAAAACAAGGGTCTTTCGTCCCTGGTCTCCAAGCTTGCTCGAGTAAGGTCCCGGGCGTTCGTCGGTGAAATTGTAGTAGGGGTAGAGCCGGTCGATGAAAGCTTTCATCGGGGCGGTTACGTTGTAGTTGTAGGTCGGGGAACCGAGGATAAGCCCCTTAGCTTCCTCGATTTCGGGATAAAGGAGTTCCATCCCGTCGTGGAACCTGATGCAGGTCCCGGCTTTCCGGCACCCTTCGCAGCCGACACAGGACTCGATTGAATATTCCCTTAACAGGACTTTTTTCGTCTCAGCTCCTGCTGATTCCGCTCCTTTCAAAAAGTTGTCGAGCAAGATGTCGGTATTCCCGCCTTTCCGGGGGCTTCCGCTCACTCCTATAATTTTTACGGCATTCATTATGTAAACCTCGTATTGTATCGGGGCTGACAGGTTAAAAAGGTTCCAGAAATAAGTCCGTCATAAGTCCGTCATAAGTCCATCATAATTTCCACCATAATTTTCACCATAATTTCCACCATAAGTTCAATCTGTTTTCAGAATCGGGATTAAATATTCAAGTCAGAATTAATGAACCTGATAAATTCTCAGAACATTATTTATTATAAAACTCCATTTATTTATCTGGACAATTATCAAGTTTAAAAATCTAATTTTGAATCCGAATTCCAGTAAGAATTCCGATAATTCGAATTTTGGCAATACCGGTAATTCCGGTAATTTCGATAGTTGTGGATATGAGGTAAAAAAATGGCAAAAATGGCAAAAACGCTTAAAACCCTTGAAAAAGCCGCCGAAGAGAGCTCCAGCAAAGGCAGAGTCTTTTTCCAGATGGGCAAATATGAAGAAGCCCTGGAAGCATGCGGGGGAGCTGCAGAGACCTGGAAAGAAATGGCAGACCTCCTTTTCGAAAATGGAAAAGAGGAAAGTGGAAACACCTTACTGGGAAAGGTCTGCGAAGCAGAGTCCTGCTGTGGGATGGCGCTTTTCAAGCTCGGGAAGTATGAAGAAGCCCTGGAAGTCGTAGATAAAGCCCTGGAATTTAACCCGGACAGCCCCACCGAGTGGTCCAACCGGGGTTTTGTGCTTTCGGCTCTCGGCCGAAACGAGGAGGCGCTCGAAGCTTTTGATAAAGCCCTTTCCCTGGACCCCGAATCCCCCAAAACCATGACCAGCAAGGGCGTGGTTTATTTCAGGATGGGCTTTCCGGAAAAAGCCCTGGAGGTTTTCGAAGAAGCCCTGAAAATGGAGCCCAAAAAGGCTTCGGACTGGGCATGTAAGCTCCCCCGGTTCAGCTTCTTTTCCCGGAACAAGGCTCCCCTCATGCGGCCTGACAACGCCGAGACCTGGTACTGGAAAGCCAAAGCCTATCTGGAACTCGGGGAAAGGGAAAAAGCCCTGGACGCCTACAAACACTCCCTTGAAAGCGACCCCGACCACCTGAACTCCCTCTTCAACGGGGGCGAACTCCTTTGCGAATTCGGGGAATACCGGGAAGCTTTCAAGTGCTATGCAAGGGCGCTGAAACTCAGTCCCGGGAGCGAGGTTGCAAAGAGAGGAAAAGAGCTCTGCGAAGAAAAGGTTGATGAGAAGCATGAGGACGAAAATAAGGGTGAAAAGTGAGACCGAAATGGAAGATGTAAATTGAAAACAGATTGAGAGTGGAAATTGAAGAAACCCAAAATTTCCTCTTATTTTTTATTTCTCTTAATTATATCATCTTCATAATTTGTAAATAGAATTTATAAAATGAATCTTATCTGTTATAAAAGTTCAAGCATTATTTCAGTCGAATACCCCGTAGCTTGCTGCGGGGATGGATACTTCCCCGGTAACCGTTGGTGACAATGCTAATTCTCAATTCCACTTTTTGTTTGTTAACTTCTACTCGAAATAAATCATATTAGGTCTATTGTCTTCTTTTACGGAATTTTCAGCGGTGGCGCGAACATACCCCGTTGCTTGCAGCGGGGTGCGCCAGCGCAACTTTGATTGTTACAAAATTTCAAACATTATGTTTGAAATTTTTGAAAATATTGTAAAATGTTTGAAAAGGGTATTGATTATTCCAGGCTTCTTATATCCACATCAAGACAGCGATCTATTAGCAGAATATATATAACACTAACACAGATAGTTGAATCATACAAAAAGAAGGTATTCACAAATGGCAAAACCTATTGAACTCGGGCTTGTTCTTGAAGGGGAAGATGCAGAGAGGTTCTTTGAATATGATGAAAACCCCGAGGTCTCCGACGAATTAATAGCAATGTTCATTGAAGGCAAGGAAATATATGAGCAAAACAGACGAAAACTTTCGAGCATCAATTCCAGGCTCTGAACTTGTTATCGTACCACTCAATGAACACCACAGCCTTTTATCATTTAATTGCTTAAACTCAGAATTAAACGATTTTTTGAAAAATGATGCTCTGGATGATCAGAATAATTTGATCACCAGAACCAGTTTGTGTTTTTGGAATGATGAACTAGCGGGGTTTGTTGCTCTGGTAGCAGATACAATTGAAGCTAAAGCTGTGATTGATGGAATTGAGCGTTATAAGTATAGCAAATACCCTGCAATTAAAATTGCAAGATTGGCAGTAGATTCCAGATTTGAAAGAAAAGGAATAGGCACATATTTAGTGAAAATAGTAATGGGTCAAGCTTTATCAATCTGCAATAACATCGGATGTAGATACATTCTTGTTGATTCAAAAGAAGAATCAACTGGTTTCTATGGTAAATACGGATTCAAAATAGCAGAGAAAAATAAGAAAAAAGATTTCACTCCAATGTATCTTAACATGAAACCGATTATTGCTAGAATGAACCTTGAGACTAAAGATTAAAAGTACTGTAATGCGGTTAAGTCAGGTTTTGGAATGAGCTCATTCGTTAATTATACAGTTTCCCATCCTGCAGTGTTTCCGGGAAGAAAATAGCTTGCATTAAGTTTCCGAAAAGTCGACATGAATCATTCACACCAGCATATTGCTTGCCATTCTTAAAAACGGTATCATTGTTTGCTCTTATTTCCATCTTTGAACCATCTCTAAGATTAAATGTGCATGTCGTATCAGCAGGTCCGCCGTTGGCTTCCCCAAATCGAAAACTTAATACTTTTACAATATTGACAGCTTGTTCAATATCTTCATCATCAGTGAGAGTAATGGTTTCGTTTCCCTGCATAATTTGCACAGATGCGATATTATCTCTTCCCATTTCGTGAACAAGAGGGAAACCGTGTGCAAGATAAAAATATCCCAGTAAAATAATAGTTGTAATTATAGTTGAAGTAACAATTGGCGTGATAAACTTTGTAATCTTTTTGATCATTCTATTTTACTCCATCACATTTTACAAAGAATTTACTTTATTTTTCTCGTTATTGGGCCTTTCCCTCCGGGAACCTCTTTCAAATATCCTTTGTGGATCCTGAGAAAATTATTTTGGCTCGCAAGACCCTGGTACATTATGCGCAAACCCCTCGTATAATTGATATACCTTTGAGACAATTCATACTGGTATGACAGGCAGTAAATCCGAGGACTCAAATTCATCTTCACATTCATCCGTACATTCATCCGAACATTCCAGGCAGGCCGCAGTGGGGGAAAATAAGGCATTAAACGTGACTCCTAATTACGAAACCGCAGCTTTTTCCAAACCCGCCCTTGACCAGTTTGACGGCGTATTTCCCGACCTTAACAGACGGCTTTCCCAGGACAGGGATTTAGGGCTTTCCCCCTCCGGCCAGCCCAGACTCAGTTCCGAGACCAGACCAAGGCTTTTTTCCGGGCAGGGACTCGGGCTCGGAACAGGCATGACCATGGAAGCAAAACCTGAAAGGCTTGATTTTCCAGCCGGGAAAAGGCTTGAAATTAAACCCGACATCCCGGGAAGGACCCTTTCCGGAGAGAAAGTCGCATCCTTTTCCATTGGCGCTGACCTTCCACAGGGGCCGGTAGAGAGCAGGCTGATGAGTCTCAGCAGCACCGGAGAGAAGCTGAAGAATGCTGAAAAGAACAGGAAGTAATCAGAAAGTAATCAGGAAATAAAAAAGAATAAGGAAGTACTCAGAAAGTTCTCAGAAGTAAAAAGGAAGGAATCAAGGAAGTTTTCCTTTCTGATATGGGGCAGGGGGGCTGCTCTTTCTTTATTTTTTTAGTCGGCTTGAAGCTAGCTTGATTTCAAAAAACCAGTTCCGATTAAGCAAAGCTGATAGTATTTTTTAGGGGAGTTGGAAAAAACGGCGATTCTCTCTCTATATAATAAAAGAGTCAAAAAAGTAAGTGGCAACTTTAGGGTTTAATGCAAAGGGTCATTCTCCAAATAAAAATTTCCGCCAGATAAATGGAAGAATAAACACAAAAACGGCCAGACCCAGCAGTAGGAAAAATACCACTCCTATGCCCAAAAAATTTAGCAATATATCCCATACTCCCTCTTCCACAACTTCCATAATATTTTCAAACACAATTTCTATTGCGTGATCTTTCATATAATCTTTTTGATGCCATATAATTGTCAATAGAGATTATTATTATTTTTTAACTATTATGCAGGAGCTGTATTTTCTAAAAGGTCCTTGCTGCGCACAGTGAATAAACCGTTTCTTTCTGACAGTTTGATGGTTTGGCCATAACAGGCATATATTTCTTTGTTCAACTACAAATATGAAAAATTCGGGGCATGTTGTGAAGTTGTTCTCCAGAATAGGGGATGCAAATGCGAAATCTTAAGAAAATACTCATTTTTGTAGCAATGGTGCCCCTGGCTGCAATTGTGGGTTATTATGTATTGATATTTCTACTCGGCGGACCGGCTTTGCCCTACTTTTTTGAGGTTGTAAACCATGATTCTGGCAGCCATGAAGTAACTGTCGAAATACTGGATTCGAATAATAGATCCGTACTCAAAGAGACATACACCCCTGGCCCAAATGAAAAGGTCTCGGAAGAAAAGCCGTTTTCCCTCCGAAACTCCATTGAGATGAAAGAATATACGTTCAGGATTACGCTGGATAACGGAACAGTAAAGGAAGAAGTACCGGTAAGCTTGCACCGCTGGAGCACGGTTTTTATACACGTATATCAAGACAGCGAGTCCCCTATACTGATAGACATGATTACGGTTTGAGAAGCCATTTCGAGAAATATATACGAAAGATGAGAGGACGATGAGGGGTCGATAAGGGGTCGATAAGGGGGCGATAAGTGGACGAAGGGATGAATATCCGGAAGATTTTTTCATTGGAAAAAGTCAGGCCCGATCTGACAAGTGAATACCTGAAAATTGATTTTAATGCCTTTAAAATGTATTACGTGGTAAAAATATCCAAAGGCACTGGAAATGTCTGGTCTCATTCCCCAGGAACATGGCCCTTTTCAAATTCTTCCCCCGCGGAAAAAGCACTACAAAGCAGGTTATATAGATTTATTTCTATAAAAACAACCTGTAAGAAATAATCCAATTCATTAAGAAATAATCCAATTCATTAAGAAATAATCCAATTCATTAAGAAATAATCCAATCTATCAGCTCTTGAAATTCAGGATTCAACCCTTCCTGGGATTTTGTTTTTCCACCTTTCATGATTTTATGGCCCTCTCCAGATTACATGCAAGAGAGGCAGGGATTACTGAATCAAAGTGGACTTTAAGGGAGTTGAAACAAGCTGGTCGACAAATAAACTGTACAAACAATTTTCAACCAGATGTAAGTAATATATTAACCTATTCATATATTGCAAATATATATCCGCTTAAATATCTCGGCAAACATTATATTAAGTGTAACATAAAATCTATAAGTTTTTACAAAAAGGGGTTAAATTATGGATTTTTTCCTAAAAGATGGGAAAAAATTTACATAAAATGTAAAGACGGAAATGTCAGCCTCCTACATGACAACCGGTTATACCCCATAATCCCATGGGCACCATTCTAAGAAAAGAGGATCTGTTGACACCCTTATACAATTTGTATCTCCGGCAATATATAAATTGAGAATTGGAGGAAATAAAAACATGGCAAGCGAAATGACTCTAATTGATTCCTTATTTCTTTCTAAAAAAAGACGCAAAATTGTCGAATCTTTATTTTATGGGGATAAAACTTCAGATGATCTTAAAAGAATTCTTAAAGTTGAATGGGTTTTACTGAAGGAGCCGATAAAAAAACTAATGGATGATGGACTTATAATTTGTCATGAAAAAAAATATAGCTTATCAAAAGTCGGGAGGGTTATCGGTGAAAATGCACTTTCTTTGGTGAAACTCGCAAAAACATTTGATAAGAATCCTGATTATTGGGTCAGTCGTGATTTAAGCCCAATTCCTGAATATTTAGCTGAAAACATTGGTAAAATGAACGGGTGTAGTGTTGTTATTCCTCACCCAGATCATATGTTTGAACCTTTGATGGAAATTTTCAATGATTCTGATAAAGAGATTGCTCTCTCAGAAGAAATCAAAATTTGTTTAGTTTTATTTTATCCCGAAACAATTGATATTTTAATAGAACATTCAAAACGTGGAATTCGCATGACCCTAATTTTAACAAAGTACATTTATGATAGAATGTTCAACGAATTTCAAGATCAGTTAAAGCTTTTATTGGGATCAGAAAATGTGAATCTTTTCGTATTTAACGAAGACAAAGTGATTCCTCAGATTGTAATTACAGATTTTAAAGTTTTAGTAATTTTTTTCAATCAAAAGGGTAAATATGATTATCAGGAACTTTTAGGTTCTGATATATATGCTTTTGAGTGGGCAAAGGAACTATTCTCTCATTATGAAAAATGTTCCGAACATATACAGTACTTCACTAAAAATTCCTCCTTTATGTCTTCCCACCATCCATTTACCTCAGACACTCCACTACTAACCTGACCCTTAACTTTTTTCTCAGCCATTCCTCAATGAGAACCCTAAACATACTAAATCTGAACTTGTTCTCATCTATTGCCTGAGGGCTTCTTTTTACAATCGTAAAGTGTTTTTTCTGAAGGTATACCCATATATCCGACCTTCCGCAGAAGTCCACAAAAATAACACCTATTTTCTCAATATGGCCATTACTTAAAAATCAACTCGCAATAATATTTGGAATATCGGGCAAATCGGCAAATTAATGATACATTTGTGTACATCTGCGGAAAGTGAGATCTATTTTTTACCAGGAAAGATATCAGTGCATAAAAGTACCTGATAATTGCGTTTAGATGATGTTTTTGGTTTAACCACATTCCTCATCCTGTATGAAGATTCAATAGCAGATCTTCTTCTGTAAACCGTACTAACCTTTCCTGGAGATTATTATGGCAGCTGGTAGAACAGTTTGTGTGATTCCCGGAAAGTAAGTTGTTATGACTCATTGATGGAACCATCAACATTGATGCAGATCAGGGGGCAGTAGTGGGGTAGGTATTCCTTCAGGCAGACTTGTAGGTACTCTAAACGGCTTGAAAGATGCCGTATTTGAAGGGGATTAAAAAAGCAGATCTCAAACAGAAAACTCTAATCACCCACAGTAATTGTCGGACAGCCTGTAAAGGTCGGGGTATTCGTGACCTTCCGCGCCCCCGATGTAATAAATGTCTCAAATGTGAACATAGCTATATCCCTGCATAATCTTTCGGGGATATAGGTAATGTCTAAAAACACTACTCTTTAAAAAATTAATTATCATAGATCTCCTTTAAATGAGACATTTCTCAAATCTCAGTTAAAAGTGTAGACATATCTTTATAATATATGAATAGTTCTTGTGTCCAATTTAAGGCCTTTTCGTCCTGACTAATTAGTTCCCTATCATCCCACACACCTTCTTCGGTGGCAAATCCGATTAATATCAGGTCGTCAGTGATAAAGAGTGCTGGAGGTTTTGTTTTTTCATCAAGAATTCTTATTTCTAGATTTGGAGAGTATATAAGTTTTGTTAAATCCTCTCGAAATTCCTTTTTTATTCTTTTAACGACTTTCGGGGTGGCAATCAATATGGTTTTAGTTCCGTTTTTAGTTATGTTCAGTGTTTCTCTTATGACGTTGGGGTGAAAGTAGGGCAGCAACATATAATAGTGCCTGGTTTTTACCAGATGAGGATAAAATGGTGGGGGAATTTCTAAGACATTATTAATATTATATTCATATAGATAATTATTTTCCAAATCACCAATTCTTTCATACATATGTGGAGGCAATGAATTTAACATACGGTTTTCCCAATAATCTTTATCTTTGTCCAGTAGTATGTTAATATCGATAATCTTCAACATTTTGTTAATTAATAATTCCCCAATATTTGATAATTGAAATATTCCATTATTTTCGATTATGATTTTTTGTTTTTCCAATTGCTTTATCTGAGGTACAATCAAACGTGAAGAGACATTAAATGCTGATTTTATCTCATCAATATCTTTTGGACCATCTTTCAAAAGCTGCATAAGTTTTCGTCTTTTTTCCGACAACCATATGGTATTGATTAGACCTTTTTCCATAACACGTTTGTTCATATGGGCATTTGTTAAATATCTACCGTTATTACGTTGTTTTTCTTTTTAAGCCTCAGCTAATCGTTGTAATCCTTTTTATACTTTATACGGAAAACAGTAATTACCCCTATCAAAAATATAGCCAGAGAACAGTAATTTTTTACAGAAAGCATTGTATACCGGTGCAAATTCTCCATATGAAATGCTTTCCTGGTTAATTAAAACGTCTTCTATAAGAGATCTAATGGGTCTAAGTCCTCCCCAATTTTCGATCAGAGATTTAAATTTTGCAGCCAGTCTTTTATAAACCTTCTTTTCTTCTTTTGTATTTATTTTTGAATCAAATGTGCTAAGATAATAGCCTCATCAAGCTGAATGGGTCTGTTTTCTCAATCATGGTCAATGACTCACGGACACGACCGAATATGTAAACTATGACTGAATTAGGAGTTTTTCACTATTAAAAAAAGCATGTGATTCCCGACAAAAGCATGTGACCCCTGACAAAAGCATGTGACATATGATATTGATATTCCATTTATGTCAAAAGAATACAGCGATTGAAATAGAAGTATAATTTTTCCTATATATTAGCTGGAACATATTCTAAACTGTACTAGGTATAACACTGACTGATATCCAATTTTCTAAGTGTTGTATCTATTTGGGTTTTACTACTAAAACAGAACAATTGAGATTTTGGATACATGGCAAAAGCGGAAAACGGTATCTTTTGGCATCATTCCGAACAATGCATAGCTTGCAAAGGAGTGCAATAAAATGAGCGATTCTAACCATAAAGAGAAAGTGCTTGCTGCACTAAATTTTGAGCCAGTAGATAGTGTTCCTATCTGTGGACCATTCCAAGGGTACTGGGGCCTCGAATACTCTAACGTTTCCGTTCAGAAGTCTTTCGACAATCCTGCTCTCGCTGCAGAGGCTCAGCTTAAAGTGTTGGAAAAGTGCGATTTTGATGCTTTAGAGGTGTTATGGGACTGGCAAACCCCCTTACCGGCACTTGGATGTGAGGTAAAAATAACTGATGTGGGTGGACCAAGCACCAGGACACACGTCGTTTCCGATGCCTCTTCACTTGATGCCCTTGACATCCCGGATCCTAGTCAGGATAAGAGGCTAAGAAGTGGTATTGAGACTGCAGCCAAATTGATTGATGTCATCGGAGCTGAGCGGTACACTTACTACGATCTAATGGCTCCATTTACTTTGGCCGGGGAGCTGCGTGGCGTTGAGAAAATGATGCTTGATCTGTACACAGATCCTGACTTTATCAAAGAACTCCTCTCTTTTTCGACTGAGACTTTAAAAGTATATAATAAGTACCTGATGGACTCACTCGATGTTGATGGGGTGTTTATGTGTGACCCTACAGCTTCAGGTGAGCTCATATCAAAAGCAACGTTTGAAACTTATTCCCAGCCATATATGACAGACCTTTCGGGTACTCTCAAAGCGGCTGGAAAGGATGTAATGATACACATTTGTGGGGACGTGTCAGATCGAATCGGGAGTATAGTTGAAATCCCTCATGATGTTCTATCCGTCGATTTACCAGTTGACCTGGCTGCAGCCCGAAAAGTGATGGGTGAAAAAGTTACACTTTTAGGCAATCTCGATGTGGCAAACACACTTTTCAATGGAACTCCAGATGATGTAAGTGCTCAAATAAGAAAATGTATCGACTCAACAGGTGGCGTGGGACATATTCTTGGAGGAGGTTGTGACATTGCACCTGGAACACCGATAGAGAACGTAGAGGTATGGAAAGATAATACTAATGTCTAAAATCCGTGAGCAAAATCAACTAAAACAAGGGTGAAACAAGAATGACAGCAAGAGATGAAATCCTGAACAGCCTGGCAGCAGCTGTAGTTGAAGGCGATGCAAGTAAATGTGTGGAGCTTGCAAACAAGGCTCTGGAGAACAACGTCGATGCTTATGATGCAGTCATTAATGGCTGTGCCAACGGGATGAGCATTGTCAGCGACAAATACGAAAAGAGAGAAATGTTTGTCCCGGAAATCCTGCTCGCCGCAAGGGCGATGCAAGGGGCCGTGGAAATCTTCAAGCCGCATATTAAAGCCGATGAAATCAAGGAATCGGGGAGAGTAGCCATCGGAGTTGTCCTTGGAGACATCCATGACATCGGTAAAAACCTCGTAAAGCTCTTACTTGAAACCGCAGGTTTGACTGTTTTCGATCTGGGAAAAGACGTTATTCCCGAAGATTTCCAGGATAAAATTAGAGAAGAAAAGGTCGACCTTGTAGCCCTTTCAGCCCTCATGACAACAAGCATGATGGAAATGAAAGAAGACGTCAAGCTTTTCAAAGAAGAATTCCCCGGTATCAAGATTATGGTCGGAGGAGCCCCTGTCTCCCAGGAGTTCTGTGACAACATCGGAGCAGATGGGTATGCTGACAATGCTTCCGAGGCCATAAGGGTAGCTCAGAGACTGCTTTCCGAGTAAGGTAGGAAGGCTGGCGATGAACGATAAGGAACGTTTTCTTGCGTCATTGAAACTGGAAGAAGTTGACAGGGTCTCGGCAGCCTGCCCCCTGCAAACCGCAACCGTGGAAATGATGGAAGCTTCGGGGGCCTCCTGGCCCGACGCCCACCGCGACCCGGAGAAGATGGCAACCCTGGCCCTTGCGGCAAACAGGCTTGCCGGAATCGAAAGTGCAAGGGTGCCCTTTGACCTTTGCGTGGAAGCCGAAACCGTGGGTTCCCAGGTCAGCGAAGGGCGGCTTGATTCCCAACCCTCCATCCGGAGGGCGGCTTTCCGGAAAATAGAAGCCTTCGAGGATGCCGTATGCCCGGACCCGCTTGCGGACGGCAGGATGGCAACCGTTGTGGAAGCCGTCAGGATCCTTGCGGAAGCAGATGAGACCGTGCCCGTAATTGCAGGGATTGTCGGCCCCTTCACTCTTGCCGGACAGGTCAGGGGGGTTGAAACCCTTCTCATGGACTTCTTCGACAACCCGGACTTCGTAAAGTCTCTGCTGAAATATTCCACGGAAGTCCTGAAAGCCTACGGCAAAGCCCTTGTGGAAAACGGAGCGGATGCCGTGGTCATCATTGACCCTTCCGCAGGGAGCGAACTCCTGGGGACGACACACTACAGGGAAATGGCTTTCCCATACTGCAAGGAGCTTGTGGAAAGCCTGGACGCCCCGAGCATCCTCCACATCTGCGGAGACTCGAAACCCATCCTGGAGATGATGGCGGAAACCGGAGTAAGCGGGATCAGCCTGGACCATCTGGTGGACGTGGGCGAAGCCAGGGAAGTCCTGGGAGGCAAAACCGCAATCATCGGGAACCTAAACCCTGCAGATACTCTTTTCCTGGGCACCCCTGAAGCTGTGAAAGAAGAGTCTCTGGAATGCATCCGGAAAGGAGCAAATGTCCTGGCCCCCGGTTGCGGAATCCCGACCAGGGCCAGCCTGGAAAACATAAAAGCAATGGTGGAAGCAGCCAGGGAAAGTGCGAAGCAGTAAAAACGATAAAAAGGAAAATTCCCGGAGCATGAGTCCGTTAAGTGCATAGCGGCAGAAAAGGGGCAAAACTCCGGGGAAAACCAATTGTGTGTGACAAACCCTATTCGACGGAGGAGCAAAGGCAGCATTCCTGGCTGTGGGCTTTCCCTCAACTGGCAGGATCAAGACCCGGGTTAAGGCAGTAGTGGCTGTTCCTCCGAAAACCCCTGAACCGGTTTCAAATCATTGAGTGTAAAAATATACTCTAAAAAAACGAGTACATCCCTAACATTTAAAAAAATAAAGAGATATTCGTGGGCTTCTGGGCTTCTGGGCTTCAGAAACTCGCCCTCACGACCCAAAAATGGAGTATTGTTAAAAAACGATGAAGTGGAAAATCCCCGGAGTATGAGTCCGTTAAGTGTATAGCGGCAGAAAAGGGGCAAAAACACCTGGGAAAACCAAATTGAGTGTGGGTACTCCTCCTTTGACGGAGAAGCAAAAGCAGCATTTTTGGCTGTGGGACTTCCCCTCAACTAAAACATGGAAAGATTCGTAGGCTTATGGTCTTCGGAAACTCGCCCTCACGACCCAAAAGTGGAGTATTGTTAAAAAAGGATGTGATCAAGTATGGTTGAAAAAAAAGAAGGTGTTGATTGGCAGCATGCCGAACAATGTTCTAAAGTGATTTGTGAAGCCAGCAACCTTGAGAGATCAATTGATTGGAAACAGGGTCTTGCAATTGCTTTGGGTGTTCCTCTTGCGATATTGCCCTCAATAGGTTATTTATCAAGTTATTTGTGGTCCGCTGCGATACTCGTATGGGGGCTGTCAGTACTTCAGGGCTTTGCGCAAAACACTGCATTTGGAGAACTGGCTACAGCTTTTCCAAATGCATCCGGATTGCCGGGTTTTGCACAAAACATTTTCAAAACACGAAACCATAAAGGAAGGTATGACAAGGGTAAATTTATTGGTGGGTTTAGTGCCTGGAGTTATTGGTTTGGATGGGCTCCAGCAATGTCCATATTCGCCCTGGTGGCTTCTAGTTATCTTTATAGTTTGTTTCCCTCACTTTCAAATACTTTTACTGAAATGCAAATTGCATATATTACTTGTATAACAATATTCTCTCTGCTTATGCTTATTAATCTTAGGGGACTTTCCAGCGGAGCAACACTCGGATATATACTTGCAGTTTTGTCTCTTGGGCCTCTTATTATTATAACACTTTCACCATTTGCAACAGGTGATTTCAACATAACAAATATCACTTCTGAATGGTTTCCAACGGATTGGGCATGGGACCTTCATCACATATTGATCTTATTCGGCTTGTTTGCGATGGCTGAATGGAGTGCATGTGCATGGGAAACGGCTGCGATCTATGGTCCTGAGTACAAGAACCCCGGTAGCGATGTACCAAAAGCACTTTTCGCCTGCGGTGGAGTCTGTCTCCTGTCATTTGTACTAATCCAGGCATCAGTAACCGGAACCATTGGTGTAAGTCAGACGATTGCAGAATCATTTACTCCACTGTTGCCCGTTGCTCAGATGACATTTGGAGCTACAGGTGCAGTAGTTGCAATATTCATGCTCATTACAGCAATGATTTTGTTGATACAGACTATTTACCTTGGTTCTTCAAGATCACTGCATTCAATGGCGATCGAAGGGAACTTTCCTCGTGTATTTAGCAAAGTAAATGGTAACGGAGCTCCATATGTTGCCATGGCGTTCATTGCTGTGATAAATCTTGGATTTGTATCTCTTGGAACACCTGTAGCGATTCTTGCTGCATCAGCAATTGGATATATTGCTGCACAGGGTATCAGCCTCTTTGCTTATGTGAAAGCAAAGAACGACCCGGAGCTTGCAAGACTTGAAAGACCATTCAAAGCACCAACTGGCTGGAAGCATGTTGCATTGATATTCGGTTTGATAAATATACCGTTCTTCATTATAGGTATCGTCTATTTGAACAGTATTGAAATTGGATGGGCATCGACTCTGGTTGGTTTTGGAGTGCTGGCAATATATATACCAATTTGGTTCTATTCACAGGGCCAGTCTGGTAGCTCAGAGGAAAATATAGCCATTGATTCAAATATACCCATTGATTCTTGAACAGGAGATAAGAATCAAAAATCGACTGGGCCCCTATTTGTATTGTATTAGGGGCCTTTTTTTAAATGAGATAATCCCAAAAGCATGAACAAAAAAATGCGAGAATGAAAGCAAAAACGAATTAAAAAACGAGTTCGGAAAAAATACATCACGCTGATGACAATGCCCTAATCCCTCTCTCGATGGGTATTGTTATCAATATCCCCCAGGAAGTGAGTTAGACCTGCAACGCCTTACCCCGGGAAGTACACATTTGCCATTTTAATGTGCCCTCCCGGGGAGAGGACAGTCTATATCCACAAAATCCACAAAATCCACAAAAATACCTCCAGAAGGTTGGATCAACCCGGTTTCGCCATTTTACCGGGGAAACGCCGGCCCGAAAAACGACCTAAAAAAGGTCCGGGACCCAAAGCCTATAAGCTCCAGGCACCAAATGGGGCACCCGGAACCTGGAAAATTCAGGACGGATGCCCTCCCTAAACCGGTTTGCCATTTACCGGGGAATGGGAAAGGCATCAAAAATCCAGTAGTTCCGATCCGACTGACTTCCGAATGGCAATAACTTTTTTATTTTTTTCTTAGTCCACTAATTCTCAAAATATTTTTTTCTTGCTCCTTTACTCTATGCCCAGTTTCTATGTTCCATCTTTTTCAGTTTGTCACTATGTCTTTAGAAGCCTTTTATAGTAAAATATCGGATAAATCACCCGGATAAATCATCACGGATTTCATCACCTTTTTCACCATTGCCTTCTTATCGATATCCAGGGAACTTTTTGGGGAGAAAGTTATGCACGATGACAGGGCCTTGAACGATGACCAGCTTGCGGACGACAACCAGGTTCTAAACGATGACCAGGACGCATACGGCCATGAAATCTTCGACTGCTTTAGAGGAAAATGCGCATCTGAGCTTGTGGAATGCGAATACGGCCACTCCTGCGTATCCGAAAGCCCGGAGGTGTATCTTTCCGAATATGAAGACTGGCCCTCATACCAGCAAAAGGCGATGAACTACGTGCGAGGGCGGGTGCTGGACATAGGCTGCGGAGCCGGAAGGCATGCCCTCTACCTTCAGGAAAAGGGGTTCGATGTTCTTGGAATAGATACGTCTCCCCTGGCGGTCGAGGTCTGTAAACTGAGGGGACTTAAAAAAGTGAAATCGATGTCCATAAGCGAGGTCGGTTCCGCGATTGATTCCAAAGTAGATTCCGAACCCGGCAAATTCGGGACGATTCTCATGCTGGGAAACAACTTCGGGCTTTTCGGAAGCTTCGAAAGGGCAAAGCTGCTGCTTGAAAAGTTCCATAAAATTACGGAGGATAACGCGAGGATCATTGCCGAGAGCACCGATCCGTACAACTCGATTGATCCTTCTTACCTGCAATACCTGGAATCCAACAAAAAGAGGGGGAGGATGCCAGGGCAGTTGAGGCTCCGGGTTAGGTACGGGGGATACGTGACTCCGTGGTTTGATTATCTGTATGTGTCAAAGGGCGAAATGAAAGAGATATTGAAGGGGAGCGGGTGGAGGGTTAAAAAGTTCATTGATGAGGGGGATTCGGTGTATGTGGCAGTTATTGAGAAGGAGGGGGAGAGGAGGAGGTGGGGTTTTTGGGCAGGATTTTCGGCTCGATAAAATAAGATGATCAAGGGGGTGTTTTTCGTTGCTTGAGGGATGGGTTGAAAATTGTCCGAAGATTGGGAGAAGCGTAAGGTTTACGGAGTGCAGGGAGTGCGAGCACTTTACGAAGGTGGATTGTATCTTCATTATTTGCGGGTACAGGGGGAGATATTCTAAAAGAAGGGTAGTTTACCGGGTGAGTGACCAGGAAAACTAAAAAATAGTATTTATTGAATCGAATTTCTTTTCTCTAAAAGTAAGGGAAAGATTATGATATAAGGTTATGGGCAGTGCACCGAAAGTTCTGTAAAATATGATTGACTCTGTATCCTTTTCCTTTC